>JAEYQV010000133.1 GCA_023409835.1 Bacillota bacterium
GTAATTAAGAAGACCACCGGTACTATGGAAAGAAAATAATAAACGGGCTTTATGTAGGCTATATCCGGTCTGTAGCTATTGCCGATGTTCTCAATCCAATCCAAGAAATGTGAGGCATAGATAATTCCGGCCATTATTCCCAAAAAGCTTAACAGCAGCTCCAATGCATGATAATATCTGTCCGGACACTCCATCAGCTTGAGCAAGGAGACAGCCTTCTTATCACCGGCCTCTCCCTTCTTTTTTATACTGCTCTCACTGATATTATCCAGTGCCGACTTCATTCCTGTTGTAACCGCATAAATCACGGTTAACAGAAGAAGTAAAATGATTCCCGATATGGGACCGTTATCGTCCATAGTAAAAATAGCTCCTTTTCTGGTTTATCTAAAATATGTATCTAAAGAAAAGCTGATAATAAGCGCCTTATCAATTTTCTTTAATACATCTCGGTCAAGGTGGCAGACTTTTTCTTTTAACCTTGATTTATCAATTGTCCTTACCTGTTCCAGTAAAATAACCGAATCCTTAACTATTCCATATTTATCAGCATCAAGCTCCACATGGGTGGGTAGCTTTGCTTTATTCATTTTTGATGTTATCGCTGCACAGATTACGGTGGGGCTGTGCTTATTACCGGTATCATTCTGAACAATCAGCACTGGCCTGACACCTCCCTGCTCCGACCCTATCACAGGTCTTAAATCAGCATAAAAGATATCTCCTCTTTTAATAACCACTTTATTCACACTCCAATATTAGGCTTTAACCTTATTATTGCCATTTTCTTCGTGTGTATTCCATAAAGTGTTGATTAAGGTAACTAATCCAAAGCTCTGTTATAAATTTTTCATCACATCAGCTTATTATGTACTCTGGGTATCCGCTTGCCCACGGTACATACCAGCTCATAGGGGAACGAATGGGACCACATAGCCAGCTCCTCCACGCTGATACAGGCTTCCCCGTCCCTTCCGAGCAGGGTTACGATATCCCCCTGCCGGATATCCTTAATGTCGGTTACATCCACCATGAACTGATCCATGCAAATCCGTCCGATGATCGGAGCATACTGTCCACGGATGATAACCTTACCCAGATTCGACAGATTCCTGGAATAACCGTCTGCGTAACCGACCGGTATCGTAGCAATCCGGGTTTTCCGCTTTGTAATAAAGGTTGCTCCGTAGCTTACCCCGACACCCTCTTCCACGTCCTTCACATAGATGACATGGGAGATAATCTCCATCGCAGGAATTAGGTTAACCTTCTTGTGATCCACTTCGTCTGACGGATAGATTCCATAGGTTGCGATGCCGCAGCGGACCATATTGAATTCGGCATCCGGGGTATCGATTATTCCGGCACTGTTGGAGGCATGACGGATTGGAATACAAATATGCTCCTTCTTAAGCTCCTCGCAAAAGGTCAGGAATCTGTTCAGCTGCTCCCTGGTACTGGTCTTATCCGTTTCATCTGCCTTGGCAAAATGGGTGAATAGCCCCTCTATTTCAATCCCCTTAAGCAGGGTGATTCTCTTAATCTCCTCCACACTTTCCTTCGTATCGGCATAACCGATACGGCTCATGCCCGTATCCAGTTTGATATGAATCTTAACCGTCTTACCCTGACGTAATGCTTCATAGGATAGAGCCTCCGCCATCTCATACTGGAATATGGTCTGTGTAACATCATATGCCACCACCAGGCTGTACTGTTCCTTCGGTGTATATCCCAAAACAAGAATTGGCTTCTTAATACCGGCTTTCCTCAGTTCTACTGCTTCTTCGATAATTGCCACACCATAAGCATCAACTTCGCCGTCATCCAGTGCCTTCGCAATCGGTACGGCACCATGTCCGTAGGCATCTGCCTTAATGATGGCCATCAGCTTTGTGTCCTTCTGAAGCTTATTCCGAATCTCGCGCAGATTATGCCGGATTACATTCAGATCAACCCTTGCCTGCACTCTGTAATAACTCACCGTGCTATCGTTTCCTGTTATTAATTCCTCATCCATAAAATCAGCCTTTCCGGGAGCAGTTGCTGTTTTCTTATTACATAAGCTGTTCCTTATTCTGCAATACTTTCTCAATTGCATCAATAATGTCTCCTGCTATCAGGGAATAGGTCCCCTTCACCTCAGCTGCCACATCACCTGCGTAACCATGGAGATAGACACCCAGGCAGGCGGCATCATAGGAGCATAAACCCTGTGCAATCAGTGCTGCAATGATTCCGGTCAGCACATCTCCGCTTCCGCCGGTAGCCATTCCGTTATTGCCGGACCGGTTGATATATTTCCTGCCATCCTGTGCTACTATCGACCTTGCATCCTTAATTGCATATATCAACTTATTATTATAAGAACATTGATCGGCAGTGTCAATGATATTATCCGAGATAACCTTTGTTGAAATTCCGGTGAGTCGTGATAGTTCCATCAGGTGCGGAGTTAAGACGGAGGCCTCGGGAAGAATCTGTATCAACCGCTTCTGTCTGTCTTCGGTAAGGTGTAACCCCTCCCTGTCAAGCCTCTCAGACAACAGATTCAGTGCATCCGCATCAAATACAACCGGAACCTTAGCCTGCCTAAGGACCAGGTCAAGAAGCTCCCCTGTCCGCTTCTCTCTACCCAGCCCTGGTCCGATAACGATAGCTGTAGCCGAGTGAATAGAGCCATGAAGCTCTTCCATAAGCTCGGACTCCTGTCTTTGATTCATATCATAGGCTGTAAATATCGCCTCCGGAAGTAAGGTCTGCAGGATAGTCCGGTTATCGGACGCGGTAAGCACCTCAACAAGCCCTGCTCCCGTTCGATAAGCGGCCTTTGCCGCCAGATAAGCAGCCCCGCCCATTCCTTTACTTCCTGCGATTACCAGAACCCTTCCATAGGTTCCCTTATGACTATATGCTTTTCTGACCGGAAGTCCCATCAAGTCTTCCACTCCGAAGTAGAAGGTATCCGGTTCAGCCCGCTGTAATGCAATCTCAGGAAAACCGATCTCTGCTACTGTAATTTCACCGGCATAGGCGGCACCGGGATAAACAAGAAGTCCCCTCTTCATATACCCGAAGGTAATTGTATAGTCAGCCCGGACTGCAGCCTTCAGAATGCTCCCGTTATCCGCCGAGATTCCTGAGGGGGTATCAATCGAATAAACCGTGTGATTACTTCCGTTAATCTCATTGATAACAGCTTCATAAACTCCGTCCACAGGTCTTGACAGTCCGACTCCGAAGATCGCATCAATAATAATATTATATTCACCAAGCTTGTTACTGGTTTCAACCGTCATCCCCAATTTCCCGGCTATTGACGCCTGCAGCTTCATTTGGCTGCTGAAACCGGCTTCTCCGCATATAAAAAGAAGCGCAACCTGGTAGCCCTGTAAAAACAGGATTCTGCCAGCTGCAACTCCGTCGCCGCCATTATTACCCGGACCGCATACCACTAAGATCCGGTCCTCCTTACGAAGGTTTCTCTTCATTATGTTCACGGTTTCCAGCGCCGCCCGTTCCATCAGAACAAGAGCCGGTATCCCGATCTCCTCCGTCGTATAATTATCAACCCGTTTCATACCTTCCGAATCTAACGCATACCTCATAGCATTCCCATCCTTTTTTGTGACCCCGTGAAATGAAGCTTCCTTATGATAGCTTTTCACCTATGGCAAAGGCATTCGCATAATCCTTCGTATTGGATATCGATACATGGATTGCTGTAATTTGCTGTACCCTGGCAAGCTCCTGTGCTTTCCCATACAGCTTCACAAAGGGCTTCCCGTTATCGTCACGGAGCACTTCAATATCGAGCAGACGAATCCCTCTGAAGCCGGTACCGAACATCTTGGCGACTGCTTCCTTGACCGCGAAATTATCTGCTGCCCTTCTTAGGTCACCGTGAAATAAATCAATCTCATCGGCAGTAAAGCATCTACGGAGAAAAGCTTCCTTCTCACAGGCCTTTACGACTCTGCTGACTTCTATCAGGTCCAAACCAATTCCGGTTATCATATTCGCACCGCTCTTTCCTCTATCCTATGATGGATCCTCCTGTCATTTCTTATCAACACCAGACTTATGCTCCTGGTCAAAGGCTTCCATCAGCTCAGCACCCAGTATATCATGCATATATGTATAAATCCGGTTATTATTAAGCTCCATATCCTGCTTTACCAGAATCTTATGCTTAAGCTCCTCCCGAACCTTCCCAATCCAATCTGCTATCTCTAAAATTGCCTGCTTATTCTCACTCAGACGGTCATAGCATATCTTCATACTCTCTGACATCAGCACTTCATTTACTTCTTTAATCTGATAGGGCATATCCGCCAGCTCATCCATGGCCCGGTCTATCTTATCGTTCAGCTCCTTGATATACTGCTTGTTCTTATCCAGCTTCTTCTCCTTGGCCTTACCGATAATATCCGTTCCAATATCCATATTTACAACGATATCCTTAATCAGACTGTTCTTCAGCTTCTTCATATCCTTAATATCGTTGACCAGCTTTCCCTGCTTTTTAAGAAGGTTGTTAACCTCCTGTTCCAGCTCCTTAATTCTTGCGTTCTTAGCCTCCTCCGGGAACAGCTCATGCCAGCGGGTATCCAGAGTTAGGATGGGAAGCTTCTTATTTCTGACAACGGTATTGAAATCAATACTTTTCTTTTTTCCCATCTGCATCAACCGGCCTTTCCCTGGGTATCAAACGTTAATCCTCGTCCATATCCTTTACCGATAACCGATAGGACAGCTTCATCAGGCTTTCTGCCAGATGTACGTTCTCTACGGTAATATCCTTCGGAAGATTCAGATCTGTCGGTGCAAAATTCCAGATTCCTTTAATCCCCCACTTTGCCAGATCGGAAGCCAGCTGGGGTGCCTTTGTTTTCGGTACGGTAATCGCTGCAATATCAACAGTATTCGAACGAATGAATTCTTCCAGATTATCGATCAGCTGCACCTCTACCCCACGGATGGATATACCAATCAAACGGGGATTTACATCAAATATTCCACTGATAATGAAGCCTCTCCGCTCAAAGTCCACATAATTTGCCAAGGCCTGTCCCAGATTACCGGCACCAATTATAATCACATTATATTTCTTATCCAAGCCAAGAATTTTACCAATCTCAGAGTGCAGATATTCCACATTATATCCATAGCCCTGTTGCCCGAAGCCACCGAAATTATTCAGATCCTGCCTGATCTGTGAGGCTGTCACCTTCATTTTCTCACTTAATTCCTTAGAGGAGATACGAACGACGTCTTTCTCAAGTAAGTCTCCCAAATAGCGGTAATACCTGGGTAATCGATTGATTACTGCTTTTGATATTTCTTTTTTATACAATGGTAATACCTCCTTATAACTTATAAGCATATTATATTGAATTGTTAATAATAAGTCAATCTATCTTTCCTTTACTTGCCGGACTGCTTATGCTAAAATGTAATAGATTATGCACCAGGTTAGAAAACTATGCCTTCGGAGGGAGAAAAAATATTCTCCCATTCATTATATTAATTGTAAGAAAGGCTTGACTATTAACATGATTTTAGCAGTAAATAACATTAGCAAAACTTATGGTACCACAGAGATATTAAGAGCAGTTTCCTTCCACATCAACGAAAGGGAGAAGGCTGCAATTGTCGGGCTTAACGGGGCCGGTAAATCCACTCTGCTGAAGATCATCATCGGGGAAATACCCGCTGATGAGGGAGAAATCATTCTCTCCAAGGGTAGCACCATCGGCTACCTGGCCCAGCATCAGAATTTAAATTCCGAATATTCCATCTATGAAGAAATGTTAACCGTAAAGCAGGAAATTATAACATTGGATGAAAAAATAAGGTCTCTGGAGCTGGAAATGAAGCATGCGGAGGGTACTAAGCTGGAGCAGCTGCTCAGCACCTATACCCGTCTCATGCATGAATTCGAGGTAAAGAACGGCTATGCTTACCGGAGCGAGGTCATCGGCATCCTGAAGGGTCTGGGTTTTCAGGAGGATGAATTTAGTAAGAAGGTCAATACCCTGTCAGGAGGTCAGAAAACCAGGATTGCCCTCGGAAAGCTGCTGCTGTCAAAGCCGGATATTATTCTGCTCGATGAGCCCACCAATCATCTGGATCTGATCTCAATTGCATGGCTTGAAACCTTTCTGCTAAATTATAACGGTGCCGTTGTAGTCGTATCCCATGACCGGTATTTTCTCGATAAGGTCGTATCGAAGGTCATCGAGCTGGATCACGCAAAGGCTCAATCCTATGAAGGTAATTATTCCCTATATGCAGAGAAAAAAACCATGCTGCGGAATGCAATGCTGAAGCAGTATCTGAACCAGCAGAAGGAAATCAAGCATCAGGAGGAGGTCATCGCCAAGCTCCGTTCCTTCAACCGGGAGAAGTCTATCAAACGGGCTGAAAGCCGGGAGAAAATGCTGGATAAGATAGAACGGTTGGATAGACCCCTGGAGAACAGTCAGATTCATTTTTCTTTGGAGCCCCGGGTTGTCAGCGGAAATGATGTTCTGAGCGTTAACGGGCTTTCCAAATCCTTTGGCAGTCTGAAGCTGTTCTCCGATCTGAGCTTTGAGATAAAACGCGGTGAGAAGGTTGCTATCATCGGAAATAACGGAACAGGTAAGACTACGATATTAAAGATGATCAACGGACAGGTTGAGGCAGATGCCGGTGAGGTGAAACTGGGAACCAAGGTCCATATCGGTTATTACGATCAGGAGCATCAGGTATTGGATCCGGAGAAGACTTTATTTGATGAACTGCAGGATGCTTATCCGCATCTGGATAATACCGCAGTCCGTAATATTCTCGCTGCTTTCCTGTTCACAGAGGATGATGTATTTAAGAGGATCAAGGATATCAGCGGAGGTGAGCGTGGGCGAGTTTCTCTGGCAAAGCTCATGCTGTCGGAGGCCAATCTCCTGATACTCGATGAGCCGACCAACCACCTGGATATCGCCTCGAAGGAGATTCTGGAGAATGCCCTGAAGCATTACAGCGGTACCATCCTTTATGTATCACACGACCGTTATTTTATCAACAAAACAGCTACCAGGATCCTGGATCTCACGGAACAGAGCCTGTTGAATTATATCGGAAACTATGATTATTACCTGGAGAAGAAACCGGAGATGGAGGCTGCTTATCTGGGAAAATCCATCGATAACCTATCCGCCTCCGCTTCCCTTAAGCCGGGAGCCTTTCCTGCTGCACAGTCCTGGGGATCCCAAGCATCGAACACCGGCACAGCAAAGTCCTCTGCCGGAGACGATACTGCCGGGGATAATAAGCTAAGCTGGCAGCAACAGAAGGAAGAACAGGCAAGACTTAGAAAGAGGAAGAATGAGCTGAATAAAACCGAGGAAGAGATTCACAACCTCGAAACCCGGAATGAAGAGATCGAACTGCTTCTTACGAAGGAAGAGATCTTCACAAATGTCCAAAAGCTGATTGAGTTGAACAATGAGAAAAAAGCGATTGAAACCAGACTCGAGGAGCTGATGGAGCGATGGGAGCTCTTGGCTGCGGAGGAGCTTTAGCCAGAGGAAGGGGCACTTATGGCGCCTTACCGATTAATCAAGAATAGGATAAGCAAATAAAAGTAAACGATCTATACCAAAAACAAGAGGCTGTCACACAATACCTTACTCCAGAGGAAGGAATACTATCTTTCCATCTTCATAAGCTATTGAGGGACAGCCTCCTGTTTATGTTCAGATACTATATTATCAATACCGATATACTACGATATAATATCGAGCTTGCTACGGAGGGTTATAGTCCCCGTTCACTGATATTTCTTATGGTATTCATTATATGCTCGTGAGCAAGTCTCTCCGCCAGCTCTTTGTCCCGTGCTTTAATTGCACCCAGGATTGCGGCATGCTCCTCACTGGACTTGGATGCCCTGTTTGGATGAGAAAGGGTGATTTTACGCACACGCTCTACATAATGATGAAAGTCAGACAGCACATGGTCCAGAATTTTACTGCCGGAAGCCTTATAGATCAGGTCATGGAATTTATTATCCAGTTCCACAAGCTGTTCAAAGTGCCCCCTTCTGGCATGGAAGTCCGATAAATATAAAACCTCCTCAAGTGCTTCAATCTGCTCCTCAGTAATATTCTCGCAGGCCAATTTGGCACAAAGGCCTTCCAGATAGGAGCGAATCATATAAATATCATGGATATCCTTCGAGGTAATACCGGTCACGTAAGCACCCCTATTCGGGATGATCGTAACCAGTCCCTCCAGCTCCAGCTGTCTTAACGCTTCCCGGACGGGGGTACGGCTGACTCCGAGCTCTGATGCCAAGGTATTTTCCTTCAGCTCTTCATTCTCATGATAGGCTCCGGACAGGATATCCTCCCTGATCTTATTGAACACTCTTCCTCTCAGAGAATACGTCTCAGCCATTTCTTTACGAAGATCAAAATCTTCCAAGAATAATACCTCCTTATGCGTTTAGATACTCCCGGTTGTTTTTCATAGAATCCGGGAGCTTCGTAAGTTTAGCCGGTAATTACAGCTTCTCTATTGTTTCCATCAGATAATCGGCAAACTGAGCACTGGTTGCGCCGGTATCCCTGCCCGTCAGCACTACCTTCTTCTCTGTTACGGTGCAGATGTCAAGTGCTCGGTATAGCTTGTCCGCTTCCTTGTTATAGCCGATATGTGCCAGCAGCATTGCACCGGCACGAATCATGCTGCAGGGGGCCGCATAGATATCTCTGCCCTCCTGTACCATTCGAGGCGCAGAGCCATGGATTGCTTCAAACATTGCATATCTCTTACCGATATTTGCACTTCCGGCAGTACCTACGCCTCCCTGAAACTCCGCTGCTTCATCCGTAATGATATCACCATATAGATTCGGAAGAACAACCACCTGGAAATCCTTCCTTCTCTTCTCATCCACCAGCTTCGCTGTCATAATATCGATATACCAGTCATCCGCTGTGATATTCGGATACTCCTTCGCAATTTCACGGAAGATATCCAGGAATTTGCCGTCCGTTGTCTTAATAATATTTGCTTTGGTTACAGCCGTTACTCTGGTCTTACCGTTTGCCTTGGCAAATTCAAAGGCAGCACGGATGATACGCTCCGTACCCTGTGTCGTTACCACGGTGAAATCCACACCCAGATCCTCGGTTACATGGATTCCCTTGCTTCCGACCGCATAAGCACCTTCCGTATTCTCACGGTAGAAGGTCCAGTCAATGCCCTGTTCCGGAATCCTTACCGGTCTCACATTGGCAAACAGGTCCAGCTCCTTTCTCATCGCTACATTGGCACTCTCCACGTTCGGCCAGGGGTCTCCCTTTCTGGGAGTTGTGGTGGGTCCCTTTAGAATTACATGGCATTCCTTTAATTCAGCAAGAACCGCAGGCGGAATTGCCGCATTCTCTGCTGCTCTTCTCTCTATTGTCAAGCCTTCAATGGTCTTAAATACGACCTTACCGGCTTCCATATCCTTCTTAAGTAGATATTCCAATACTCTCTGAGCCTGGGAGGTGATTGCGGGTCCGATTCCATCTCCTCCGCATACTCCGATGATAATCTGATCCAGAGACTTATAATCCATAAAGTCTCCCTGTGCCTTCATCTCTTCCACTCTTTTTAACTGGTCTGCCAATAGCTGTCCGAATCTCTCTTTTGCTGCTTCAATTCTATCTGCTGCTATCATCCTAATCCTCCAATTCTTTTGTTTCATTGAATGTACATGGATCCTTGAATCTAACTGTTATTGTATGTCTTTCCAAGCATAATGTCAACCTGTACCAAGGCATAGACAGGAGGATATATGCATGTATAGGGTAGATGCATGGTCAACCTGCACCAAGGCATACACAGGAGGGTAATGCATGCATAGGTCATATGCATGCATGGTCAACCTGCACCAAGGTATACACAGGAGGGTAATGCATGCATAGGTTATATGCATGCATGGTCAACCTGCATCAAGGTATACACAGGAGGGTAATGTATGCATAGGCTATATGCATGCATGGTCAACCTGCATCAAGGTATACACAGGAGGGTAATGCATGCATAGGTTATATGCATGCATGGTCAACCTGCACCAAGGCATACACAGGAGGGTAATGCATGCATAGGTTATATGCATGCATGGTCATATGCGATATGCTCTCTGAAATATGCCTCAGATAACTCAGTATGGTATTACTTTATCAGGCTGGTACCGGTTTCCTCCTGATACCTGTTAATCAGCTCAATTAACTCGTCATCCGTGATTACGGTAACACGACCACTGTCATATTCCACATCTACCCATTCCTTGATTTTAACTACGATCGGGTTAGATTTATCCACAGCCTTATCACCCTTCAGCTTATAAAAGGTGTTAATCCAGTGAGCAATTCCGGCGAGACCCGAGGTATTGGATACCGCTACCAGCACAGGTCTGTTCAGGAATTTATCCGTATCGAATATGTTATAGATCTCTTCATTCTTCAGCAGTCCGTCTGCATGAATACCGGCACGGGTCACGTTGAAATTCTTACCGACGAACGGAGTCCTCGAAGGCACACGATAACCGATCTCCTTCTCATAATAATCTGCCAGTTCTGTGATTACCCTAGTATCCATTCCGTCCAGAGTGCCCTTTAGCTGAGCATACTCAAATACCATAGCTTCCAGAGGAGTATTCCCGGTTCTCTCTCCGATGCCGAATAAGGAGCAGTTAACACCGGCAGCACCATATAACCAGGCAGTCGTGGAATTCGTCACTGCCTTATAGAAATCATTGTGACCATGCCACTCCAGCCACTGGGAGGGAACACCGCCATGGGTCTTGATGCCATATATGATTCCCTGTACGGAGCGGGGAATTACGGCACCTGAAAAGTTAACACCATAGCCCATCGTATCGCAGGCACGGATCTTAACCGGAATATTGTATTCACGGCTCAGCTTCATCAGCTCGGAACAGAAAGGAATAACAAAGCCATGGATATCGGAGCGGGTAATATCCTCCAGATGACAGCGGGCTGCGATGCCGGTATCAAGACATTCCCTGACAACACTCAGATAATGGTCCATCGCTTCTCTTCTGGTCATCTTCATTTTATAGAAGATGTGATAATCGGAGCAGCTGACTAGGATTCCCGTCTCCTTCATTCCAAGCTCCTTTACCAGCTCAAAATCCTTCTTGCTTGCACGGATCCAGGAGGTCACCTCAGGAAATTTATAACCCCGTTCCATACATTTGTATACGGCATCTCTGTCCTTCTTGCTGTATAGAAAGAATTCGCTCTGACGGATCAAGCCCTTCGGTCCTCCGAGACGATGGAAATAGTCAAACATCGTCACAATCTGCTCCGTCGTATAGGGAGCTCTGGATTGTTGTCCGTCACGGAAGGTCGTATCCGTGATAAATATCTCCTCCGGAAGATTATGAGGAACAATCCGGTCGTTAAATGCGATCTTCGGTACCTCATCATAGGGGAAGAGATTCCGGAAGGTGTTGGGTTCGGCTACATCCACAAGGTTATAAATTGGCTCCTCCAGCTGGAGCAGATTGTTTTGTGGGTTAATATACACTTTTCTTTGATCCATAGCTTCAATCTCCATCCGTAAATTAAATTTGTTTTATTGTATACAATAATACTTGTATTGTCAATATGGTTTTTTTAGGCTCTGTGAATTATTATTTATAGGTTCTGTGAATTTTATTTTATAGGTTCTGTGAATTAATCTCCAGTTTTCTGTACGGCTAAATACATCACTTGGGATCGTTATAGAGAAAGGAGCAATAACCGGATGAAACGGAAAGCCATTTCTCCTGACATAAAAAAAGTACAGTACTTAGAGAGACTAAGACTGTACATACTTTTTATTCAGACATCTTAACATCCTTTATCAGCTTTACATTTAATCTGATCAGACTAAAGGCTGAACCAAAGCCTAGGGATATAATGGCAGAGGATTCCAAATCAAACCCTATGGGAAGAGCCAACGCCAGTATTCCTGCCGGAATAAGCAGATGAATTACTCTTTTTAACAACACAACCGCACCTCGGATATATTACCTGTTATTTACATATTTTAACAATAATCCGATTCGGTTGTGTTGTCAAGAAGAATTACATATTTTTACATTTTGAAGCTTCTTTTTCATTGAACATGGTAGCGTTAAAAATTATAGCTTAAATTGGTCGATCAACCCCTTCAGTTCCTGAACCAGCCTGTCCACCTCTTCTCCAACTCCACCGATGGTTATCATACCGGCCAGAATCTCTTCCGTTGTAGCCGAAGCCTCCTCCGTACTGGCTGCATTTTCCTGGGCAATGGCAGAAAGATTTGATGCATAATCCATCACAACGGAACGGCTATGCTCCACCTCCCTGCTGGCTATGTTCAATTCCTCTACTTCCCGGTTAATCTCATTAATGGAGGTAACGATGGCATAATACTTCTCCTTTGTATCCATTACCTTTTTGGTCTGGGTAACAACTGCATCCCTTACGGTCTTGCTTTTCTCATCAGCTTCCAGAATATTGTTCCTCAGCTCATCCAGCATGGAATCAATAATTTTGGTGGACTCTGCCGACTTCTCCGCTAATATCCGGATTTCATTTGCTACTACAGCAAACCCCCTGCCTGCATCTCCTGCCCGGGCAGCTTCAATCGCGGCATTCAGGGCTAACAGATTCGTCTGTGCTGCTATTCCTGAAATCATACTGGTAACATTTCCGATCTGTGCTGCCTTATTACTCGTAATACTAATTCTATCAAATATATTTTGAAATAATTCCTGATTTCCTTTTGTAATGGTATCCAGCTGCTCCACCGCGTCTAACCCTGCCTGACTGGCTTCTTCTATCCTGTTGCTGGATTTCATCAGGATGTCCGCACTCTGCGCATTTTGAACGATCACTTCTCCCAGCCTGTTAATCTCATCGGTCAGATGCTCCGTATCCCCTGCCTGATTTCCGGCTCCCGCTGCAATATCACTGATCGTACCGGTAATTTCATCCATAGAAGCACCGATTTCATTCGAGCTAAGCTTCATTTTAACCGAAGCGTCCGAAAGCTTTACTGCTGCCGAGCTTAAATTCTCACAAATTGCCTTCAGAGAACGGATCATTTCCGATACAGCCTTAGATAATACGCCAAGCTCATCCGTACTGTCCAAGGAATGCGGTGTAAAGGATAAGTCATTATTGGATAGAGAATTCATATCTGCTGTAAGGTTCTTGATACTCTTTCGAAGGTATTGGATGATAGAAAAGGCCATATAGGAGATATATACAACAAGGATGAGAAACGCAGCACCCACAAGACGGATGTTCTGTTGAACATTTTCCTTTAACTCTCCGGCAGTATGAATCCCATATGCATCCAGCAGCTCGTTCATAAGCTTAAAATCCTGTCTGGTTCTGTTAAACTCCTTATCTCTGCGTTCCAGATCTCCAATTCCGGTTTCCAGATTATAAGAAGCCCTCCAGTTGGCAAAGTGAATACTGAAATTATCATAGATCTCTATCCAGCTTAGCTCTTCTGAAGGATGCTTAAATTCCCTTAAGAGGTCGGGGTAATTCTCAAGGTTTTTATAAGCCTGATTCATATTCGCTAAAACCTGAGCTACTTTATCATCAAAAACAGCAATCAGCTGCTCGTCTTTATCTTCACTAATGCTTTGCTTCGTTAGAATCTCCTCCTTCTCAGCCAAAGCAGCATGATAGTAATCCCTGTCTGCATTCAAAATAAGACTAGAGTTCTTTGCAATGATGTCATAAAAGGTTTCTTGCGCTTGTTCCAGAATCATACTTTGCTGATGACCTGATTGTAAACAGAATATGATTAAGGCAAGAATTGCCGGAGAAATCATAATCCATAATTTCGTTGCTACTTTTCTGTTTCGTATGATTTTCATAGTAACCCCCTATTGTCCGTGTATTGTATATTGGATATTGTATCCTATATATATTCTAATGTCAATAATAATAGAACGGTAACCGGATTGTCTGCCTGTGGCAGCCAGCCGCTAAAAAAGGACCATGCACAGGCATGATCCCATATCCGGCCACTATCACCGGTTACCTATTTCTATATTGCTTACTACCCAAACCTTACGCCATTCCAATCCAATTCCGGAGTATCTCATAAGCGATCGGTACCAATACCGCCGGAAGGATATTACCGCACTTAATCTTCTTTCCAAAAATCATATTGATCCCTATTCCGAAGATCAGAACGGATCCGATAAAGGATATCTCTAAAATCAGCCGGTCGCTTAAGAGCGGCTCTATAAATTTTGCCGAGAAGGTGATCAGTCCCTGATAGATACCCACCGGTATGATTGAGAAAAACACTCCGATTCCCAGGGTAGAGGCAAAGAAAATGGCTACCACTCCATCGATAATACCCTTAGCCAGCAACGTCCTGGGATCAGCGGAGAGCCCGTCCTGCAGAGAACCGATGATAGCCATTGCCCCGATGCAGAATAACAGGGAGCTGTTTACAAAGCCCTCTACAAAATCCTGTCCCTTCTCCCCCTTCACCTTCAGGGTTTTCTTCAGCCATTCCCCCGCCCGGTCAAGTCTTTTCTCGATATCTATAGCCTCGCCGATAAATGCACCGATTGCCAGGGCTACGATCATCAGCATGATATTCACCGTACTAAGGCTGCTGCCCTCCACGGTAAATAATCCCTGTAAAGCTCCGCTGATGCCGATAAACATGACCGCCAGCCCCAGGGCACTCATGATAGTGTCCTGAAATCGTTTCTTTAATCCTCCCTTGAATAGGATTCCAATTGCAGATCCAAGTAAAATAGCGGCAATATTGCCCAGTGTTCCTAATCCTGCCATATGCTCCTGCTGTCCGGTAATCACGTCCTCGGCAGCGTTCCTCCCCTTCTTATATACTATCGTTTCTTAAGTAGTCCCTATTTGTACTATACTAATCCCGTGGTCTGTTCCACTTCCCTTAAGGCAAGGATTGTTCTCTGCAAGAGCTCGTCCAGCTCCCAGTCGAGCATTCTGGCACCGTTTTCAATCACTTCCCTGGAACAGCCGGCCGCAAACTTGGGCGTCTTGAACTTTTTCTTAACGGAGCTTAATTCCAGATCCATCGTGCTCTTTGAAGGTCTCATAACGGCGCAGGCACCGATTAATCCGGTCAGCTCATCCACCGCGTACAGTACCTTCTCCATCTCATGCTCCGGCTTGATGTCCACACAGATTCCATAGCCGTGGCTGGCCGTGGCATGAATGATTCTCTCCTCCAGCCCTCGCTCCCGCATGATCTCCTGGGACTTAACACAATGCTCTGTGGGGTATCTGCCAAAGTCCAGATCATGGAGTAATCCCACCAGACCCCAGAATTCTTCCTCCTCACCGTAGCCTAAATCCCTGGCGAAATACTTCATGACACCTTCCACGATTCGGGCATGCTTTAAATGGAAATCCTCCTGATTAAATTCTGTTAACAGCTTCCAGGCTTCTTCCCTGGATGGTATCTTTCCCATAACAACCTCCATTCTGCCGAAGAACTCTTCCTTTGAATTCCTTAAAACCTATGAATTATAGGCCAACATCTATTACATTGTAAGGCGATTCTGATACAGGCATGATGTACTTTCATAAACTTTTATCTATGAATATACATCAACTGATCGGATAAAACAAGTAAAAAAGTATAACGGGCTTACTATATTTAACATTTATACTTAGGAAGGAAAGAGGCACCCCACACTTCCTCCCGCCATGAAAAACTGGTGGTATGAAAATCTAGGGTGCCTCTCATATCAGGTCAATATTGTTCAACCATATAATATTATTGCAAAAGGATTTTATACAATTTCTCCGATATCCTTGATTACTTCTCCGGCGATGATCAGCCCCGCTACGGAGGGTACGAAGGCATTACTGCCCGGAATCTGTCTCTTTACTGTACAGTTTCGTTCTGCTCCCGGAGGGCAGATGCAGTTGCTTCTGCAGCTGATGGACATATCCTCCAAGGGCTTTCGAGCAGGCTCCTTCGAATAAACCACCTTCAGCTTCTTGACACCCCTTACCTTCAATTCCTTTCTCATTACCTTCGCCAGGGGACAGACGGAGGTCTTATAAATATCGGTCACTTCAAATCCGGTAGGATCCAGCTTGTTACCGGCTCCCATGCAGCTGATGATCGGAACCTTTGCAGCCTGGGAACGGAGTACCAGCTCAATCTTAGCTGAAACCGTGTCAATGGCATCCACCACATAGGTAAAGGCCGAGAAGTCAAACCGGTCCGCAGTCTCCGCGGTGAAAAAGCACCGGTAGGTATTCACAACGGCTTGCGGGTTGATCTCCAGAATCCGTTCCTTCATAACATCAACCTTATATTGCCCGACTGTTTTTCTGGTCGCAATAATCTGCCGGTTGATATTGGTCAGGCATACCTTATCATCATCAATCAGGTCGAAGCTCCCTACTCCGCTCCTGGCCAGAGCCTCCACCGTAAAGCCACCGACTCCGCCGATACCAAAGATTGCAACTCTGGCTTCGCTTAATTTCTGCATTGCATTCTTTCCGAATAATAGCTCTGTTCTGGAAAACTGATTTAGCATACGGATCCTCCTTTCTCATCATAATCCTCAAGGAAATGATAAGACATCTTCTTGTTATGATACCCAATTATGGTATCCAGATTCACATCATGGATGCTTCGGAATATATTCATATCTATACTGGGATTCGTCTGACGGAATCTCTTCACCAAAGCTTTCATTTCCTGACGCTTGGAGCCACCACCGCCATTATCACAGAGGGTACAATTCTCCGTCAGACGGCAGGCACACTGGATGAACTGCAGTCCGTTATATCTCTTCCAGGCCAGGATGTCTTCCTCCTTCACCATATAGAGCGGACGAATCAGCTGCATCCCCGGATGGTTCGTGCTATGAAGCTTCGGCATCATCGTCTGGATCTGCCCGGCATAGAGCATTCCCATTAATACAGTTTCAATCACATCATCAAAGTGATGTCCGAGGGCAATCTTATTACATCCCAGCTCCTGTGCCTTTTTATAGAGGTAGCCCCTGCGCATCCTGGCGCAGAGGTAACAGGGAGACGAGTCCACCTCCGCCACAATATCAAAGATCCGTGTCTCAAACATTGTAATCGGGATATTCAGCCGCTTAGCATTATTGATAACGGTCTGCCGGTTGATCTCATTATAGCCCGGGTCCATGACGAGGAAAACCAGCTCAAATGGTATCTTGCCATGACACTGGAGCTCCTGCATGCATTTTGCCAGGAGCATGGAATCCTTCCCGCCGGAGATACATACTGCGATTTTATCGCCTTCCTTAATTAACTCATAGTTGCTGACCGCATTCGTAAACCGCCTCCAGATCGTCTTCCGGAACTTGGTTATAATGCTTCGTTCAATTTCCTGATATCTTTCCATTATTCTATCACTTTCTACTGATCAAGTCATTCATTTATTTGCTATTATAAGAACGGTAAATCCGTTATTCTGCCAGGCTCCTGTAGCATTGATCGAAGGCCTCCAGGAAGCTTTGCAGCTCTTCCTCCGTTGTCAGATGGCTTAGGCTTACTCTCCAGGAGCACATCGCATTCTTCTTGTCCCTGGTCACTGCATATACCGGCCTGGAGGGTGTGTTTAATACCGAACAGGCGGATTTGACAGACACGCAGATGCCCTTCTCCTCCAAGGATTGTGTAAACTGTACTGCCTTTATCCCCTGTACACTTACATTCAGAATATGGGGAATCGAGAATCTAGTACTGTTAAGGCGTACCTTTTTATAACCGGAAAGCTCCCGCTCCAGCTGTTCCTTCAATCGACTGATGTAAACAAATCTTTGCTCCAGGTTTCCAAGGGCAAGTTCCAGCGCCTTATAAGTCGCAGCAGCCATTGCCACATCCGGAGTACCGCTGCGGTACAGAGTTGTGCTGCTGCCTCCATGGATCAGCGGTTCCAAAACAAGGTTCTCCTTCTTAATCAGGAGACCTGAACTGTTCAAGCCGTAGAATTTGTGGGGAGCAAGAGTGATGCAGTCCGCTTCCTCCATTGAAATATTGATCTTACCCACTGCCTGGGTCGCATCCGTATGGAAACGGCAGTCCGGATAGTTTTTCAATATCTCTGCAAGCTCTGCAAGCTGCTGCCTGACACCCAGTTCGCTGTCCACAGCGCAGATGGATACAAGAATCGTATCCTTCCTGAGCAGCTCCTGTAAGTGATCGAGATCCACCAATCCATCTGATGTTAAATCGACCAGATCAATTTCA
The DNA here is from genome assembly GCA_023409835.1 of Bacillota bacterium. Classification (GTDB taxonomy): domain Bacteria; phylum Bacillota; class Clostridia; order Lachnospirales; family Lachnospiraceae; genus Mobilitalea. The sequence goes on from JAEYQV010000133.1 coordinate 18,297, forward strand.
AAGCCCTGGGCTTGTAGATAGGTCAACGCTCCGCTGACGGAGGGGTGTTCCAGACAGGTTGAGATAATATGCTTCCCTCTCTGACTGTTTGACAGCGCCAATCCCTTAATCGCCAGGTTGTTTGCTTCACTGGCGCCGGAGGTATAGATAATCTCCGTCGGCTTTACCCTTAGCAGGCTGGCAATTCCGGCAGTAATCTGCTCCAACCGATCCTTCGACTGCTTCCCGAGCTGATGCTTGGAATTCGGATTGGCCAGCACCCGCATACCTTCCTCATAATAGCAGTCCAGCACCTCTTTAGCCGCCGGGGTATTGGCTGCATAATCAAGATATATCATGTCTCCACCTGATTTCTTATCCCTTAGTCCCGGGAACCCCATAGCAGGGCTACCGGACCCTTAATCCTCAATTCATGAGTTACTTATTGTTAGTATCAAAAGAATACCCCGCTTTTTCGCCGAAAGCGGGGATATACCACGAAATATTATAAAGAATAATTCCTACTATGTCAATGGAATTTATACAAATAGGGAACAATGGGCTTCCTGCATATTGTGAGACATTGGGCTACATGCATATTTGAGAGACATTGGGCTACATGCATATTTGGGAGTAATGGTAATTAAACAAACAGGGCTGTTGCAATGAAAATTTATATTGCAACAGCCCCAATTAATTACTTTACCTCTTCAAATTCATCCTTGCTAACTCCGCACACAGGACAAACCCAGTCTTCGGGAATATCTTCCCACTTTGTTCCAGGAGCAATACCGCTATCCGGATCGCCTAATTCTTCATCGTAAATGTAACCACATGCAGTGCACTCAAATTTTTTCATAGAATAACCTCCATATAATCATAGTGTTTACATAACCTTACTTTAATATGTATACCATAAAAAACTTAAAATCACAAGAAGAAATCCTTGTGAATGGCTAATATTTACCTTTCAAATATATAATGTTGTGGTATACTATTCCTGTAACTTACTCGATCTTTCTACCGCTATTCCGGTTCATATACCGGCAAGCTTTTATCGATTGCATATATGCGGGGGAGATCATAGGGTATACCCATATAATAACAGACAGAAATGGAGGAATGAAATATGAACGCATCAATTGACCGCGATGGTTGCATCGGCTGTGGACTTTGTGCCGATACCTGTCCTTCCGTTTTCCGCATGGCAGATGACGGATTAGCTGAGGTTTATACAAATCCCGTACCCACAGACGAGGAGGCTGCCGCCACAGAAGCTGCGGATGGTTGTCCTGTCAACGTAATTACCGTAGAATAAGCTACATAATCGAATACCTATGAAAAAGGAGCTATCACACTAAGATTACTAGTGCGTAGCTCCTTTTATTGGCGGTTGGCTGCTACAGGCAGACAATCCGGTTTATCTAAGCGGTTAAGCCTATTTTGTTTCCATGATATATTGGTTCAGGATATTCTCGAGCATTTCCTGTCTTCCGGATCTGTTCGGGGTAACACCGTTCTTTAAGGCATATGCCTCTAATTCCTTGAAGCCAACCTTGCTATCCACAATATCCTTACCAATGCCGCTCTTATAGCTTGCATAACGATCGGCCTTGAAGTTCTCGAATACCTTATCCTCAAGCAGCTTAGCAGCAACCTTTAAGCCTCTTGCAAATGCATCCATACCAGCGATATATGCATAGAATAAATCATCATCCTCAAAGGATGCACGACGTACCTTGGAGTCAAAGTTTAAGCCACCCTTTGTGAAGCCGCCTGCCAGCAGAACCTCGTACATAGCAAGGGTTGTATCGTATACATTGGTCGGGAACTGGTCGGTATCCCATCCAAGCATTGGATCGCCGGTGTTAGCATCCACGCTGCCAAATACACCATTGATTCTAGCCATGTTAAGCTCGTGCTGGAAGGTATGCTGAGCTAAGGTTGCATGGTTAGCCTCGATGTTCATCTTAAAGTAATCCTGCAGGTTGTACTTTCTTAAGAAAGCAAGTACAGTAGCAGTATCAAAATCATACTGGTGCTTTGTAGGTTCCTTCGGCTTGGGCTCGATTAGGAACTGACCGGTGAAGCCGATCTCCTTCGCATAGTCAACTGCCATCTGCAGTAATCTAGCCAGGTTATCCAGCTCTAAACCGGTATCTGTATTCAGCAGTGTCTCATAGCCTTCACGTCCGCCCCAGAATACATAGTTCACACCGCCTAATTCTTTGGTGATCTCCATAGCCTTCTTAATCTGAGCTGCAGCATATGCAAATACGGTTGCATTGCAGGAGGTTCCTGCACCGTGAACGAATTTATCATCGCCGAAGGCATTGGTGGTACCCCATAAGCATTTGATGCCGGTGCGTGCCATCTCTTCCTTGATAACAGCTACGATCTCATCTAAGTTCTTGTTTGTCTCCTCTAAGGTTGCAGCTCTGGGAGCAATATCTGCATCATGGAAGCAGAAGAAGGGAATCTGCAGCTTTTCCATTAACTCGAAGGATGCATGCACTCTTTCCTTGGCTTTCTTCATCGCATCCGCTGTATTATCCCAGTCACGATGCATGGTAGCACCACCGAAGGGATCGTTACCCATATAAGTCAGGGTGTGCCAATAAGACATGGCGAATCTTAAATGCTCCTTCATGGACTTGCCCATTACAACCTCGTCAGGATTGTAGTATCTGAAGGCCAGCTGATTTTTGCTCTGAGGTCCTTCATAGTTGATTTTACCAACTTTAAAATAAGACATAATCTTTCCTCCTTTTATCATTATATTAATTTCATTATTATCCTTTGGTGTCTAGATGATACATGACAGCCGGCTCCATTATAAGCAGTATTCCCAAAGCTTTAGGGCAGCTATCCGTATCCAATATGTCATAATCTGTAGGACTTATGTAATAAACTTTTATGAAATGTTCGTCCTGATATTATTATAATTTATATTGACAAATTTATCAATACCAATTTGTAAACTTATTAAACTAATTATAAATTTCTTATCAATGGAATAGGAATATGGGATAGCCGGATTGTCTGCCTGTGCAGCCAACCGCCAACGAAAAGGCAGCTTAAGCCCCCATAATCCATGGTCTGACTGCAGACCGGTGAAAGGAAAGCGAAAGCTGCCTTATTATTTATCCTTTAATGAACTAATTCTTGTATTACATTAATTCTCCTCCAATAGTCTGCGGACATTCAACAGTCCCCAGCCCTGCTTCTCCCAATGCTGTCCCAGATCTACAGCACTGTTCCTGAGCAGCAGCTTCACCTCACGATTCGTTAACTCCGGATGTGCCGATAACAGCAGGGCAATTGCCCCGGATACTACCGGTGTCGCCATGGAGGTACCACTCTTGATGGTATACATCATCGGTGCGTCCGCCGTATTCAGCTGTACACTTCCATTCTTTCCACGGGTGATATAACGGCTGATATTACAGGATATGATATTGGAGCCCGGAGCTACGATATCCGGCTTCTTAATGCAATACGGAGTCGGGCCCCGACCGGAGTAATCCTTTGCTCGGGTTCCGAACACCTCCACTGCCACATTATCATCAGAGGAACCTACCGTGATCACCTTTCGGCTGATTCCGGGTGTCGATATTGACATCGGTCCCGGTCCGTTATTTCCTGCTGCCACGATGACGACGATCCCGCTGTCCCAGACTGCATTCACCCCCTGAACCAGAAGGGAGTTTTCATCCAGACTATCCTTCGCCGCAGTCCCCACACTGATATTAACAACACGGATATTGTATTTCTTACGGTTATCTATGATCCATTGCAGCCCTGCAAGAACGTCAGAGATATTACCGTCTCCACGATGGTCCAGTACCTTAACTACTATAAATTTACAGGCAGGCGCAATACCGGCATACTTTCCCTTGGAGGAGTATCCGCTTCCCCCTATAATACCGGCAACATGAGTACCATGCCCATTATCGTCATAGGGCTCCTTACGCCCATTGATAAAATCTTCAAAGGCAATCACTCTGTTCCCGCCTTCTACAAAATCCTTATGAAGACTGATCCCGGTATCTAATATAGCCACTCCGACGCCCTGGCCCAGATATCCATGCTCATGTGCCCACTTACTTTCTATAATATCACTTACACGGTTCATCTGTGCCGTGATATGGGTATCCATCTCCACACTGATCAGACCATCCAGTGCTTTGATATGCTCCAGCTTGCTCTCATCCACCTCAATCACATAGGCATCGATCATGGGAAGCTTATATTTGATATGACCCAGATTTTCTATGATTTTCAGCCTATTGTCATAATCACTGCAATGTATGATGATCTGGACTTTATTATCCCTATCCATTCATAAGCTCCATCTTTTTTTATCATACTATTCGCAGAGCCTATACAATATACTTTCGTCCCTCTTATTATATTATTTCACCATATTACGGTTTATTCGATCCGGGGGGGTATGGTTTTTCATCCCTTCTTACCTGCATATCTGAGGTAACAACTGAGTTCAGGTCAGCCTGCAAAACTAGAAAATTACGGTCAGCTGCATCTTAAACTGCTCTTCCCCATATACAGCATGAGGTATGTGAGCCGGCATAATCAACGTTTCTCCTTTACTCACCAGAAAGGTTTTCTCTCCTACCGTAAATCTGCCGACACCGTCAAGAACTGTAACCATGGCATCCCCCTCCGAGGAATGGGTACTGATCTCCTCTCCCCGGTCAAAGGAAAATAGCGTCAGACTGACATGAGGATTCTGCACCAGTGTTTTACTTACCACCTGACCCTTTTGATAATTTAACTGATCCTCCAGTCTAAGAAGCTCTTCTGCTTCTATGTTTTTCAGTTTGCCCTTCTTTATCTCTTCCATATAAGAAACTCCTTTCCGTTCGTAGCATATTTTGCTTCTATTGTAACATAGTTTATCACAAAAAATGTAGCTCAGGATACAAAATATTATTTACGAAATTATTCCAAGCTTTTATATTATAATAACTTTTCCTATATAATCCAACAACTTGACTGATTTTATCCGGTTTAAAGATTACAAAAATTACTATAATAATTTTTAAAAGTAGGAAATCAGTCAAGCTCAGCTTCATATGATACATTGTAATTAATATTAGGAGGAACTACTATGAGCGATTTAGCAGCAACACATTGCGACAACGGTATCAGGGGGACCAACAACGATTGTACTTGGATTATTTTCCTAATTCTCATCCTCTGCTGCTGTGGCGGCAATAACAGTGGTATCTTAGGTGGAGGCGGCTGTGGTGGATCAGACAACGGTTGTGGTTGCATCTTTATAATCCTCATCCTTCTCTGCTGCTGTGGAAATGGTGGAGGCTTCTTCTAAAAATCAATGCTCATAACAGCATAAGATTTCATTTCCTACGAAAAGCAAAAAAAGCTGCGTACCACGCAGCTTTTTTTGTTAGCGATTGGCTGCCATTAGCAGTCAATCCGGTCCCCTTCATTTCTTCTTTTTCTGCTTTTTTAACCGGTCAAAGCAATCCCTGTCTATTTCATAAATTGTATTCTCTTCAATTATCAGGTCATCATCTCTCTTTCGTGCAATCGGCTCTAATCGTTTGGTTGAATTGTTACCCGAGTTATCACCACTCTTAATATTTTGAAATCCGTTATTTCCCGGACTAAAAAATAGATTATCCATTTTTGCCCCATAATTATATTGTCATTTTAATATATGATTATTTTATTGAAATGTCCTTAATAGGATTGAAACGGAGGGTGTTTTCCTTTATACTATGGATAAACTTCGGCCCGGATGTTTAATTCATATCGGCATGTATTGATTCCTCCGGTTCCGGAAAAATATATATGAAATCAGAGAGGTGTCTATGTCAGGATCAACCTATGGAACAAGCTTTGTCATATCCACCTGGGGAGAATCCCACGGAGAGGGAATCGGAGTCGTGGTAGACGGTTGCCCAGCCGGTCTCCCATTACAAGAGGAGAATATTCAAGCATACTTAAACCGGAGAAAGCCGGGTCAATCGAGGTATTCAACTCCCCGTAAGGAAGAGGATAAGGTAAGAATCCTCTCCGGAACCTTTGACGGGCTTACAACCGGAACCCCCATATCCCTTGTGGTATTTAACGAGAACCAGAGATCCTCAGACTATTCCCAGATTGCAAATTATTATCGTCCCGGACATGCGGATTATACCTTTGACCGGAAATACGGCTTCCGTGATTATCGCGGAGGTGGCAGATCCTCCGGTCGAGAGACGATTGGAAGAGTTGCTGCCGGAGCGATTGCAGCCGCAATTTTAAAGGAGCTGGGGATAACGGTTTATGCTTATACCAGATCCATCGGACCGATTACCATTGATTATCAACGCTGTAAGAAGGAGCTTACCGGCTCCAGTCCCTTATTCATGCCTGATCCGGAAGCCTCCCGGATGGCTGAGGATTATGTACTTGAGCAATTAAGTACGAAAAACTCCATCGGCGGAGTAATCGAATGCATCGTCACCGGGATGCCGTCCGGTATCGGACAACCGGTATTTGATAAGCTGGATGCTGCTCTTGCAAAAGCGGTGATGTCAGTCGGTGCGGTTAAGGGAGTGGAAATCGGCGATGGCTTTGCAGTGGCCTCCAAAACCGGTGCGCAGAATAACGACTCCTTCCGTTACGATGAACAGCAGAAGCTCTATAAGCTGACAAATCATGCAGGCGGTATTCTCGGCGGAATCAGTGACGGATCAGAGCTCATTCTCCGGGCTGCCGTTAAGCCCACACCCTCCATCGCCAGACCACAGAAAACCGTGAATAAGAACGGAGAAAATATCGAGGTTGAGATCCATGGCCGCCATGATCCTGTTATTGTTCCTCGGGCCGTTGTCGTCGTTGAAGCCATGGTGGCAATGACACTGGTGGACCAGCTATTTATGGGTATGACCTCTAGGATGGATCGGATCAAGGATTTTTACAAGAAATAATTAATACGGAATTTATTCTTAGTAGCAGCACGTTAGATAGGCAGAATTTACGGAACCAATGCTTTCCATCATCCGCCGGATACCGGCGGATGGAAGGAAGCCGGTTCCGTAGCTTCTGTCTTTTTTGTTTAGAGGTACTTAAAAATTCGGTAAAAGGCTTGACATATGCGTATATTCAGGTATAATCTATATTGTTGTTTGTTTAGCAAGGCTAAACTTAGAGTTTATTTATAGTAAGAATTTAATGGGAGTCATAGATAATTTATGAATATTGGGTCGAAAATTAAGGAATTGCGTATACAAAAAAGCCTGACTCAGGAGGAGCTGGCTGACAGAGCAGAGCTTTCGAAGGGTTTTATCTCACAGCTGGAACGGGATCTAACCTCCCCCTCCATCGCAACTCTGATGGATATTCTCCAATGCCTTGGCACCAATCTGGAGGAGTTCTTCAGCGGAACCTCTTCGGAGCAGGTTGTATTCAAAAAAACTGATTATTTTGAAAAATATGATACGGACCTGAAAAATGAAGTGAAATGGATTATTCCGAATGCACAGAAGAATATCATGGAGCCCATTCTGTTGACCCTGGATGCCGGCGGCTCTACATACCCTGATAATCCCCATGAGGGTGAAGAATTCGGATATATCCTTAACGGAAGCATCACCCTGCTGATCGGTAATCGTTCCTATAAGGTACGAAAGGGTGAATCCTTTTATTTCACCGCCAATAAACAGCATTATATCATAGCATCGGAGAAAACCGGAGCCACTCTGCTCTGGGTATCTACTCCTCCCAGCTTTTAACCTTTATTGAAGGAGAACTGCCATGACTGAGAATAAATTAATCAACCTGGTGAATATTTCAAAGTCCTTTGGGGACACGCTCGTTTTGGATGAATTGAACCTCTATATCCGCGAGAATGAATTTCTGACCCTGCTTGGCCCTTCCGGCTGCGGCAAGACGACAACACTGAGAATTATCGGAGGCTTTGAAAATCCCGATAAGGGACAAATCATCTTCGAGGGAAGCGATATTACGAAGCTGCCGCCGAATGAGCGCCAGTTAAATACCGTATTTCAAAAATATGCTCTTTTTAATCATATGACGATTGCGGAGAATATCTCTTTTGGCTTAAAGATCAAGAAGAAAAGCAAGGCCTATATCGATGATAAGATCAAATATGCATTAAAGCTCGTGAATTTAGAGGGCTTTGAGAATAGAACACCGGATTCCTTATCCGGCGGCCAGCAGCAACGAATTGCCATTGCCCGGGCCATCGTAAATGAGCCAAAGGTACTTCTGCTGGATGAGCCCTTAGGTGCTCTGGATCTGAAGCTTCGGCAGGATATGCAATATGAACTGATCCGCCTTAAGAATGAGCTGGGAATCACCTTTATCTATGTCACTCATGACCAGGAGGAAGCACTTACAATGTCCGACACTATCGTCGTCATGAATCAGGGTTACATACAGCAGATCGGTACTCCGGAGAAGATTTATAACGAGCCGACCAATGCCTTCGTAGCAGACTTTATCGGTGACAGTAATATCATCGCTTCTACCATGGTGGAGGACAGGCTGGTGAATATTCTCGGTTCCAATTTTGCCTGTGTCGATGAGGGCTTCGGAAGGAATAAGCCTGTGGATGTTGTAATACGTCCGGAGGATATTGATCTTGTAAGTCCGGAGGAGGGTACGATTTCCGGTACTGTAATCTCCCTCCTGTTTAAGGGAGTTCATTATGAGATGGAGGTTCACGCCAACGGGCATGACTGGCTGGTACATTCCACGGATCTGTGCCCAGTAGGCAGTAAGGTTGGAATTAAGGTGGATCCTTATGATATACAGATTATGAATAAACCGGAGTCTGAGGATGAAGAAGCTGCTGAAATAAGCGAATAGCAGTCTTCCCGGCGGTTCGGGAGTAAGCTCTCCGACCAGCTTTCGAGAGGTGTTACCATGAAAATAACTAATAAATTACAGAATAGAAATAGGAAGGCTTCCGGCGGTGTTAACGGTCATGAGAACACCAAGACCAACAGAATCAAATGGCTTTCCTTCCCGTACATTCTCTGGATGTCCGGATTTATCATTATACCCTTGATTATGATTGTATTCTACGGGTTGACAGGAGATAGCAACAGCTTTACCTTACGTAATATTATGCTGATCTCAGACCCGATTAACCTAAGGGCATTGAGATTGGCTTTGGAGCTGTCCCTGATCAGTACCGCAATCTGCCTGATGCTGGCTTATCCGCTTGCAATGGTATTAAATAAGAGCAAAATGAAGAGCAACAGCTTCATCGTTCTGATCATCGTTCTGCCCATGTGGATGAATTTTCTGCTTCGTACCATTGCCTGGCAAAATATTCTTGAGAAAACCGGGGTGCTGAATAATGTTCTAAGGTTTTTGCACCTTCCGACCCTGAATATCATCAATACTCCCTCTGCCATTATTCTTGGCATGGTTTATAACTTCCTGCCCTTTATGGTACTTCCGATTTATAATGTTTTAGTCCGGATTGATAAGGATGTCGTAAATGCAGCAAGAGACCTGGGAGCTAACAGTCTGCAGACCTTCCTGAAAATCATCCTGCCATTAAGCCTTCCGGGAGTGATCAGCGGAATTACCATGGTATTCGTACCCTCTCTTACCACCTTCGTCATCTCAACGATCCTGGGAGGAAGTAAGATTGTACTGATTGGAAATGTCATCGAACAGCAATTCAGACTCGGCAACTGGAATACCGGTTCCGGCCTTTCTCTGGTATTGATGATTTTCATTCTTCTCAGTATGGCCATCCTTTCAAAATATGATAAAGAAAGTGAGGGCAATAATCTATGGTAAAGAGATTTTTAGAACGATTTTATGTAGGCATCATTATTCTTTTTCTATATGCGCCGATTCTGATATTAATCATATTATCCTTCAATAGTTCGAAATCCAGGTCTAAATGGGGTGGCTTCACGCTCCGCTGGTATCGAGAACTCTTTCAGAATAGGGATATTATGAGTGCCTTATCCACAACACTGTTGATAGCACTGCTATCAGCGTTGATTGCTACGATACTGGGGACCATCGCTTCCATCGCAATTAACAGCATGAAAAAGACCCCTCGTACTATTTTGATGGGGATTACGAACATCCCGATGCTGAATGCGGATATCGTTACCGGTATCTCCCTGATGCTGATCTTTGTAGCACTTAAGTTTACCCTGGGTTTTACCAGTGTTCTGATTGCACATATTACCTTTAATCTGCCCTATATCATTTTAAGCGTAATGCCGAAGCTAAAGCAGTTGAATCCAAATACCTTTGAAGCTGCCCTGGATCTGGGGGCCTCCCCGGCCTATGCATTCTTCAAGGTAATACTACCGGATATTTTTCCCGGTGTACTGTCCGGTTTCTTCCTGGCCTTCACGATGTCGCTGGATGATTTCGTCATAACCCATTTTACCAAAGGACCCGAGATCAATACCCTGTCCACGAAGATCTATACGGAGGTCCGTAAGGGAATCAAACCCGAGATCTATGCCCTCTCCACCCTGATGTTCGTCACGGTGCTGATGCTTTTGATTCTGATTAACCGTAGAAATGCGGAGAAGAAAGCACTCATAAGGAAGGTATAGTAATCGATATAGAAGCCCCTGACAGGGGATCACAATTATTCTGAAGCCAAAAGCCCGTATCGCTGTCATAAAACGGTTTAAGGCTTTAAGATAAACGGAGGTATAATCTCCGAAAAAAAAGGAGGGGAAATCCTCCCGTAAGAATAGGAGGTGGCATCTTCCGTAATGTCGGAAGATATCAAATGAAAAAAACTTTATTAGCATTAACAATCGCCCTGTTTAGTACAGCTCTTTTTACCGGATGTTCTAAGGAGAATGGCGAAAAGGTATATGTCTATAACTGGGGTGAGTATATAGACCCCGAGGTTCTCGATATGTTCGAGGAACAGACCGGTATCGATGTTGTATACGATGAATTTGAGCAGAATGAAGAGATGTATCCGAAGATTGAAGCCGGTGCTGTCCGTTATGATGTGGTATGTCCTTCCGATTATATGGTCCAGAAGATGATTGATGCGAAGCTGTTGGCAGAGATCGATTATGATAATGTCCCGAACATTAAAAACATGGATCCTACCTACTTAAAAAGTGCGGAGGAATTCGATCCGGGAAACCGCTACAGTGTACCCTATTGCTGGGGAACTCTTGGTATCCTATATAACAAATCCATGATTAAGGAACCGATTGACAGCTGGGGTGCCCTCTTTGATGAGAAGTATTCCGGTAACATCCTAATGATTGACAGTGTTCGTGATGCCTTCGCCGTCGCCCTGACTTATCTCGGCTATGGTATCAATACAACCAACGAGGCTGAGCTGGATGAAGCCAAGGCACTGCTTCAGAAGCAGTACCCACTGGTTCAGGCCTATGTAGTAGACCAGGTCAGAGACAAGATGATCGGCGGGGAAGCTGCTATCGGTGTTATTTACTCCGGAGAAGCCATCTATACCGCCAGAGAGAATCCCGATCTGGAATATGTTATTCCGAAGGAAGGCTCCAATGTCTGGATCGATGCCTGGGTGATTCCTAAGAACTGCCGGAGTAAAGAGAACGCAGAGGCCTTTATCAACTTCATGTGTGAGCCCGAGATAGCTCTGAAGAACTTCGAATACATCACCTATTCCACACCGAATGCTGCTGCCAGGGAGATGATTACGGACGCGGACATCAAGGACAGTCCGGTAGCCTTTCCTGATCCCACTGTTTTAGACCGCTGTACTACCTTCCGCTACCTGGGTGAGGATTTGGAAAGCCTGTACATCAATAAGTGGAATGAAGTAAAGAGCGAGTAACGCATTATTCAAATATTAATGCCCACAAAAGAGATTCTTTCATATTAAGTATGAACCGGTTTGTCTGCCCGAGGCAGCCAACCTCTAATGAATAAAGGAGAAGCGCCGTAACCCCTGCGCTTCTCCTTTTATTTATGTTAATCTACCCGATATCGCTTCCTCTTGTTTAATGATCTATGTTCCATCCTATATCTCTGTTGTGTTCAACCACCTGACGGATGTTCCATTCATCCTTACCTCGGTTTGCCATAGCACTTAAGCTTACTGCCTAACTACATTCCGTTCCTCTCCCCGGCAGAAGGCAAGTATATTCTGATATACCTCCTCCGTTACTCTCTGTCTGGCTTCTACAGTCGCCCAGGCAATATGGGGTGTAATAATCAGCTTTGTGCTGTCCTTAATCTCATATAGGGGATTATTCTCAGACATCGGTTCCTTTGACAGGACATCCAGTCCGGCTGCCGCTATCCAGTTCTCCTTCAGCGCTCTTGCCAGGGCATTCTCATTTACAATCGGCCCCCTGCCCAGATTTAAAAGAACCGCACTCTTCTTCATCCTGTGAAGCTGTTCCTCTCCGATCAGATCTCGTGTGCCTGCATTCAAGGGAGCGTGGATGGAGACGACATCGGAGCTCGTTAGCAACGTATCCATATCTGTCCGCTCATAGTCCGGATTACTGTTATTACCGGAGGTTGAATAATAGATCACCCTGCAGCCGAATAGCTTCGCCACCTCTGCCACTCCCCTGCCAATCTCTCCGAGTCCGATGATGCCCCAGGTCTTACCCGCAAGCTCATGAAATTTAATATTGAAATTACTGAAGATATCAGAACGAATATATTCACCGGACTTAACGAAATTATCATAATAGCTTAGCTTCTCATACACATAGAAGAACAGGGCGAAGGTATGCTGAACAACGGACGGTGTAGAATACCCTTTCACATTGGCAACAGTAATTCCCCGTGAATTCGTATAAGAAAAATCCACAATATTGGTTCCGGTTCCGGTAAGGCAGATCAGCTTCAGCTTCTTTGCCTTCCAAAGATTCTTCTCATTCATCGGAATTTTATTGACGATAATCACATCAGCGTCCTCGATCCGATTCCCATTCTCTTCCCTGTCGGAACGGGGGTATTTCACCACCTCCCCCAGGACATCAAAGGGCGTAAGGTCAACATCATTGCCCAAGGTATCTGTTTCTAAAAACACTATTTTCATAGAAAACAATCCTTTCACAAGTAAACTTAAATCAGAATATCGGTGACAACAGTACGTATAGTGATATTGTCAATCGATACAGTAAGCTTTCGAGTTAATCGTGCTACTAACAATGCATAAGTTAGATTGCGCCCATACTGATAGCACTTAAAATAAGGTGACGGGTTATCCACGCCACCTTGCAAGTTATCTTATTTTCTCGGGAAATCCAATCTTCTTCTGGACCTTACGTAAGGTCTTGTTCGCATAGTACTCTGCTTTCTCAGCATTTTTCTTAATAATACCGTCAATATATGCTTTATCCTTGCAAAGCTCTGCATATCTGTCCTGAATCGGCTTCAGCATATTAACGACAGCCTCACCGACCGCCAGCTTAAAGTCCCCGTATCCGCAGGATGCAAATTCCTTCTCTGTCTCAGCAACAGACTTGCCGGTTGCAGCTCCATAGATATCGATCAGGTTGCTGATACCGGGCTTCTCTTCTGCGTAACGGATCTCGCTCTCAGAATCGGTAACTGCCCTCTTGAACTTACGGATAATCGTATCCGGATCATCCATCAGATAAATGCTTCCGTTGACATTCTCATCGGATTTGGACATCTTCTTCTCCGGTTCCTGAAGACTCATGATTCTGGCACCCACCTTACCGATATACGGCTCGGGAATGGTAAATACGTCACCGTAGAGGGCATTGAAACGCTCTGCAATATCTCTGGTAATCTCTAAATGCTGCTTCTGATCGGAGCCCACCGGAACAACATCGGACTGGAACAGCAGAATATCTGCCGCCATCAATACCGGATACGTATAAAGTCCTGCATTGATATTATCAGCATGCTTTGCCGCTTTATCCTTGAACTGGGTCATGCGGTTTAATTCCCCCATATAAGTGAAGCAATTTAATATCCAGCTAAGCTCCGTATGAGCAGAGACATGGGACTGGTAATAGATACAGTTCTTATCCGGATCAAGTCCGGCAGCAATATATAAGGTTAAAAGCGCCCTTGCCTTCTTCCTAAGCTCAGCCGGGTCCTGCCTTACCGTAATGGAATGTAGGTCAACAACGCAATAAAAGCTTTCATACTCATCATTCAACTCAACCCAATTCTTTAACGCCCCCAGATAATTGCCCAGATGAAGGGTTCCAGTTGCCTGCATACCGCTGAATAAAGATTTTTTTCCATCTAACATATTGTCACTTCCAATTCTTCGTAATGTAATAATATAGCTTAATCCTATATCATCCGTTTCTTCCAATATATAAATAATGTTCTCAATTGTCAAGCTTGCAGGGGTATTTCTGCCGGATTTTTTCCGGAAGCTCGCTGAAACAATCCACCGCCAAATCATATTCCTTGACCTCACCAAAGCCATACCGGGCAAAGATAAACGGTACGCCCGCTTCCTTCGAAGCCGTGGCATCCCCCTGGGTATCTCCAACATAGACCGGGTTCTTCAGGTTATGGCGTTTCATAATCAGACGGATGTTATCTGCCTTTAGCAAACCGGACATCCCGGGACATTCAAAATCCGTAAAATATTGCTCCAGATGGGGATTTGCCTGAAAGAAGCATTGAATATAGCCATCCTGACAGTTACTTACGATAAACAGCTGATAGCTCTTAACCAGTTCCCGCAGGGTCTCCTCCAGTCCGTCATAAAGCCTGGCTCCTACCTCTGCCAGATATTCATTCTCATAGTCGCAGCATTCCTTAATGACCTTAACTGCCTCTTCCTCTGCTATACTCTGAAAGAGCTCAATTCCGATCTCATCCAGCGGGCGGCCGAATAAAGCCTTTAAATCCTTCACTGTAACCGTTTCCTTAACCTCCGGATGTTTCTCCTTTAACACCTTATTAAAGGCAACTGCAACCTCCTGGGTAGAATCCCAAAGAGTTCCATCTAAATCAAAAATGATACTGTCCACCATTATGCTCTGTCCTTTTCCTTAGAATTAGTTTTTTACATGTACTATTTTAGTATATCCGGTGCTATTTCATATTTCAAAGAACCACCATCTAAGCTAACACCGGCAGTATGCTTTTTATGCTGGTTCCCTTTATATAATGCCTAACTTTAATTGCAATGTCAACCCTTAAGCCTCTTAATCTCAACATATCCTATGGACTCCTACCGTATTCGCACTGACTGTAATATCCCCTGTTGAAAAAATCCGGACCCATGTTATAATGCTTCTATATCTATTTTATAAGAAAGGCACGGTGTAAAAAATGAAGCAGATTGCCAGCTTTACCATAGACCATATGCGTTTACTCCCCGGTGTATATGTGTCCAGAAAGGATAAAATCGGGAAGGAGACCATCACTACCTTTGACCTAAGGATGACAAGGCCAAATTACGAACCGGTTATGTTAACCGGAGAGGTACACACTATCGAGCATCTCGGAGCAACCTTTCTCCGTAATCATAAGGACTATGCCGACAGGGTGGTATATTTCGGACCGATGGGCTGCAGGACCGGCTTCTATCTGCTGCTGGGCGGTGATTATGAAGCTAAGGATATCGTTCCGATCATAATTGAGATGTATGAATTCATCCGTGATTTTACCGGTGCTATTCCGGGTGCCACAGCCGAGAACTGCGGTAATTATTCCGACATGAACCTGGACATGGCCAAGTATTATGCGAAACGTTATCTTGATAATGTTCTCTATCAGCTGAATGATACAACCCTGAATTATCCGGTATAAACAGAGTGCCCCTTCTTATGTGAATTCTTAAGCATCCTCGCATGCATCAATATCCGACCTATGAATATACTGTAATGAGTATATCATATGGGGGAAGCTATGGCAGAGGATGACTTTTTACACACAGCTGAAATTCTGAAGGCCGCACTGCCCTATTTCGATGCCAGGACTAAGACAACCATGGATTTACTCGTAAAGTTTTATGAGTTAATTAGCTGCTACCGCAGTCTGCGAACGAATCATCTGGCTGCCTGCGATTATCAAAATCAGACACTTGATATGGAAGGATTGCTGAACAAGATCAAACCCTTATGTAATGAAAAGGAGAAAGCCTTCATCGATCGTATGCAAGGTATCTATAATGCAAAACGGATGATGGATATGTATAATACCTATATGTCAGCCATGAAAACAATGCAGGAATTCGGTGACTTTGGGACCGGTTCTTCAGGCGGAGATACCTCTGATAATATTATGAATAATTTTGCAGGGTTTGACTTCTCTTCCATCTTTGGAAGCATGAATTCCTCCGGTAGCAAGGACCAAGCTGAGGAGAGCCGGAGCAGCAACGAGGATGTCACTGCTGCCCAGGAAGCTGCCGAGGAACAGGAGCATAACTCAGCCTCCGGCCCCAACGCAAATGACAATCCACAGGATAGGAGCAGCTCAGAAAACAGCGGAATGTTTGATATGCTTAAGAATATGATTCCTCCGGAGCAGATGAGTACCTTCGAAAACCTTAGAATGCTTTTTAATACGATGTCATATGATGATAATAGTAAATCCGATCATAATTGAGGAGCGATGTTAATGGCAGATACATCCTGGACCAATAATCCCAGAATGAAAAATGTAGATCCCCGGAAGCTGAATATCCTGCTGGAATTAGTGAAGGCAGCTGAGGGGAAACCGATGGATAAAATGATACCGTTAATTATGGAAACTAACAAGAAGCTAAACGAGCAGAACCTTACCTTCAATAAGGATGAAAGCGATATTATGATTGAGATTCTCACTAAGAACATGTCACCAAAGGAAAAGATGCAATTCGAAATGATCAGAAAAATGATGCCAAAGAAGTAAATATCAGAATGAAATGGGCGTTGCAGGGATTGATACTCCTTTGCAGCGCCCTTACCATTTATATCAGACAAGAATCGGTCACTTCCTTCTTCTCTACAAATAAACCGGAATCCCGAATCGCATTAATGGTTTCCTTCTTTACCTCCTCGCAGAAGATTCTCATATAATAATCATAGCCGAAGGTTATGATAAAGCTTCTGTCACTGGAGTATAAATTGCACCACAGGTGTTCTCTTAAGATCAGCCTGCACAGATGACAGGCATCCTCACCGGACAGCTTACTACCGTCCTCTACCGTCCGGAAAACTTCAATAAACCGATCCGGATAATAATCGGAGTACTTCCTGATCATTTCATATAATTCCGATATTTTTATGCTTTTTTCCAGACCACTGACATATAGCTGCTGAACACCCAGCTCTCCCATAATCAGCTTGACGGCTTTTATATACATATTTTCCGTCGTAAAATATTCAACTGCCTTCAGCACTCTATTACCAAAGGTCTTCCCGATATCCGATATCGATGTCCATTCATCCATCAGATATATACCATATCTGTTACGGTAAACAGGATTGTATTTTGTAATTTGATACAAGGCCATACGGTTTCACCATTCCTTCAAAAGACATCAGCCCATATAAAGAATTCGAATAGTAAATAGTTTCTTGTAGTATACCATAATATCCCAAAATACAACACCCTTATTTACGAAATATCTTTCATCCTTCCCATAACACGGTATGATATTTTATTTCTTTGACGCAGGAAGTATTATTTTAGTATTACAATGGAATACGGCGGAAGAGTCATTGTCTCTCCCTCCAGTGTGACCTCTTCACCGTTCGCAGACAGATACCCGCGGATTCCTTCATAGCCGTAAGCACTTCTGCTTAAGGTAACTATCTTCTTCGACTCGGAAATATTATAGATCAGGATAATTTTACTGTTATGATAGGTTTTTACCAGAGCGCAGATATCGGGATCCAAACTGTCGTTAATCAGCGTAAGCTCTCCCCTGGCTATCTCAGGGTTCTCGTTGCGGAGCCGAATGGCTCTTTTATAATAATGATAGATGGAATTATGATCTCTGCTCTGTTCTTCGAAGGTTCCGAACTGATGGGTTACCTGCTCCATAGCCTTCGGTCCCGTCGTCATTCCGGTCTGCTCCGTCTCCGACCAGTACATCGGAGCTCTCTTGTTCTCATCCTTACCGCTTCCGCTCATGCCGAGCTCTTCTCCGTAATAGACAAAGACATTACCGCTCATCATGAGGTTCAGACCGCCGGCCAGCTTCGTCTTTTCCGCATTGCCGGAGAAAAAGCCCGCAGCCCTGGCCGTATCATGATTGGTAAAGAAGGGCGCATCAATAGCGGTGTCGCTGTAGCGCTTCAGTCCGTTCTGTACCTGGAGCATCGCTTCCCCGAAGGCCTTCGCTGAATTCTCTGTACCGGAGAGATTTATGGTGTTTGCAATCTTGCCGTTCTCTGCGGCAAAAGCAAAGTTAAACACACTATCAATTCCGCTGGAATAATATTTTGCAAAGGTGGAAAAATTCGTCCAGACCTCTGCCACCATATAGTATTGTGAATTCTTCTCCTTTATAAAGCGATTCAGCCAGGTTAGTACCTCGGTGTTCTTCTCTGTATCATTGGTGTAATAATGCAATGCCGCATCCAGACGAAAGCCATCCACTCCCAGCTCCAGCCAGTAGGTCATGATATCCTCGATATCCTTCCTCAGCTTTTGATTGGCCAGGTTAAGATCCGGCATATTTGAAGAGAACACGGCCTCATAATACCAGTCCCCGACTCCGGTGCTAAGATAATCTCCCTTATCGGGCTTACCCTCTACAAAATTGTAATATTGTACATACGGGTTATGCTCACGGCACAGCTCTTCATGTATGCATCGCTCCTGTCCACAGGGTTCGATGGCCAGGCTCTTTCGAGCAGAGAGGAACCAGGGATGGTTATCAGAGGTATGGTTTAAGACCAGATCCAGTATTAGTCTGATACCTCGCTTATCACATTCCTCTACCAGTCTCTTAAAATCCTCCATGGTACCGTACTCCGGATCAATAGAGTAATAATCCTTGACATCATATTTGTGATAGGTATCCGAGGGCATGACAGGCATCAGCCAGATTCCGGTGAAACCAAGATCCTCATCCGTGGCAGGATTACCATCATTAATATAATCCAGTTTCGAGATCAGTCCATTGATGTCTCCGATCCCATCCCCATCGCTGTCATAGAAGGAATATAGAAAAACCTCATAATAGGTCCGGTAGTTATCGTCAATCAACTGTAGTTCATGGTTGTATTGATAGTTTGCTGTCATCGTATTCTTTGTCCCATCCATATCTTTTGATATACTCCTATTCTGTTCGGTATCCTCTCCTGTAATCTCTTCACCCTGCTTTGCCTCCTCAGTAGATTTCAGTGCTGTATTCTCCTCCACATCTCCCTGTGCTAGCCTCCTGCTGCAGCCTGTAAGAGCAATTAAAGCTAAAAAAAGGATACCATATTTCATCACATTGTTCACGTACTCAGTTCCTCCTATTTAGAATTTAAATGAAATTCCGATAAAGTGACTGATCAATTTCTATGAAACGAAGTATAATCCCTCTGTAGGTCATGACATTCTTATATGCCTTGGTTTCCCTGCAGGTCTTAATTTCTCTGCAGGTCTTGATTCCCCTGTATGAGATAAATCCGTGCAGATGAGACTGATACCTACCGCCTGATCTGCACGGATTCTGTTTAAAGCAACATTAATCCATTATTTCTTATAACAATTTATCCCTTAACTGCTCCGGAAACCCCTTGGGAATAATATCTCTGCATGAAAATGAACAGCAGAGCAATCGGGATGGAGACAAGTACGGCACCGGCCGCAAATCGGGTATACCAGGTTTGAATGAATTCCTTCTCCAACATCTTATATAAGCCGCGGGCAACCGTATATTTATCGTAATTATCACCCATGATAACACTGACGAAGATGTAGTCCGTCCAGGGAGCAATGAAGGAGGTCAGGATGGTGTAAATGATGATTGGACGGGATAACGGTATCGTAATTCTTGTAAATACCTTCCATTTGGAGGCTCCATCAATCCAGGCAGCCTCATCAATGGACTTCGGGATGGTATCAAAGAAGCCCTTCGCGATATAGAAGCCCAAGCCCGCTCCTCCGGAGTATACCAGAACCAGGGAGGTCAGAGACTGTGTCAGGTTAAGTCCCTTCAGGATGTAATATACGGCAATCATGGACATAAAGCCGGGAAACATCCCAAGAATCAGAGCCACATTCATAAACGGCTTTCTCATCTTGAAGCGCAGCCTTGATATCACATAGGAAATCGACAATACATAGAAGGTTGACAACAGGCAGGAGAAGATCGCTACAATCAGGGTATTCATGAACCATTTCGGAAAATAAAACTGAGTTGTATCGGTAAACAGCTTCGTATAGTTTTGAATCGTAAAGCTTTTCGGCCAAAAATAAGGAACATAGGAGCCCTGCTCCCCTCGGAAGGAGGTCAATATCACCCACAGAATCGGTACCAGCCAGATCGCTGAGAGGATGACCAGCGCAAGATGGGAAACCGTCAGGTTCAATATCTTCTTTCCGGATTTTTTATTCTTCTTCATTATTGGAAATCCTCCTCTCTCTTATAAGCCGACGTACTTCGGTATGTGATCAGGGAAAAGGTTGCTGATAGGAGGAATACCAGAATACCGATTGTAGAAGCATAGGAGTAGTCCTTCATGGTTCCCGTCGTTAACTTATATAACCAGGTTACCAGCAGGTCTGTTTTTCCCGCCTGATAATACTCAAGTGATGCAGGCCCACCTCCGGTCAGGAAATAGATAACATTAAAGTTATTGATATTTCCAATGAACTGGGTAATCAGATACGGAGTCGTAACGAAAATAACATAAGGCATCGTAATCTTGGCGAAAATAACAAACGGATTTGCACCATCCACTCTGGCAGCCTCAAAGAGGTCCTTCGGAATATTGGACAAAATTCCGGTGGTAACCAGCATCGTATATGGAATACCAACCCATAGGTTAACGATGATTACGGTAACTCTGGCCCAGGTGGGATCTGACAGAAACGGAAGATAATCCTTTGGCCCGATAAAGCCAAGCTGTCTGAGCAGCATATTGATGGAACCGTTATCATTCAACATGGTTCTTACTACCAACAGGGATACGAACTGCGGTACTGCGATGGAGATTACGAATAGGGTTCTCCACAAGCCCTTCCATCTGACCCCCTCTTTATTAATCAGAAGAGCCAAAAGGATACCTCCGATATAATTCAATCCTGTGGCAAAAACCGCCCAGATCAGAGTCCAGCCCAAGACCGGCCAAAAGGTCTTTGCTATGGTCTCTCCCGACATCAAAATGGTCTTGAAGTTCTCGAGGCCGACCCAGGTAAACAGATTTCCCGGCGGCTGATGAGCATTATCAAAGTTGGTGAATGCAATCAGAATCATAAAGAATAGCGGCAGCACCGTGAATAACAGAATACCGACTAACGGTAGTGCCATCAGAGTCCGGTTTAGCTTCCTGTCGAAGTAAGACCGGACATCCTCTATAAAGCTTGGAAGCTTCTTTCCCTGTTCCTTTATAATCTGGGCTTCATAGGCTGCCTTAACAGCAGCTCTCCATACTACCAAAAACAGGACAGTAACAAAGATTGCGACGACACCCGCCAATAGGATCAGCATGGAATTGTCACCCTGCTGTACCACGAAGATCCCTAAGCTGTCGTCCATGACCATACCCTGCTGCTTCGTCCCCAGGGTTTTTAGTCCGGCCAGGAAGCCGGCACCTGCCGTAATCAGATAATAAAGATAGACCAGCTCCGCAAACAGGAAGGCGAAGCCCTTAATGATCTGTCCTCTTAAGAGATTGGATAGGCCCATGATGATGAAGGATAGCTTCGTCAGAAGGTCGCCTCGTATAAATGTCTGCCCGAAGAATAAGAACCATCTCCCAATTCCTGCAGGTATTGCAGCAATTGATCGAAGGATTCTTCTTATAATATTTACTCTTTCCTTTTCCACAACCTTACCCTCCTTTTCATATAAAATAAGCTCCCCCGAATTAGTACACTATGATCTATTTTAATTTTAATTATATTCAATTTTATTTATCTACTGTTATTTTAATATAAACTTACCGAATTATCTATATAGAGCAAATTAGTAATAATTTCTTGCGTAATGTTAGTTTCATCCTATCCTGTAAATGATTGTCTTAATTTCCGGGATAGTAAGGGGAAGCTTTGATACGCTTCCCCTTATCCGGAATAAATCCATTAGCCGATTGTAGAGAGGATACTCTCAACAAAAGCATCCAGCTTCTCCTGTAAATTATCCTTTGTAATTGTTCCGCTTAAGAGCTCGGTGCCAAAAGCTTCTGCAGGTGCCCAGTATTTACCCATCTGAGGGATGGAGGACTGTAGGGTTGAGAAGGAGGTCTGTAAGCTTAAGGCTGCTACTGCAGGATTTGCCAGTACTTCTGCATCTGATGCCAGGGCAAGGTTCGTAGGAGCAATGCTTCTTACCTGGAAACGCAGCTTCTGGTTTGCTTCGTTAGTTAACCACTCAGCTAACTGCATAGCAGGGATCGGAGCCTTTGTCTGGGAGTTAACACCGATTAATTTGAAGTCCGCAAAGTTACTTAACTGTCTGTCCTGTCCGCCGATATTGATCGTAGGAAGCTTGGTGGCCGCATAATTATCGCCGAGGGCATCTTTGATCGTCTGTGCATTCCAGGTACCGGAACTAGCAGCTGCAAGAGTACCATCCTTGAAGGCAGTCAGGATGTTTCCGTCCTGATCATCTAGGAATTTCGGGTTGGATGTCAGATCAATCAGATAGTTACCAACAGCAAGACCATTTGCATCATTAAAGGTTACGACGCTGGCATCTCTTCCGTCAGGACCAAACAACTGACTACCGCCTGCGAAGAAGAAGGAGGACAGATACCAGCCATTGTTGATGTCTACGGAGAAATTCTTAACGTTAGCCCCTAAATCCTTAGCCATCATTGTCTCGAGCGACTTAACCTCGTCCTCTGTGTACTTGCTCTTGTCATAGTACATGAACCAGGAGTTCGGTGTAAAGGGATGTGCGTATAACTGTCCGTCAATGGTAGCAGCTGCAATGGAAGCCTCTGAATTAGCCGCTTTAACAGCATCTGCATTTAAGGTGATCGGATACAGGATGCCTGCATTTACCAAAGTTGCTGTCTGATCAGATGCAAAGGCGAATACATCTGCACCTGCTGCGGGGTCCTTCTGAAGCTCAGAGGATGCATCCGCTTCAGATACTACACCATAATCGAAGGTAATCTTATACTCCGGATGAGCTGCTGCAAATGCTTCACACATCTGCTTTAATAAATCCTGTTCCTCCTGGGGAGCCCAAACCTTCAATGTTACATCCTGAATCTGGGCGGGAGCAGTGGTTGCTTCCGGAGCTTTCGTTGCTTCTGCACCGGTTGCATTGTCTGTTGTCTTTTTGTCCTCCGGAGCAGCTTCATTCTTGCTGCCGCAGGCTGCGAAGCTTCCGATTACCATGAGGGTAACCATAAGTAACGCCATTAATCTTGATGATTTTTTCATAACTCTACCTCTTCCTTTCTTAATAAATATGTGGTTAGCATATTAATACCAAATTTCCTTTGCATAGTCCCTGATGGTCCTATCACTTGAGAATTTACCGGCATTCGCCGTATTCATGAAGCATTTTCTACGAAACAGATAGGTGTCCTTATAATCCCTGTTAGCCTGTAATCTGGCTTCGCAGTAAGGGATAAAATCCAACAGCAGGTAGTAATGGTCCGGCTTATGCCAGCTGGCCCCCTCCAGGATGGAGTTGTAAAGCTCCCGAAACATTCCTGTTCCTCCATCATCAAAGGTTCCATCTACCAGGGTATCCATTACCCTCTTAATTCTTGGATTATTCTCGTAAAGCTCCCTCGGCTGATAACTTTGCCGAAGCTTCTCAATCTCTTCCACTCTGGCACCGAAGATATAATTGTTTTCAATTCCTGCCTGCTCAACAATCTCGACATTGGCTCCATCGTAGGTTCCCAGTGTCACAGCCCCGTTCAGCATGAATTTCATGTTTCCGGTTCCGGAGGCCTCCGTTCCTGCGGTGGAGATCTGTTCGGAGATATCGGCTGCGGGCATCAGCTTCTCGGCATAGGATACGTTGTAGTTGTGTATGAACACCACCTGCAGCCGATCCCGTACCTCAAGGTCACCATCAATCATTTTCGCAATCTCATTGATGAATTTGATGATGCCCTTAGCCCGGAAATATCCCGGAGCAGCCTTAGCACCAAAGATAAATGCCGTTGGTGTAAAGTCCTTGATTCTGCCATCCTTCAGTCCAAAATATAGATCCAGAATAGAAAATGCGTTAAGTAATTGTCGCTTATATTCGTGTAGTCTCTTAACCTGAATATCGAATATAAACTCGGGGTTTATAGTCAGGTTCTCCTGTCTGCGGATATAATCTGCCAGCTGTTTCTTCTTGATGTGTTTTATGTCACCGAATTCCTTAATCACTGCCCGGTCATCAGCGAACCGTTCCAGGTTCTTTAGCTTGTCAAGGTCGGTAATCCAGGAGTTACCGATTTTATCCGTTATAAATCCGGATAATTCCATATTCGCCAGAGCCAGCCATCTTCGTTGTGTAATTCCGTTCGTCTTATTGTTAAAGCGCTCCGGATATAACCGGTACCATTCCTTCAGTGCATCCTTCTTCAATATCTCGGTATGGAGCTGTGCTACGCCGTTCGTTGAATGGCTTGCGAAGATTGCCAGCCTTGCCATATGGATGGTATTCGTCTTATCATCAATAATATAGTAGATTCCTTGTTCTTCATCGGAATGTATCCCGTTAGCCTCCAGCTCCTTAACCAAAGCCTTCTGGAGTAGTGTGATATATTTATATACCTTCGGTATCACTGCCTTAAACAGGGAGATGCTCCACTTCTCCAGAGCCTCTGCCATGACCGTATGGTTGGTATAAGCAAAGGTTTCCCGGGCGATCTTCAATGCCCTGTTAAAAGTCATTCCCGACTCCTCCATGAAACAGCGGATCAGCTCCGGAATTGCCACTACCGGATGAGTATCATTCAACTGAATTGCATACTCAGAAGAGAAATGACTGTAATCCTTACCGTATTTCCTACGGTATCTCCTCAGAACATCCTGAATGGAAGCCGCTGCGAAGAAATACTCCTGCTTCAGACGCAGCTTCTTGCCCTCATCACTGCTATCATTCGGGTATAGCAGGCTGCTGATTGCTTCCGCTTCATTTCTGTTTGCTACCGCTTTATCGTATTTCTGTTCATTGAACAGTTCAAAATTAAACTTCTCTATGGGCTCTGCCTGCCATAAGCGCAGGGTATTGATAGTTTTGCCGCCGTAGCCGATTACAGGAGTGTCGTAAGGTATTGCATAGACGGATTGGTTCTTAAAATCAATCCGTACCTTCTCTTCTTCCCTTCTGACAGACCAGGGATCCCCAAAGCTCTGCCAGTCATCCGGCAGTTCTCTTTGAAAGCCGTTTTCAAAATATTGCTTAAACAAGCCATATTTATAACGAATTCCGTACCCGTTCAGGGTAATTCCAACCGTGGCTCCCGAATCTAAGAAGCAGGCCGCCAAACGTCCCAGACCCCCGTTACCCAGGGCTGCATCCTCAATTTCCTCGAATGTGCGGATATCAATCCCGTTTTCACCCATCAGCTCGACAAATTGATTAAATAACCCCATATTATACAGATTACTGTAGATCAGACGTCCGATCAGAAATTCCGCTGACAAATAACAAACCTTTTTATTATCTGCATTTAAGCCCCATTCCTTGCCAAGAGTCTTCATCGCCGCCTTTGATACCGCATTGTAGAGCTCTGTCACACCGGCCTCTCTGATTGTCTTGCCGTAATCCAGATCCAGTATAGTTCCTACATTGGACTTAAAATTATTATCCATGTTTTTCCTCCTTTCTACGTTGTTTTCTGCGTTTTCCTCGGACATCCGTTTCAAGGAGTCCTCGCGAAGATTTCTGCATATTCCAGAAGCTTTTTCTCATCGAGCTCCTTATATTGGTCTTTCTTCATACGCCACTTCCAGTTCCCTCCGATTGTGGACGGGAAATTCATCCTAGCCGTGTTATCCAGCTTAAGCAGATCCTGCATCTGGATTATGACCACGTCAGCTATGCTGGAATATAAGCTGCGGATAAGAGCATAAGGAAGCTCCTCGCGGTTCCCGGCGTTAAAGTACCGGTATGCAAATTGCAGCCGATCCTCCGTCATATTATTTAAGAACCCTACGATTGTTTCATTATCATGGGTACCGGTATAGGCAACAATATTTGTGGTTTTATAGTTATGAGGAAGATATTCATGATCTGCCGGTCCCTCCAGACTAAATTCCAAAATTCTCATCCCCGGAAAACCGGTCTCCTCTATCAATTCCTTCACATTCGGTGTCAGTACTCCCAGATCCTCTGCGATGATTCTCGCTTTTCCGATGGATTCGCTAATCACATTCGTCAGCTTCTTTCCCGGTCCGGTCTTCCAACACCCCCGCACTGCGGTAGTACTGTCGGAAGGTATGGAATAGTAATTTACGATACCGATGAAATGATCGATACGGATTACATCATACAGGGCAGCAGATATCTTCATACGCTCCCTCCACCAGGTGAATCCCTCCTGTTCCATCACATCCCAGCGATATAAGGGGTTTCCCCACCTCTGTCCCAGATCTGAGAAAGCATCCGGCGGAACACCTGCAACGTTAATCGGGTTCTTTCTCTCATCCAGTTCAAAGAGCCGCCCGTGAACCCATACCTCCGAGCTGTCCAACGCTACATAGAGTGGAATATCGCCGATTAGCTGAACCTTCTTCTGATTCGCATAGTTCTTTAGCCTATCCCACTGTTCTCGGAATTTATACTGACAGAACTTCCAGAAGTTAATTTCCTCCTTCAGAAGCTCCCGGTACCTAGTAATCGCCTCCGGCTTTCTGTCCCTGATATCCGCGTCCCATAGGAGCCATTCGCGGCTTCCAAAATGCTCCTTGACCGCCATATAGAAGCTATAGTCCTCAAGCCAGAAGGAGTTATCTCTTAGAAACTCTTCATAGGCTCCGGTTCCGATATGCCGGCTCCTTTGATAAGCCTTCTTAAGAATCGGAAAACGTAAGCGATATATTCTCGCATAATCGATATCATCCTCTTTTTCCTGCCACTCGCAGCAGGTGATCTCCTCCTTCTTAAGTAAACCCTCTGTCTCCAGATAGTTAAGATCAATAAAGTACGGATTACCGGCAAAAGCAGAAAAGGATTGGTAGGGACTGTCCCCAAAGCTGGTCGGTCCGACAGGAAGTACCTGCCAGTACCTGCATCCGATCCTCGCCAGGAAATCCACAAAGCGATAACTCTCATCCCCCAGGGTACCGATTCCATAGGCTGATGGCAAGGCACTGATGGGCATCAATATCCCGGCACCTCTTTCTAGTTTTTGTTTTCTCTGTGTTGTCATTCTATGTTTCCCCCAGAATCTTGTGCTGATTATTTTCGGAAATTTTCGAAACTATATACATAGAATATCAGAATATGCTGGGAGTGTCAATAGATAATTTTATGGTTTTCGTCATTTTATCTATTGAAAAAGAAAATCTTTGTTAACTTTTTGTCCATTTTTACATAATAAGCTCCTAATATGATTATCGTAAGTATTAATTATACATTAATTATTGTATATTAAATCATTGTTTTAAATGGAAATATCTTGTATTTCAGAAAACCCTATAGATATTTTCGTATTTATTCGTTAGTTTTACTCCTATTTTGTAGGGAACCGGTTACCTTCTACTAAAATTATGACGCCCATCTCCTACTTATTGCTGTGACTGGAAAATAATAAAAGATATATTGAAAACGTATATCTTTCGGGTTATACTAAAATCAATTGGGATATGACAGGAATAAACATGCCTGCAGGAAGAAGGACAAAGAAAGGAATCAGCCATGGCTACAATCAAAGAAATAGCAAATAAGCTTGGGATTGCCGTCAGCACGGTATCCAAGGGATTAAACGGTGCCAGCGATATCAGTGCTGATATGCGCCAGCTAGTACTGGATACCGCCGTAGAGATGGGTTATGCCTCCAAGAAGATGAAGACGATTGGGACCAGAAAGGTCTGCATCCTGATTGAGAATATGGATTATGAGAATATCGAACAGTTTGGTTATGAAATCATCGTCGGTTTTAAGCTCTCTGCTGCCAGAAGGCATTGGGACGTTACCGTGGTACCGACAAACCTCAATATGCAGACAGCGGAGAAATTCGATACTTATATGCTGAAGAACGGTTACAGCGGCGCATTTCTCTTAGGCTTTACCCTTCATGATGATTGGGTAAAGCAGTTGAATAAGACAAATGTACCCACTGTATTGCTTGATAATTACATCGAACATAATAGCCATGTGGGTTATGTAGGTACGGACAGCTATGAGGGAATTGATCTGGCAGTTGATCATCTGAAAAGCTTAGGACATAAGAGAATAGCCTTTTTAAACGGCTCAAAGAATTCCATGGTATCCGAGCAGAGACAGAAGGCCTTCTTAGGCAGCATGGCAAAGCACGGGCTGGAACCTAATGAGGATTTGATGGAATACGGATATTATGTTCCGGACTGTGCTAAGGACCATGTACCGGGCTTCTTAAACAAGGGTGCAACCGCTATTATGTGTGCCAGCGATCTGATAGCAACCGGAGTGATTACAGAGCTAAATCGGCTGGGCCTTAAGGTTCCAAAGGATATCAGTGTCATTGGATTTGACGATCTTCCGATCGCCGCACAGCTTACCCCTTCCCTGACTACCATCCGCCAGGACCGTATCGATCTTGGCAAGAGCGCTTTCCTGCTAATGGACGGCCTTGTTCATAATGTGGCCATCAGTAAGCTGTTGCTCCGTGCAAGATTCATCCAACGCGAGTCCACCGGGCCGGTGAAGAAATAAACGCAAAGAATGGAATAAGAGAAGCCCCTGATATCACCGGTAGGTACTTCCGGGATATCAGGGGCTGTATTATATCATAGCAACACAACATATCTGATTCTAATTTATTTTACTCCATACGATATTACAGATACAATAATAATCAGAATAAATAAAGCAAACCGGGATAACCCTATGGCCAGCTTATAGGACGAGGACGGCAGCTTATCTCTGTATACCGCCCACTTGATACGGTACTTAAGGAACACCCATTTCCAGAGCTTAAAGCTTAAGAGTTCTGCAATTAACATGAGCCAGACAATCGCATACAGGAGTATATCTCCGCGGATTCTGGTTCCCTTCCCGAAGGCTAGGGCTATCAGTGTCTCATAAGTATAACTAGCAGAAAGACTGGTATCATTATCCGGGATGATTACTTTCTCTTTGTCGAAGCCATTATACTGCTTCTTATAAACCTCTACACCCTCCCCGTTCTTCACAGTTACCACACTATGCTCCCAATCAGAGGGAATGCTGAAAGACAGCCTATATTCCGTTATCGGCTTATCATCCATACCGGTGAACGTAATCAGGGCACTTTCCTCCTGATCCTTCTGACCGGTTACCGTAATCTTCTGGGTCTCCAGTTGATAGATCGTAGCTTCGCCCTGCTGCTCTATCCCAACCTTAGTCTTTCTGTCAAGCAAGACCCTGGTGAACATTTCTCTGGAATAGAGGGCAAAAATCAGCATCAAAAAGGCAATGGAAATGATCCAAAACCATTTATCGTTCTTCCTCTCCTCCTTCTCCGACTGTTCCTTATTCTTTTCCCTGTCCCCATAGATATCAATTTGTACTCGATAACTCATAACGCTCCCCCTACGATTGAATTCTTATATTATTTCATCTCTACGGACTTAACTTCCCGATACATTTTGAAATATTCCCTGACATAGAGTGCAAAGGATAGGAAAAGGAAGCCTCCGCATACCAGCATCAGGATATTAACGATAGGCTGGTCCAGCTTAGGAACAGCGACTAATACCAGCATCACTGCATAGAACACAGTTGTCGATGCCTTACCGAACCATTTGGCTCCGTTTAAACGCCGGTTCTTCTTCAGCATGGCAATGCCGGCCCCCAGCATGAACAGCTGCATAATCACGAACAGGATCAGCAGCAGGAACATCCATTTAATCTCCACTACCAGCACAAAGATCAGGGCAGCCTGCGTCAGCTTGTCAGCCATGGGATCAATCAGCTTACCGAAATCGGTAACCATATGAAAGGTTCTGGCAATAAAACCGTCAAGAAAGTCCGTAAGACCGGATAATAAGACTACCGCCGCTGCCTGCAGGTACTCCCTTCCCTCTTCCGCATTGATATATAGAACGACAAATACAGGGATCAGGGCAAACCGGATATAGCACAGTATATTCGGAATACTCCAAAGGTCCTTTTTATTGAATTTCGCTAATACCTTCATTCTTTCCATCCCCCTGCTCTCATCGTCACTGAAACCTTCTGTTTATATGACAGGTAAGCTCTTCTCATCATAATATAGTCCCGCTAACCTGTTATATTATATTAACAGAATGGTATAATCTGTCCATCATTATTGTCTTTATTTTAACATAATATATTGCTTTTCGAAAGATACTTTTACCATGAATTAATGAAATTGGAATTATTTTTAATTTTCAACTGCTATTGATTTTACCATAAGAAAACAAAGAAAGTCCATCCCTAATAAACATTTCTCGCCAGAATTTTCATCGGACCGGGAAACATATCCGGGATGGACCTGATTATTATTTTACTACAAGGTTAACAATTTTGCCGGGAACGTAGATCTCTTTCACAACCGCACCGATTAATTTATCTGCAACAGTCTCACGAGAAGCTGCTATGACAGCTTCCTTGGAGGAATCGGCAGGAACCATGACAGTAGCCTTGGTTTTACCGTTAATCTGGACTGCGATCTCTATCTCACTGTCCTTCATCTTAGCCTCGTCATACTCCGGCCAGGTGTTCTCAAATACGGAGGTCTCATGGCCTAACTGTGACCACAGCTCCTCGCTGACATGAGGGATGAACGGAGCCAGGAGGATAACGGCCGTCTCCAGGGTCTCTTTATCGATTCCGCCTGTTTTCTTCGCAAGCTCAATCATCTTATTATTATATTCCATAAAGCCGCTGACAACTGTATTCAGGCTGAAGGATTCCAGACGGGTGGTAATGTCATAAATCATACGGTTACGAAGCTTTACCATTTCCTCGGTTGCCTTAAGGTTCTTGTCCTTATTTTCCATCACCAGGTTAAAGAAACGGTTGATAAAGCGGTAAACTCCGTCGATACCTCTGTCATCCCACTCAGAATCTAACTCCGGCGGTCCTACGAATAATTCGTACATTCTTAAGGAATCACAGCCGTAGTCATTCACCAGTGCATCCGGAGAAACCACATTCCCCTTGGATTTACTCATCTTGGCACCGTTCTTACCGATCATACCCTGATTGAACAGCTTCTTGAACGGCTCCTCAAAATCCACAACCCCGATATCATACAGGAACTTGGTATAGAATCTGGAATATAACAGGTGCAGTACTGCGTGCTCTACTCCACCGATATACATATCCACCGGCAGATTCTCATGAGCCTTCTCCTTCGAAACCAGCTCCTTATCATTCTTGCTGTCAACATAACGCAGGAAATACCAGGAGGAGCCTGCCCACTGGGGCATTGTATTGGTCTCTCTCTTCGCCGGCTTACCACATACCGGACAGGTAGTATTCACCCATTCATGGATGTCAGCCAACGGCGACTCGCCGGTACCGGTCGGCTGGTATTTTTCAACCTCCGGTAATAACAGAGGCAGCTGATCCTCGGGAACCGGAACCGCACCGCAATGCTCACAATGAACGATCGGGATCGGCTCACCCCAATAGCGCTGTCTGGAGAATACCCAGTCACGAAGCTTGTAGTTCACGGTCTTCTTACCGATTCCCAGCTCTTCCAGCTTCTCGGGCACTTCCTTCTTCGCCTTCTCAGAGTCCATGCCGTTCCATTCTCCGGAATTAATCATGATACCGGCCTCGGTATATGCTTCCGTCAGCTCCTCCTTCTCCTTACCATCCTTGGAAATTACCTGTACAATCGGAATAGAAAACTTTGTTGCAAAATCAAAGTCTCTCTCATCATGGGCAGGTACGCACATGATGGCTCCGGTACCGTAATCCGCCAGTACATAATCGGATAACCAGATCGGGATTGGCTTCTTAGTTAACGGATTGATTGCATAGCTTCCGGTAAATACTCCGGTTTTCTCTTTATCCTGCATACGGTCTACGGAGGATCTCATGGAGGACTTATAGACATAATCCTCTACTTCTGCCTGCTGCTCCTGCGTAGCCAGTTCCTTTGCCATTGCATGCTCCGGAGCCAGCACCATGAAGGTTGCTCCGTACAGTGTATCAGGTCTTGTTGTATAGACACGGATTGCTTTATCCGTACCCTCCACCTTAAAATCTACCTCGGCGCCATAGCTCTTACCGATCCAGTCGGATTGCATCTTCTTAACCTTCTCCGGCCAATCCAACTTATTTAAGTCCTCCAGCAGACGATCCGCATAGGCGGTAATTTTCAACATCCACTGTTTTAAATTCTTCTTGGTAACCGGGGAACCGCAACGTTCACATTCACCGTTTACAACCTCTTCATTCGCAAGACCTGTCTTACAGGAGGGACACCAGTTAATCGGCATCTCCTTCTCATAGGCCAGTCCGGCCTTGAACATCTTTACGAAGATCCATTGAGTCCACTTATAGAAGCTGGGATCTGTGGTATTAACTTCCATATCCCAATCATAGATTGCAGCAATCTCATTGATCTGCCTCTTAATATTGGCTACATTTTCCGCTGTGGATTTACTCGGATGAACTCCCATCTTGATGGCATAATTCTCTGCGGGAAGTCCGAAGGCATCCCAGCCCATTGGGTGAATGATGTAATAGCCCTTCAGAATCTTATATCTGCTCCATACGTCACTGATGACATAGCCCCTCCAATGACCGACATGAAGCCCGCTGCCGGACGGATATGGAAACATATCCAGACAGTAATACTTGGGCTTCTTCCCATCCTTTACATTCACGGGATGCTCCGCCCAATGATTTCTCCACTTTTTCTCTACTTCCTTATGATTATAAGGTGATGACATAATTTTCTCCTCCTTAATAAATTCCACTTCTGATACCTTCCCGGTGACCGACAGTATGATTCTTGCCCTTCTCCATCGGAAACTATCGTATACATCAAAAAACCTTCCGTCTCCTATAAAGAGACGGAAGGCAGATTCCGTGGTACCACTCTGATTCACAAGCTCCGTCTTTCGGAATACTCATGCACTTTTTATCCTGTAACGGGGAGTCCGTCCCTGCCTACTGTTACTTCAGCAGAGAAGCTCAAAGGCGAGTTGGGAGTCTGTTGCTGCTGCCTTCCACCAACCGGCAGCTCTCTGAGAGCACATAACCTCTTAATACTCCTTATCCATGCTTGTTTTATATGGAATTGTTCCTATAACCCTGAAAACTTTTTATATACATTTTTAACTATATACTTAATTAATATAGCACTACTTTTATTTTTGTCAAGATGTAATCTTGCGTCTGTTCCCGGCTGTCAAATCATATTCAAGCCTTCCGGGAATATAATAAACTATATATTCTTAGCTAGGAGGATTTCATGGATTCACTCCTTCAGTTGATTTCACAATATGGACTGATTGCTATGTTTCTGATTATCATGCTGGAATATGCCTGTTTTCCCGTCTCCAGCGAGATTGTCCTTCCGTTTTCCGGAGCCGTAGCCTCCATCAACCATACACCCTTTCTGGTTATTCTGCCTCTTAGTGTACTGGCCGGTTTGATCGGTACCGGGATCTGTTATGCGGTCGGGTGGTTTGGAGGCGGTGCCATCCTCAATGCCATCAAGCTTAAGTTTCCGAAATCCGTTAAACCCATCAATGCCTCCTATGATAAATTCATGGGTAACGGCTCCTCCGCTGTTTGTATCGGCAGGGTCATCCCCCTGGTCAGGACTTACATCGCACTGGTTGCCGGCTCAGCTAAAATGAAGCCGATCCCCTATTTTACTTCCTCTCTTCTAGGAATCACCATCTGGAACACCTTGTTGATCGGACTTGGCTATTCCCTGCAGGAAAACTACGGCCGGGTTGCCGGTTATTATGACCGTTATAAGCAGAACCTGCTTCCTATCCTTCTGATTGCAGTCGGACTATTCCTTTTCAGCCGGATTAGCAAGAGGATAAAGAAGAGATGGAAGCCCTTGTAATCTTTTACTCAAGCTGTTCCTCCGTCTGATAACGAACGACGGACTTCCCTTTCCATTTTCCTGACATTACCCTGAGAACTCCCAGAACGCCGGTGATAAACCAGGTAAGGGCTGTTGCCCAGAAGATACCCCTGAAGCCGATCTGTTTGGACAGGATGCCGGAAAACGCCACCCTGCAGACAACCTCGGTAATTCCCATAATCATCGGGATATTGATATCCCCCGAACCGCTCAGAAAGTTTCTTGTGATGAATATCATACCGACAAAGGTATAGAAGAAGCTGGTGATACGGATTCCCTGGACGCCGTAGGTTACTACATCGATATCCTCCTTCTTCGTAAAGAGCAGCATCAAATACCGTCCGCCGAAATACAGTGTCGGAAGCATAAGCAGACTGAAGATAATTATGATGATAGTAGCAGATCTCATTCCCTTCTTAACCCGGTCAATCTTACCTGCTCCGATATTCTGCCCGGTAAAGGCGGCCACTGCCGCACCGATGGACATGCCGGGCTGTAGTACCAGCTGCTCGATACGGCTGGTTACAGTCGCAGCAGCCATGATGATCTCGCTAAAGCTGTTGATTACGCTCTGAAGAGCCATCATGGAGATGGAAACGAAGGAATTCTGGATTGCTACCGGAAACCCAAGACGGATACATTTCTTGAATATCTCCTTATCCGGCTTAAACTCCTTCACAGGGATCCGCAGTAGCTTGACCTTCGTCAATGCAAAGATGATACAGCCGATCGCTGATACCCATTGGGAGATAACGGTTGCTATAGCAACCCCTGCCACACCCCATTGAAATACGATGACAAACAGTAAATCCAGACCAACATTCAGCAAGCTTGCCACGATCAGGAAGATTAAGGGTGTGATGGAATCGCCGAGAGCTCTTAAAATCGCAGCCATTCCGTTATAGCAGGCAATACCCAGGATACCGGCAAAGGATATCTTCATATATAGATTGGACTGGGCAATAATCGATTCACGGGTATTTAAAAGCTCCAAAAGCCAGCGGCTGGACAAAAAGCCGATCGTACCCATAATCAGGGACGCCCCTACTACGATATAGGTTGCTGTTGCAAAGCCCTTTCTAACATTGTCATAATCCTTCGCACCAAAGTATTGGGATATGACAATCGAGATACCGGCCGACAATCCAAAGGTCAATCCGAAGATCAGGAAGATCAGGGAACCGGTCGCACCGACAGCCGCCAGAGCATTCTTATTTACGAATTTGCCTACCACAATCGAATCCACCATATTATAAAGCTGCTGGAACAGATTCCCAATCAGCATTGGTAAAGAAAATTGTAATATTAATTTTATTGGTGCTCCTGTTGTTAAATCACGGGTTATTGATCTTGCCATACCACACCTCATTTTTCTTGTCGGCTGCCTATCACAGCCTGCTATTTATGTGTGTATTATACTCATCTTGATTATTTTCGTAAATGTTTTATTTCATATATATTTTGTCTTTTTTACGTACCGGCCTGTTTTTATCTCGATTCATAATCCATAGCCTGCTTCATATAATTAAAAGAAGATTGACCTATTCAGGAGCAGAATATGCAGTGGCACAGTTTATCCATCGACGAGTCCTTAAAGGAGCTTAATACCTCCCTCGAAAACGGATTATCCAGCAAAGAAGCAAAACGAAGACAGCAGACCTATGGCAAAAATATATTGGAGGCAAAAAAGGGGAAGAGCCTGATCAGGAAATTCCTCGAGCAGTTTGCCGACTTTATGATTATTGTATTAATATGTGCAGCAGCCATCTCCTTCGCGGTATCCTATCTCGACGGAGCACCCGATTTTGTCGATCCGATTATCATATTCGCTATTATTATTTTAAATGCAACCCTTGGTGTCCTACAGGAAGCAAGGGCAGAGAAGGCCTTGGAGGCCTTGAAAAAACTGTCAGCACCGACAGCCCATGTTCTGAGAGATAAGAAATTTCATGAAATTGATGCCGGAGAACTAGTTCCCGGTGATATCGTTCTTCTGGAAACAGGAAGCTTTGTTCCTGCTGATGCCCGCCTGTTAACAGCCATTAACCTTAAGGTAGAGGAGGCTTCCCTGACCGGCGAATCCCATCCGGTGGAAAAGGTAGCTGAGCTCCGTCTGAAGCCGGATACTAATCTGGCAGACCGGCTCAATATGGTTATGGCCACCAGTACGATTACTTACGGCCGCGGCCTGGCCATGGTGACCGAAACCGGAATGAACACCCAGGTCGGTCATATCGCTAAGCTGATTATGCAGGATGACACTCCGATGACTCCTCTTCAGAAACGGCTTGCGAAAACCGGCCGCGTACTGGGTATTGCAGCATTGGTGATATGCATCCTTATCTTTGTCCTCGGAATATTGAAGAAGCTTCCGGTATTTGATATGTTCATGACCTCGGTCAGCCTGGCAGTAGCAGCAATCCCGGAGGGTCTTCCCGCAATTGTCACCATCATGCTTTCCCTGGGTGTACAGAGAATGGCTAAGAAGAATGCTGTGATTCGGAAGCTTCCGGCAGTGGAAACTCTAGGCAGTGCAACGGTAATCTGTTCTGATAAGACCGGAACCCTGACACAGAATGTCATGACCGTGACCGAGCTCTGTTCCCTGAATGGTAAGGAGAAGCTGTCAGGAGACTTCGGAAGCTTCCTGCTGTCTCATGCGGCCCTCTGCAACGATGCGATTCTTCAATTGGAAAACGGTGTTGTCTCCGCCAGCGGTGAGCCCACAGAAAAGGCTCTGGTAATTGCCGCAAATCACGCCGGTGCCAATAAGAATAATCTTGATTCCACCTATAAAAGAGTGTATGAAATCCCCTTTGACTCCGCCCGTAAATTAATGACCACCGTACATAAAGCACCGGATTCCACCTATCGAAGTGTCACGAAGGGAGCCTTTGATTTCCTGCTAAACCGTTGTACCCATATCTATCAGAACGGTAAGCAGCTTCCGATAACCAATTCTGAGAAGGGCCGTCTGATCTCCCTGAATAACGCTATGACCGAACGGGCACTTCGTGTAATTGCCGTCTCCTATAAAAATGTGCCCGCCCCCGGTAAGAAGCCAAACCAGACCGAGCTGGAGAATGGGCTGACCTTTATCGGTCTGATTGGTATGATTGACCCTCCGAGGGAGGAGGTTAAGGAAGCGGTACTCTTATGTAAGCAGGCCGGTATCAAGCCTGTCATGATTACCGGAGATCATGTCCTTACCGCCAAAGCAATTGCAAAGGATCTGGGGATCCTTTCAAACATGAGTGAAGCGATTACCGGAGATGAGCTGAACAGGATGAATGACGATACGATGAATAAGGAAATAAACCACTACAGTGTGTTCGCACGGGTATCTCCCGAGCATAAGGTAAAGATCGTCAAGGCATACCAGAGTCAAGGAGAAGTCGTTGCCATGACCGGTGACGGAGTCAATGATGCACCTGCATTAAAGGCAGCGGATATCGGCTGTGCCATGGGTATTACAGGTACCGATGTCGCCAAAAATGCCTCGGATATGATTCTGACGGATGATAATTTTGCGACCATCGTATCCGCTGTCAAGGAAGGAAGAGGTATCTATGATAACATTAAGAAAGCGGTACATTTCCTGCTGTCCAGTAACATCGGCGAGATTCTGACTATCTTTGTAGCAATCCTGCTGGGTCTACCGACTCCTCTGGTGGCAGTACAGCTGCTGTGGGTCAATCTTGTGACAGATTCCCTCCCTGCCATTGCGCTGGGTGTGGAACCCGCTCCGAAGGACATTATGAAGAAGAAACCGATTCCTCCCAACAAGGGAATGTTTGCGGATGGTTTGGCCGCTCAGATTCTTTTTGAAGGACTCTTAATCGGCTCCCTGTCCTTAGGTGCCTTTGTCATAGGCTTACGTTTCTTTGATACTCCGGCCTTGGAGCGTTCCCTATCGGAACAGCTCAGCACCGGAGCGTTACCGGGCACTTTTATTCCCTGGGTAGGAAGAACCATGGCCTTTGCTGTCCTCAGTCTATCGGAACTGTTTCACTCCTTTAATATGAGAAGCAGCCACTCCCTCTCTAAAATCGGTGCCTTTACGAATCGTAAGCTGGTATATTCCTTCCTGATCTGTGCGTTTCTTCAGATCTCAGTTATTACCATACCTCCTTTGGCCGTTATCTTCCAGGTAATTCCGCTGAATATACGCCAATGGGCAATCGTAGCACTGTTATCCATTACTCCGATACTGGTCGTGGAGGTCCAGAAGGCCATTAACGGAAACCGTACCTCTTAGCATAAGATGACCGAGCAGATGACCTTGGCGTTATCCAATCGGGATAGGTATCCCGTCAAACAGTGCAAATATGATAAATTCTCCTGCTCCTCGAAGGGCTTTACTATCGGCCTTCCGGGGAGTTGTTTTATATTGCTATTTTTAACAGTTTGTACTTGATAAATTTCCTTATCCGTTATATATTTATATGTAACTTAATCTTATTAAGGGGTGTTGGCATGGAAGTCAATAAGAAAGAAAATACCGCTTCGGTTAAGCCATACGATGATTCCATGTGGGATCGCTGGAATATGTATGACAACCTGCCTTACGTCTGGGATCCGGATGTGTGTGATACGAAGAAGCTGGCAACAGAGAGCGGTAACATTATCAAAGCTTACCGATGCCTGATAAAAGAGCCCTACGAGGTAAAACACTAAAGAGTTTATAGCTATGATACAAATGAACCTACGAAATACTATGGACATGCCTGTAATTTTGTAAGCAGCTGCGAATAAAAAGCTCTGTTCTATTTACAAAGTCACCGGCATGTTTTTATAATTCTTAAATTTTTATTACGGTCTCATATACCGATTCCATTTGAACTGCATTTATGATATATTCAATACACATTTCGAAGTATGTCGGCCATTGCTTGTGAATACTCATACTAAACATAATAAGGATCAAAGGTGATTACAAATGGATATTAAAACAATAAGCTATAAATCATCAAACTGTTACCTGGTTCCGACAGATGACGGCTGGCTCTTAGTGGACTCCGGTTATCCGGATACCCTATCCCAGTTTCTTCAACAATTACACCAGAACAATGTACTATTGAATGAGATCAATTATCTTGTTATTACACACTTTCATCCCGGCCATGCCGGCCTGACCCAGAACCTGAAGGATTTCGGTCTCCGTCTGTTGCTGCATACCAGCCAGGTGCCCTCTGTAAATAAAATTAATACTTTCTTTAAAAAGAATCGCGATGCCAGATTTAAAGATATCACCCCGGATAATACAATTATTCTGTCCACAGAGGAAAGCAGAGACTTCTTAAAGGAGATCGGTATCAAAGGAGAATTATTGCCAACAGCAGTCCATAGTGATGACAGCATCAGCTTTGTGATTGACGGCTGCTGTGCCTTCATTGGCGATTTACCGGAGCTTTCCCTGTCGGATTCTAGTTCCGAGCAGGCTGCTAAGGACAGTTGGGATGCGATTCTCTCCTATGAAGTTAAGATGATCTATCCAACTCACAACGATCCATATCCGACTCCGGCATTGCCAGCCCTGGAATAGACAGCTAATCCTGTATCATCGATTTTAAAAACCCGTCTGACCTTCGTATATAGTCAGACGGGTTTTATTCATGGCAAGTGTAATGATTTATCGTTTCATCTTTTGATAATCGATCAAACCTTGAAGGCATCTCTGCCGAGATATCTGGCAGCACTGCCAAGCTCCTGTTCTATACGCAAAAGCTGGTTATACTTTGCAACACGATCTGTTCTGGACGGAGCACCGGTCTTGATCTGTCCTGCATTCGTAGCTACCGCTATATCAGCCAGGGTCACATCCTCGGTCTCACCGGAACGATGGGAAACCACGGCTGTCCAGCGATTGTTCTTCGCCATCTCAATCGCATCCAAAGTCTCGGTCAAGGACCCGATCTGGTTCACCTTGATCAATACAGAGTTGGAGATACCTTGTCGGATTCCCTCCCTGATACGGTTGGTATTAGTAACAAACAAATCGTCGCCGACCAGCTGTATCTTACTGCCAAGACGGTCCGTCAGGAGCTTCCAGCCCTTCCAGTCCTCTTCTGCCAGGCCGTCCTCCAGGGAGATAACCGGGTATTTGCTGCAGACCTGATCCCAGAAATCCACCATCTCTTCAACGGTCTTGTATTCTCCTGCCTTCCAGAACAGGTAGTCTCCCTCCCTGCCGGCTTTCTTTGCTTCATCATACATCTCTGTTGCAGCGGCATCGATCGCAATATAGAAATCAGCTCCCGGACGGTAGCCAGCGGCTTCAATTGCCTTAACGATATAGTCCAGTGCTTCGGTATCACTCTTAAACTTCGGTGCAAAGCCGCCCTCATCTCCGACTGCTGTTACATAGCCGTCGTTCTTTAGCAGCTTCTTCAAGGTATGGAAGACCGTTGCACTATGCTCCAAAGCCTCGGAAAAGCTTGACGCACCCACCGGCATAATCATGAATTCCTGAATATTCAAGCTGGAATCCGCATGCTTACCTCCATTAATGATATTCATCATGGGAACAGGAAGGGTCTTCGCATTTACTCCGCCCAGATAGCGGTATAACGGCAGCTTTAGGGAGGCTGCAGCTGCTTTTGCTACCGCCAGGGATACCCCCAGTATTGCATTGGCACCGAGCTTGCCTTTATTATCCGTACCATCCAGAGCAATCATCTTCTCATCGATACCAGCCTGGTCACAGGCCTCCATTCCTCTGATCGCATCTGCAATGGATTTATTCACATTATCAACTGCTTTTCTGACTCCGTTGCCGAGGTAACGGCTCTTGTCACCGTCTCTTAATTCCACCGCTTCAAAAGCTCCGGTGGAGGCTCCGGAGGGTACTGCAGCCCTTCCGATGCTGCCATCAGCCAGAATAACCTCTGCTTCCACGGTAGGATTACCTCTCGAATCAAGGATTTCCCTTCCGATCACCTGTTCAATTATCATATTCTTCATAATCAGTCTCCTTTCAAACGCTCTGCTGAGATTATATATTGGGGGTAATTTTCTTACATATTATTTAACTCTGCCATGGAAAATATTCTCCATGGCTTACATTTACCATGGCCCGGTGTATTTGTATGTGATTACAATCACAGTTTATTAATTCTATTGTTGATTGCATCCCCAATGTCATATTGTGGTAACTATATTTATTCTATATAATTTTATATCTATGTGCAAGAATAAAAATTATGATCTGTGGTAGATATTGGATTGCTATGCAGCTTTAAAATTGATATACTATTATAGAAATGCACACGCTTTAGCCTGTACAAGCCGTGCACAGAAACGGAGGAAAAATATGAGTAAAACATTTGATAAATTACAACCCTATCTTGATAAATCCATGGCTCTGCAGACAGCCCGCAATCTTTTCGAATGGGATGATCAGACGATTGCTCCCTTCGAAGCTGCTGATTATACCTCTAAAGTCGTAGGAATTCTCTCCGACGAATACATGAAGAGCCTGATTAATGATGAGGTCAGGAAGCTCTTAAAGAAGCTGGAGGACGATAAGGAGCAGGAGGAGCTGACGGATACCGAGAAAGCAATTGTCAAGGAGCTTCGTAAGACCTACGAGCAGCTGGAAAGCATCCCACCGGCGGAATACAGAGCCTTCAATGAACTCGGCCCGGTATCCAACCGCAAATGGTCCAAAGCCAGAAAGGATAATAAATTCGAGGATTTTGCCCCCTATCTTAAGAAGATCATTGATTATAAGAAGAAATTCGCCGGCTATCGTGTCAAGGGTGATGAGGAACCCTATGAGGTTCTGCTGAAAGATTTTGAAGAATGCTTCGGTATCAAGGAGCTGGATATCTTCTTTGATAAGATTAAGCAAGAGGTGATTCCTCTACTAAAAAAAGTTGGCACAAAGGCCGAGACAATCGATAAGAGCTATAACTACCTGCACTATGATGTTGAGAAGCAGAGGGAATTCTGTACGTTCCTAAGCGG
This sequence comes from Bacillota bacterium, assembly GCA_023409835.1. GTDB lineage: Bacteria > Bacillota > Clostridia > Lachnospirales > Lachnospiraceae > Mobilitalea. The sequence continues at coordinate 60,515 of JAEYQV010000133.1, forward strand.
ATATGTGGGCTTTGATTTTAATCGTGGCGTCATCGGAGAAAGTGCCCATCCTTTTACACTCCAGCTGCACAATCATGATGTCCGTATAACGGACCGCTATATGGAGGATAATCTGGAGAGTGCCATGTTCTCCATTATTCACGAAACCGGCCATGCCCTGTATGAGATGAATATTGATGATACCCTGACCCAGACTCCGGTAGGCGGAGGTGCCTCCATGGGAATGCACGAATCTCAATCCCGCTTTTATGAGAATATTCTTGGCAGAAGCGAGGCCTTCTGGACTCCGATTTATGATAAGCTGGTTGCAGCCTATCCGGATAATCTGAAGGATATTACTCTTGACCACTTTATCCGTGGTATTAACAAAGCCGCTCCCAGCCTGATCCGTACAGAGGCTGATGAGCTTTCCTACTCAATCCACATTATCATCCGTTATGAGATTGAGAAGATGTTGTTCAGTGAAGATATCGACGTGAATCAGCTTCCTGAGATCTGGAATCAGAAATACCAGGAATACATGGGTATCACACCTCCGGATGATACCCAGGGAATTCTTCAGGATACCCATTGGTCCTGGGGTGAATTCGGCTACTTCCCGTCCTATGCGGTGGGAAGCGCAGTTGCCTCTCAGCTCTATGCCAAGCTTCAGGAGGTAATGCCTGTGGAGCAATATCTGAAGGAGGGTAATCTGACACCGATCAGAGAATTCTTACGAAATTCCATTCACAAATATGGAGCGACCAAGAATACGAACCAGCTGTTAAAGGATGTGACCGGTGAGGAATTCAATGCAGATTACTATGTGAACTACCTTAAGGACAAATATACGAAGCTATATCAGCTGTAGTAAGTACTTCTATTTCATCTCAATATATGATACGTGCACCCGACGGGCGCACCTGGAAAGCAGCCGGTAATCCATTATCGGCTGCTTACTTATACATTTGTATGCATATTTATTAATTTCTCTTGCAAAATTAGTGAAAACAAGGTAATATAAAAGCACTTTAGTTACGCATATTACAATAGAAAAGAGGTAGGAGTATGAAGCTTTGGGGCGGTCGCTTTACGAAGGAAACCAATCAGTTGGTTCACAATTTTAACGCATCGATATCCTTTGACCAGAAATTCTTCCGTCAGGACATCGAAGGCAGCATGGCACATGTTACGATGCTGGAGAAACAGGGTATCTTAACAGAAGAGGAAAAGGACAGTATTATCAGCGGTCTGTCCGGAATTCTGGAGGATATTCTGAACAACAGTCTGGTAATTGACGATGAGTATGAGGATATTCACAGCTTCGTTGAAGCTCACTTAATCAGCCGGATCGGTGAGGCGGGCAAGAAATTGCATACCGGCAGAAGCCGCAACGACCAGGTCGCTCTGGATATGCGGTTATATGTCAGGGATGAGATTACTGAGCTGGACAATCTAGTAAAGCAGCTGTTACTGATCCTTCATGAGATTATGAAAGCAAATACAGGAACCTTCATGCCCGGCTTTACTCATTTGCAGAAGGCTCAGCCGGTTACCCTGGCACACCATATCGGAGCTTATTTTGAGATGTTCAAAAGGGACCGTTCCAGACTATCAGACATTAAGACAAGGATGAATTATTCCCCCTTAGGCTCCGGTGCCTTAGCCGGAACAACCTATCCTCTGGACCGTGAATATACCGCTGAGCTGCTCGGTTTTGACGGACCTACCTTAAATTCCATGGACGGTGTCTCCGATCGGGATTACCTAATTGAGCTTCTCAGTGCTCTCTCCACGATTATGATGCATCTGAGCCGCTTCAGTGAAGAGGTTATTATCTGGAACAGCAACGAATACCGTTTTGTGGAGCTGGATGATGCTTATTCCACCGGTTCCTCCATTATGCCACAGAAGAAGAATCCGGATATTGCGGAGCTGGTTCGCGGAAAAACCGGGCGTGTTTACGGTGCTCTCATGTCCCTGCTGACAACAATGAAAGGCCTGCCCCTTGCCTACAATAAGGATATGCAGGAGGACAAGGAGCTGACCTTTGACGCAATTGACACCGTGAAGGGATGTCTTGCATTATTTACAGGAATGGTTGCAACTATGAGGTTTCATACCGATACCATGGCTGCCAGTGCGAAAAACGGCTTTACGAATGCCACGGACGCGGCGGATTATCTGGTCAATAAGGGAATACCGTTCCGGGATGCCCATGGGATCATCGGCCAGCTGGTGCTCTACTGTATTGACAGGAAGCTTGCTTTGGAGGATTTGACCCTGAAGGAATTCCAGGCGGTCAGCTCTGTATTCGATCAGGATATCTACGAGGCCATCAGCCTGACTACCTGCGTGGAGAAGCGGAATATCCTCGGTGCTCCCGGCCAGGAAGCAATGACTAGGGTAATAA
>JAEYQV010000002.1 GCA_023409835.1 Bacillota bacterium
GTATATGTATCTATATACAGTATATATACAGTTTTGTATAACATCTTATGTATTAGTAAGGAAGTGGGAGATTAGTCTATGGATCAGGGAATCCGTGTTGAGCATTTATCAAAGAAGCTGGGGAAATTCAAGTTAGAGGACATTCATTTCTCCATGGACCGGGGTTATGTATTGGGTCTCATCGGAAGGAACGGAGCAGGCAAGACAACTCTGTTAAATACTATCATGGGCGTATGGAAACCGGACGAGGGCAGCATAGGAATCGAGGGCTATGACCGAGTCACCGAGGAGGTCCGGGCGAAGGATGAGATTGCCTTTGTACTGGATGAGAGCCTCCTGCCGGTATCGATGACACCCTCTTCCGCCGGTAAGCTCTTTCAGACGGTCTATTCAAGGTTTCATTATGAACACTTCAAAAAGCTGTGCAAACACTTTGGTCTTCCTATGCACCGCTCCATCCGAAGGATGTCCAAGGGTATGGTGATAAAGCTGCAGATTGCCTTAGCCTTCAGCCGCGATGCCAGACTTTATATCTTCGATGAGCCCTCCGCCGGCTTGGATCCGGTTTTTCGGAAGGAGTTCGTGGATATTATCTTCGATTTAATACAGGACGGAACTAAGACCGTTATCTTCTCCACCCACTTAACCGACGAGCTGGACCGGATCGCGGATTATGTTCTCTTTCTGGAGAAGGGAAAGCAGCTGCTATTCGAGCAGAAGGAGGAGCTGTTAAGCCATTATCGTCTGCTCCGGGGTTCCAAGGACAGGATTGAGGAATACGGAGAACAAATAATCGGCAAGAGGATCGCTGAGAACTGCAGTGAGGCACTGGTTAGGATCGATGCCGTGAAGGAGAAGCCTCTGCCGGTCACCGGAGAAAGTCATATGGAAAAGGTGGGTGCCGGTGTAAGTCGCTTGGATCAGGTGGGTGCCGGAAAAGTCCTCATAAATACGGAAGGTCAGCTGCAGATGGTGACACCTACAATCGAAGATATTATGTATTATTTCTTGAAAGGAACGGTGGCTTAGGATGTTACGATTCACCTTGAAAATGATGATAGCCGATCTTCGGAGCACCTTTAAAGGCTTTTCGATATTATTTTATCTTGGCTTCTTAGGTGTTATTACCGTCCTGCCCTTTTGTACGGATAATCCTTTATCATTTAGCTACTTTATCATAATCGTTCTATCGTATCTGACACCTCAGTTACCGAAGCTTCTCTATGTATTACCCCTCGGAAGTAAGACAATCCGCAGGTATCTTCACTTGAGATGCTTGTTATCGGCACTGCTGTTTATATCAGCCGGTGGAATTATGACTTATATCTCAACCTTCAAGCCTGTTCCCTATCTGAAGCAGGGATGGCTTCTGATGCTCTTCTATTCTCAGATCTGCCTGCTAATGGGGCTCGTTTATATGAAAGCTGGTAAGAAGAAAAACAATATTATCATTACTGCTATTATCGTATTACTGATTGGTAATCTGATCAATTCCGTATTCACTACTAATTTTATATTGCACCTACGAATTAGCCTTGGATTCATTCTTGCATCCGAGCTTCTTCTTCTCATCGGTCTAAAATCAATTCAGCTTAACAACTATACAGAAGTGTTTGTCGGTTATCATCAACTCTTTAAGAACCGCAACAAGGCAGGAGGTCAGACGTCATGAATATTATGATCTCCAACACAAGCAACCTGGCTATTTACGAGCAGATTATGGAACAGATTAAGGACGCCATCATCCGGCAGGAGCTTAAGCCGGAGGACCCCCTTCCCTCCATCCGGAGCCTCGCCAGAGATCTTCAGATCAGTGTCATCACCACCAACCGGGCCTATGAGGAGCTGGAGGCTGAGGGACTTATCTATTCACAGCCGGGTAAGGGCTTCTATGTGAAGGAATTTAAGACGGAGCTGCTGCAGGAGAAGCGTCTGCAGGGCCTGGAGAATCAGATGTCGGAATTAATTCGTCAGTGTAAGAACGCCAAACTAACGAAGGAAGACATGATCGCATTGATCAATCTTCTTTACGATAATGAGAATTGAGGGAGGTAACCATATGTCAAACATCGATGCTCCGGCACTGGAAGTTAGCAGCCTCTCAAAGAAATGGAGTAATTTTGCTTTAGAGGATATCAATATATCACTTCCAAAGGGATATATTCTGGGTTTGATCGGTAAGAACGGTTCCGGTAAGACGACGCTGATTAACTGTATCCTGAATGGTATCCGAAAGAATAAAGGTCGGATCCGGATTAACGGAATGGATTACCGCGGACTTCGGGCGAAGGAGGAAATTGGCTTCATCCTGGACCCCGGTCCCTTCTTTGAGCTGAAAACCCTGACAGAGAACGGACGACTCTTCGGTAAATTCTATCCCCGTTGGCATGAAGCTGCATTTACTGAATATCTCAGAGGCTTTGACCTAAACGGGAATGCTCTGTATAAGGATCTAAGTAAGGGTATGAAGACAAAATTCCAGCTGGCCTTTGCCTTAAGTCATGAGCCGAAGCTGCTGATCATGGATGAACCTACGGGAGGAATGGATCCCATATTTCGTAGGGATTTTTACGGTATCCTTCAGGATATGATTAATGCAACCAATGCATCGGTGCTGATATCCACCCACATCACCGGGGATCTGGATCGAATTGCCGATTATATCACAATGCTGGATAACGGCAAGCAGGTCTTTACCATGACGAAGGAGGAGCTGATTAACCATTATCCCATCATCAGGGGCAGCAAGGACGATCTTCCCTTGATTCGTGAAGGCAATCCCTTAAGAATACGAAAGACAGCGACCGGCTTTGAAACCATGCTAAAGGACATCTCCTATCTTAATCAGACGCCGGAGCTTAAGGAAAGAGTCGTGCTTTCCCGACCCAATCTTGAGGAAATCATGTACTTTTTCTCGGAACCGCTGCTCTTGGAAGGAGGAATTCTATGAATCGGAATACATCCGCACAGTACGATTTTGATAAGGAGATATTTACGGATCAGGACGTGGTTCTTCTCTGCTACGCCCTGCCTAATATAATCTATTTTATTGCAATGCTCTTCGGTTGTATTATGCCCATCGGAGTAACCATTGGACTCGCTGTCAGCATATCAGTCTGGGTCACTCTGGTGGAGCTATCCAAAAGTGCCTATATCCTGCAGACCTCCGGCTGGAGGAGCGTTGCTGCAATGCTTCGGTACTATCCGACTAGACGGAGCACGATTCGTTTCAGCAGATATTTCATAATCTTTAAAGGCATGCTTTTGGAGCTGATCCTTACTGCAATTCCGATGATACTGTTCTTCTACTTTTTTGATATCCTCAAGTTTCTGGCTGCTATCATTACCGTGGCGGTCACAATGAGTGTGGTAAGTATCATCGGAATAGAGCTGTCCTTGGCTGCCGGTCAATCATGAATTAAAGTTGATATTTTACCAATTTTGGATTAAGATGGTAGTAGCTGTTTGTGCCTGTGAATATATGTATCGGACTCACTTGACATAAACTAATACAAAGGGCAGACATGTCATGCGAATTCACATGTTTCTGCTGATGAAAGGAGTAATACATAATGAATCACTTACACCACTCCATCCCAAAAGATGCATCTTTTCCGTTTCATAACAATGCTATGTACTGTATCGGTACCGGACGAATGGGCTTAGCCCTGCAGAAGGCCTATCATGAGCAGCTGGCGCTGGTACAGGATGAAATCCATTTCTCCCACATCCGCGGTCACGGATTATATGCCGATGACATGGCAATCTATCAGGAGTATGAGGAAGATGGAGTAACCAAGACGGAGTATAATTTTACTTATCTGGACATGGTCATTGATGATTATCTCTCCCTGGGTATAAAGCCCTTCGTGGAGCTCGGGTTTATGCCGAAGAGATTAGCTTCCGGTACGCAGACGATATTCTATTGGAAGGGCCATGTCACACCTCCGAAGGATTATCAGAAATGGGCTGATTTAATAAAAGCTACCCTGCAGCATTGGATTGACCGTTACGGAAGGGAGGAGGTACTCACCTGGCCCTTCGAGGTCTGGAATGAACCAAACCTTCCCGGCTTCTGGAAGGGCGCTGACATGCAGGAATATTTTAAATTGTATGGGGTTTCTGCCAAAACGGTAAAGGAGGTGGATTCCCGTCTCCGGGTCGGTGGTCCCGCCATCTGCGGTGTCGATGATGAACGATGGCTGAAGGAATTCCTGACCCACTGCTCGAAGGAGAAGCTTCCTCTTGATTTTGTGACCAGACATGCTTATGCTACTGAGCTGCCGGAACGTATCGGACATTATGATTACCAGAAGCTTCGGTCGCCTAAGGTATTCCTAGATGAACTTGCAGTCAGTCGCAGTATTATAGACAGCTTCCCGGAATATAAAGGGATGGAGATGCATATCACAGAGTTTAATACCTCCTATACCCCATTGAACCCGATCCATGATACTAATTTAAATGCGGCATATATAGCAAGGCTCTTAAGTGAGATGGGTGATACCAGTGCCTCTTACTCCTATTGGACCTTCGGTGATATCTTTGAGGAGGCAGGAGTTGCCTTTACCCCGTTCTCCGGCTGCTTCGGTCTGGTTGCCAACGGTATGATTCGAAAACCCACCTTCTGGGCCTTCTCCTTCTTCCAGCAGCTAAAGGGATACGGTGTTGCCCGTGAGGATAACTTCGTATTGACTAAGGATGAAGAGGGTACAATCCATGGTGTGGTCTGGAATCCGGTGGAGGAGCTCAACACAGCCTCCGAGCTTGAGCTCAACCTTACAATTCCGGTAGATCAGGGTGAATATGCCGTGATCACTAAGCTGGTGGATGAGTCTGCTTGCAACCCTCTGAAGGCCTGGCTGGATATCGGGTCTCCGAGTAACCCTTCTAAGGAGCAGCTGGAGCTGATCCGCTCCTGTTCACTACCCCGGACCTCCACCAGGAGAGAGAAGGCTGCGGATGATACACTCACCTTATCCTTTACGCTTTCCCGGAATGCCCTTCTGTACTTCCAGCTTAAGAAGCTAAAGCCCCAGGTAGACCGCGGATTTAAGCCGGAGAGAATTCAAGGCGCTCTATAGCCTAAAACAAGTTCAGCATGGACCTGCTGATTATTAACAAAGAAGGTGAATCTGCCTGCTGACGATACAAACAACTGCATTGTAAAGCTTTGAAGCATCCCGTGAATGATGAAACGATAAATCGTTTCACTTGAGATGAATAAAATATAGCCACAAGTCTTCTGAGGGATAAGGGATATCCCTTTCCCCTCAGAAGATTTGTGGCTTATCTTTTTTCTATGATACTATCTTACTTCTTATCAACAGCTTTTCTTATCAGCAACCAGCTAAGTCCAAAGAATATACAGGCTGATACAATACAGGAAATTGTAAATCGAAACGGCAGCTCCTTATTCATACCAAAAACATCACCTGCTAAAAAGTTTAAGAACTCACTGAATTTGCCTTTCGCGATCGTAGCATCAACAATCGGAAGTACGAAGAATAAGCCCACCGGGACTCCAACAGATACCGCTAATTTCACTGCCTTATTCATTCTGTAATAGGCCGTTGTGATAAAGTATCCCACAGCCATACTGGCAATATAAAAGCATAGTGTAAAAATGACACCTTCCAGATTCTTCTGTACAAAGTTCAGATCCTTAGCCCTGTTATAAAACATCTGCTCATACATTCCGGAAATTCGGAAGGAGGTACTATTGTTTGCTAATGGTGTGATTATGCCCACAACAAACCGATCGATTACCATCATTACCGTACACAGGACTCCCATCGCAGCAATCCTGCTTAAGAACATCGTCTTTCTGGAAATACCGTTCTGCATCAGCATGAGGAAGGTTTCCTTAAAGGAATTTAAGCCTACCACAAATAAAAAGATTACGGAAGATATCTCAATTCCACCGGTGCTGACGAAACCCGAATCTTCCCCTACGGAAATCATTACACCAAAGAACAAAAACACCAAGGCTAAAACCAGATAATATATCATTACGGATTTTTTATACTCCATTAACTGGTATCGATGTGCTGCTTTAAAATTCATACTAATTCTCCCTCCTTACGCATTCGTCAGCTGTATAAACAGCTTTTGCAGATCCATCTTAGATACTTCAATTCCTTCAGGTATTCCGGTCATATTCAAATCTCCCATGATATAAGCGGACTTCAAGCCACCCAGTACATCCGTTCCAATGACATTTTTACCGGAAATATAGCTGTCAATCCTGGATGCCGCACCGGAGACAGTATAGCCCTTGGATAGAAGCTCTTCTCTGGTTTCATTCTTAATAATCCTGCCCTTTTTGATGATAAGTACATTCTCTATAACATTGGAAACTTCCTCAATCAGGTGGGTGGATACTACGATGGTGCAGGGATCGTTGCTGTATTTATCGATCAACAGCCGATAGAACAATTCTCTGTTATTCGCATCCAGACCCAGAACAGGCTCATCCAGCAGGATATAGGGTGTATTAACGGATAATGCAATGATTACCTTAAATATAGAGTGAAAACCCGTGGACAGCGCCCTAACCGCTTTATCAGTGTTCAACTCAAACAGCTCTGCGGTATGCATTGCATAATCCATGTTAAAGCCGGGATAAAAGCTGCCGGTCCATTTAAAGATATCCTTAATCTTCATCTTTTCAGGATAATAATCCTTCTCACTCATCAGATAGATCTTCTGCTGAGCCGAGTCATTCTCTCTGGCATGAAGCCCATCCACCAGAACTTCTCCTTCATCCGCAAAGATATGATTTGTTATGATATTTAACAGAGTTGTCTTGCCCGCTCCGTTCCTTCCTAACAGACCATAGATTTTATTTTCTTCGAACTTGAAATCCACATGATCCAACGCACAAGTACTACCGTAATTCTTCGTTATGTTCTTTACCTCAATACTCATTTTTCAAACCCTCTTTCCAACATTGATATGATATCCTCCTTGGTTAGCTGCAGGCGCTTTGCCTCCGCCACAAGGTTACTAACATAATTGTCAAAAAACCGTTCCTTCCTCTTACTCTTCAACTTATCTACTGCTCCAACCTCTACAAACATACCCAGCCCCCGTTTCTTATATAATATCCCTTCATCAACCAGCATCGTAATCCCTTTCAAGGCAGTCGCCGGGTTGATCTTATATTGAACAGAAAACTCTGTAATTGAGGGTATCTGACTGCCTTCTTCAAAGGCACCGGAGATTATGCCATCCTCAATTCCTTCTGCTATCTGTATAAATATTGGGCGCTCGCCATCAAGATTTAGCAACAAGCAAATCCCTCCCTTCTGTGTTTCAGTTAGTTAGTCAAGTAACTAACTGATTAAGAGCATACACCCGTTTCCTCCATTTGTCAATAGAGGAAATGAATATTTTTACATCTCATCAAAAAGAATCGTAATGATATATATCTTATGACCATTCGTATGAATATCCGGAGGCTAAGGACGAAAAAAGACATGGAACTTATGCATCCATGTCTTTCTTCTAATACATATTGTGTTTCGCTTTATACCTCTAGTTTCGCAATTTTATAGCAAAAGTACGTACCCGGCTTAATATTATCATCATCATAATATAATAAACCCAACCTATTAAATAGAAATTCTTGATGAATATCTTGCCTTTTCAACACCTGATATGCTTTTTCATAGTTTTCATAAGAGGCCCCACCGATTGCAATTGTCATATGAAACACATAGTCCGAGTCATGGGCAGCAGGACATGGCCCCAACCTTGTTTCCAAAAGCTTAAATAACTTTTGCTGTATTGCATCTAACTGTGGTGTCCTCTTCGCTCTAATTGACATACAGCCGGAAGCATAGCCAAATACACTACTGGGAAAGCAATCGAGTTCAATTAAAGAGACAGATATTGCACCTACTCCCTGAGCAAATTCATCAATAATAGTTTCCACCGTATCCAGATCTGTGATTTGAAATGGTTGCTTTAAGGAAATGTGCTGCGGCAGTCTTGCCATTTCAAAACCGACATTACCGGCACGGTTAGCTTCAAGCATACATTTCCTTCCGAAATTTTCTGCCTCCACATCAGCGAGCAGTACAAATGTTGCTTTCATTTCGCACCCTCCCAACCAACTCTTCCACAGACATGCTTCCCAGGTCGCCTTCTTCTCTTCCGCGAACAGAAACTGTATTGTTATCTTGCTCATTCCTCCCGATTACCAGCATATACGGAACCCTGTCCAGCCTGGCCTCCCGTATCTTATATCCCAGCTTCTCGTCACGGGTATCCAGCTCACATCGAATCCCCGCTGCCTTCAGCTGCTCCATTACCAAAGCGGCATATGGCATGAAATTGCCGGAGACCGGGAGTACTTTCACCTGGACCGGAGCCAGCCATACCGGAAACCTTCCTGCATAATGCTCGATCAGGATTCCGATAAACCGTTCAATTGACCCAAAAACTACCCGATGAATCATGATTGGCTGATGCTTCTCACCGTCAGCACCGATATATTCCGCATGAAATCTCTGCGGCAGCTGAAAATCCAGCTGAATCGTTCCGCATTGCCACGTTCTTCCGATGGAATCCTCCAGGTGGAAATCTATCTTGGGCCCATAAAATGCACCGTCACCTTCATTGATTACATACGACAGCTTCATTTCCTCAAGAGCCAGCTTCAGTGCTTCAATCGCTTCGTTCCAATCATCATCACTTCCGATACTCTTCTCAGGTCTTGTGGATAATTCCACATGATAGTTAAATCCAAACCTTCGATACACCTCATCGATCAGCCTTACCACACCCTTGATTTCCTCTGTTACCTGTTCCCGCATCATAAAAATGTGAGCATCGTCCTGGGTAAAACAGCGGACTCTCATCAACCCATGCAGCGACCCGGATTTTTCATGCCGATGCACCAGACCGAGCTCTCCCATACGAATCGGTAATTCCTTATAGGAATGGGGCTGCATTTTATAAACAAGCATTCCTCCCGGACAGTTCATGGGCTTTACCGCGTAAACCACATCGTCAATTTCCGTTGTATACATGCTTTCACGATAATTTTCCCAGTGTCCGGAGACCTCCCACAGTTCTCGTCGAAGCATAATCGGAGAAGAAATCTCCACATATCCCTCTCGCTCGTGCATTCTTCTCCAATAATCCAGCAGCAAGCTCTTTAATACCATCCCCTTAGGAAGAAAAAACGGAAATCCGGGTCCTTCCTCCAGCAATGTAAACAGACCAAGCTCCTTACCTAATCTTCTATGATCCCTGGCTTTCGCTTCCTCCAGTTGTTTAAGATAATCATCCAGTTCACTTTGCTTCGGAAAGGCCGTGCCATAAATCCTCGTCAGCATCCGGTTCTTCTCATCGCCCCTCCAGTAAGCACCTGCCAGTGCCGTCAGCTTGATTGCTTTTACAACACTGGTATTTAATACATGCTGACCGGCACACAGCTCCACATATTCACCCTGATGATAGAAGCTGATCTGAGCATCCTCCGGCATCTCCTTCAGTAACTCCAGCTTATACCATTCCTGTCGTTCTTCCATTTCCCGTATGGCATCTTCACGGCTTACAAGATAACGCTTCATTGGTAATGCCTCTTTCACGATCTGCTTCATTTCAGCCTCAAGCTCAGGCAGCTTATCTGACGTAAATTCAAACCCAAACTCAAAATCATAATAAAATCCGTTCTCGATCGCAGGTCCTATGGCACATTTAGCCTCAGGATATAGCCTCTTTACCGCTTGTGCAAGAATATGAGCTGCGGTATGGCGTAATGCATTTCGTCCCACCTCCTCCCCAAATGAGCATTCCATAATTTCTCCATTCTTCATTATCACTTTCATCCCTTTGTCTCCTTTCGGTAATAAAATTGATAACATAAGAAAAGAATTCTGATCTGATTCTTATTTTAGAATCGACGTGCTAAACCGGACTGTCTGCCTGGGGGCAGGCAACCGCTAATAAAAAAGCACCCAAAGACAAATTTACATCTGTCTAAGGGTGCATCTGTTCCTGCACGGTTCCACCTTAACTTTTCACTTCGGATTCCATCAAATCCTAACCTTTAACGCAGGTATACGATAACACATACTGGGTTCTGTGTTACAGCTCAGGAATGGTTTTCCATCATATTCCGCATAAGGGGCTTCCACCAAATACCCCTCTCTCTGTCTGCTTCCTATTGATTTACTCTTTTCCGTCATTGCTTTTCTTATGTTATTAGCTCTTATTATATCCCAGAGTAAATTTAAGTCAAGAAGATTTTATATAGTAGAGGTCAGAAGTATATAGTGAAGTCAAGGAGATTTTTATAGTAGAGGACAGGAGACTGTTTATAGTTGAAGCCAAGAGGATTTTTATAGAAGAGGTTATCTTATAATTTTATATGAAAGACTCCTATGATAATACTTGGAAGGCTCCTATGATGAAAAATGGAATTCTCTGATCTTTATGAATAGGAGGCTCCATGGTCTTGTAGTTTATCCGCTTTCATTATAGCATTTAAACTTTTTTCATAAATTTTGTAAAAAGTACTTTACCTGTCGTAGTAGTTATGTTATACTCTGTTTACTACGACAGATGAAGTAGTTCAACAGATGGTCAGCGCAACCAGCTGCAACCGCTTCAAAGACGTAGTGTGAAGGAAAACCCAAGAAGAACTAAGCGGCTCGTGTAGAGGCACTCAAGCCCTATCTTCGTATATGATTTAAGATGCTGCATGGCAATATCATGCGCAGGAATGGAGGAACCAGATGATCAGCAGCGATGTGATCCGTGGCTACAATGATACGATTATCCTATTCTTCCTTCTGGAAGGAGAATCCTACGGCTATGAGATATCCAAGAACATCAAGGAGAAGTCGGATGGAAAATACATTATGAAGGAAACAACCCTTTACTCCGCCTTCAACCGGCTGGAAGCAAACGGTTATATCGAATCCTTTTATGGGGAGGAGACCTTCGGAAAGCGACGAACTTATTATAGGATTACTCCTACAGGCCTTGCTTATTACAAGGAGAAATGTGAGGAATGGGATTTAACCCAGGATGTTATTAAACGATTTATAAAGGAGTGGAAAGCGTAATGGAAACTATTATAATGTATTTGGACAATATGTTTGCGGCATTGCCGAAGACAGAGCAGATGACAGACATGAAAAGTAATATCTTAGCTAATATGGAAGAGAAGTATAACGAGCTGAAGGCTGCAGGCAAATCCGAGAATGAAGCAATCGGCATCGTCATCTCAGAGTTCGGTAATATTGACGAGCTGGTGAATGAGCTAGGCATCCGAACAGAAGAAGCCACCGACAACAAGCCGGTGATCACCAGGGAAGAGACCTATTCCTACCTGGCGATGAAGAAGAAGATGGGATTACGGGTTGGTATCGGTGCATTTCTATGTATCCTGGGTGTTACACTTCTGATCCTGCTGAATGAGCTGTTTGAGGATGGGATATTCGGCTCTCATATATCCGAAGATGCCGGTTCCGTTTTATGCCTTATTCCCCTGTTTATACTGGTGACGATTGCAGTGGCAATCTTTATCTATTCCGATATGAGCTTCCAGCGTTATAAATATATCGAGGATGGGGTCCATTTAACCGCCGGTCTAAGGGCTGAGCTTCAGAAGAAATATGAGGAATACAACCGCACCTATTACTTAAGCGTAATCATCAGTGTTTGCATCACTATATTATCTCCGATTGCACTGCTAGTCTCTTCTGTGCTTAATGATGATAAGTCCACCTATGGATTGGTGATCATGCTATGTATCATTTCGTTTACAGCTGTTGACTTCATTTACTTTGGTTGCATCCGTGAGGGCTACAGCCGTCTACTGCAGATCGGTGATTACACCCCAAAGAAGCTGAAGGAAGAAAAGGTTATCGGAGCTGTTGCCACCATCGTATGGCCGTTAGCGCTTGCCATCTTCTTATTCTGTGGCTTTGTATACAATTTGTGGGGCAGGGCATGGGTTGTGTTCCCTATCACGGGGGTCCTGTTTGGTATGTTCGCCGCTGCTTATAGCACCATTACGGATAGCAGCCACAAATAGATTCATTCAAATAAAAATTAATTCCTTGGAAGGTTCCCTTCCGTAATTAAAATCAATTAGCAATCCGTTCACTTGTCATAACAAAGGGAACGAGACGCTTTATCACCCGATTAAGCTTCTCGTTCCCGTCTTATATGATCTGCTCTTTTTTTATAGTAATCCATATCGGGCCTTATCGCTTAACCCCGGCAAGCTCAATTATGAGCTTGTGTCAGGTCTGCTGCCATTCCTCCGCCAATATGGCGTAGTTGTACGTATCCAACCAGTTCGGCTTTCCATCATTGTTAAGCTTGAAGTAAATATTCTTGATCTGGTGACCCTCTCTTCTCATAGAAAGTCTCTCTAACAGCTTCCAGGAGGCTGAGTTCTCCGGGTTACAACAGGCAACGACACGCCTTACCTTCATTTCTTTAAAACCGTAATCCAAAACTGCCCGAGCTCCTTCTGTCGCATAGCCATTCCCCTGGTAATGCCGGTTAAAGACATATCCCAATTCCCAGGTATTGAAATCCTGCTTCCCGAAATAAATATTTCCGATCAGCTTCCCGTTATCCTTAAGGCATACGGCCAGAAAGTCGTTATCCTTCGATCTTCTGACTGACTCCAGCCTGCACTGCTCTCTGGTAAACGGTTGGTAGGGCTCATACTTTACTACTTGTTCGTCCGATAGATACTCAAACAGATCCTCATAATCCTCCGAATTGAAGCGCCTGATCAGTAATCTGGGTGTAATAATCTTAATATCTGCCATTACTTATCCTCTCCTCCAGGCAAAAAATACCTTGCCTTCTAAATAATACCATGTTAGTACATGATTCGAGAAATGGCAATAGGCAGTTTCTTCCCTTACTTATTAAATTTCCTGCGGTAATTCTCAATACAATGAGAAATAATTCCGACTGCATCAGACGGACCGCCGAACTCATTCACAGCTGTCTCCTTGTTCTCCAGCTCTTTATATACACTGAAAAAATGTCTCATTTCATCAAAAATATGCATTGGCAGCTCACTGATATTCTTGTACATATTATAAGTAGGGTCATTATAAGGAATTGCTATGATCTTCTCATCACCCATTCCATTGTCAATCATATTCATAACTCCGATGGGGTAGCATCGCACCAGAGACAGCGGTTCGATTGCCTCGGAGCATAGAACCAGTACATCGAGGGGATCCAGATCGTCTCCGTAGGTTCTCGGAATGAAGCCGTAATTCGCAGGATAATGGGTAGAGGTATAAAGAATGCGGTCCAGAATGATTAACCCCGTCTCCTTATCCAGCTCATACTTCTTCTTACTTCCTTTTGATATCTCAATAACCGCAATAAAATCCTCCGGCTGAATTCTCTCCGGATTGATATCATGCCAAATATTATTCATGTCAAGCTCCTCTCTTTGTGTCAGGTTATTTGTCTGTGCACCGGAGCATTACTCCATGTAAGAGTCCCCGGTATTTAGGTAATTATCCACATTAACTCTCATGTACAAGCAGGCCTTCCGGCGCTTGCATTCATAGCAGATGCTATTCACTTATTATATTCTCCAACGGTAATACCTTAGCATATCGATTGTTCCACATATGATTAAGATAAAAGTCATTTAATTCTGCTGCCGTAAGAAACTTATTATCAAGAGTGGATACCGTCCCCTCCGGCACGAGCACTTCGTAGCCATATTCAAAGGCCACCTTGCAGGTGGCATCGACACAGTAATCCGTCTGCAGACCGGTAAGCACCACTGTCCGGATTCCCTTCTGCTCAAGATATTCTCGCAGTCCCGTTCTGCGGAATGCGCTGTTAAAGCTCTTATCTATAATCTTCTCCCCTGCTGCCGGTGCGATATCGCTCTGAATCTGCCAACCCTCCAGTCCCCGGTGAAGATCCGTCCCTTCCCCATCGTCATGTCTGACATAGATGATCTCCGCCTTATTCTTACGGAAATAGGCCAAAAGCTTATTAATATTCTGCAGCAATTCCTCAATCTTATAAGGTCCATCCTTCACAATGGCTGTCTGGACATCGATGACTAACAGTGCCGTTTTATCAAGCTCCATATCCTTTTCTCCCCTTCTGATAAATAAGCGTCCTCCGAACTTTCCTGTTCCTTATCGTATTGGATTAGCCGGCACCTGTCAATATAATTTTGTGACTGACCGAATAATTCGGATTGTTCGTTAGTGGCAAACAACCGCCACAAGAGAAGAGTTTTATATCGTCTCACGTATTATGAACAGGAGAAAGCGATAATTCGTTTCACGTATTATGAACAGAAGGAAGCAATAAGTCGTTGTCATAAAGAAATACCCCGGGAATTTACAGTTCAATCACTGATCATCCCAGGGCTTATATATCATTACAGCTTCTTTTTATTAAATAATGCGGCCGCGGCAAGAAGGGACAGGATAATCAGTACCACCGTCACCAGAATTGGCGTTACCGCAGCTGCCGGATTTGCACTTCCGGTCAGAAAATCCATATTTTTTGAGGACAGATAGATCGGATTCAGCTTCTCCAGCTTCGGAAATACATTCAGTAGCAGCAATGCACCCAGAGCTACTGCCGTCAGGATTAGGCCTCCAAAGCTTCCTCCGGTCAGGATGCTGGATAGAATAATCAGCGCCAATAGTAACGCTACAAACAACCAGAAGCAGAACATGGAGAATACGATATTCTTCACCTCAGAGGTGTCAAACAAATACATCGTATAGCCCTGGTTCACCAGTACGGAGAAGAAGAAGGTGACCGTCCACAGAGTCAAAGCTGCGGTGTATTTTGCCAGGATTACCGTATGCCTTCCCAACCCCTTGGCAAGCACATTAATCAGAGTGCCCCGGGTCAATTCATTGGAGATAATCCCTCCGAATACCAGGAGAATCACAATTACACCCATTTGCGTTGTGTTTTTAAAGAATTGACTGTAGGCATCCATGGCAGTCGGCTCCGGAATATTGATAGTCATTCCCTGAAGCTCCATACCGGACAAGATGTCCGGCAGCAGCTTGGCCAGCAGCGGACTCATCATTCCGAATATGAAAAACACAGCGAATAGAATTAATACACGGAAGGTACGAAGCTGCTCCGTAAATTCTTTCTTAATAAAGGCAAAATAACCTCTCATCCTACCACCTCCAGGAATACATTCTCAAGGGAGGGCTCTAAGATCTCATAGCGAATCACCGGAATATCTTCCTTAACCAGAAGAGCCATCAGCTCCCTGCCATATTTCTCCGCCTTCGTAAGCTTAATATTGATACAATTGTCCTCCGGTATCGCCTCCAGTACGAAGGGCAGGACTTTCACCAGGTCCGCTAGCCGGGCTGCTGCTTCCTTACTGTATAGCTCCATCAGAACCGTATCCTTTCTCCGTTCATTCTTAATCTCCTGGACGGTTCCCTGCAGTACCAGCCTTCCCTCATTTATCACACCGATGCTGTCGCAGATCCGCTCCACGTCAGACAGGATGTGGGTCGAAAATACAATCGTGGTTCGTTCCCTGGCCACCGAGAGGATATCCAGAATCTCCTTCCGTCCGATCGGATCCAAAGCGGAGGTCGGCTCATCACAGATCAGAAGCTTTGGTTCATTTAGCAGGGCCTGTGCGATTCCCAGTCTCTGCTTCATTCCTCTGGAGAAGCCTCTGATTCGCCGGTTAACCTGATCCAGACCCACCAGATTCAGCAGCTCCTTCGATCTGGCAGCAATCTGCTCCCCCCGAAGTCCGGTAATCTCACCGCAGAGACGCAGATACTCCATCGGACTCATATAGTTATAGAATTCCGGAACGTCCGGCAGATAACCGATGCTCCGGTTCGTCTTCGTATTACCATAAACAACCCTCTCACCGCATACATAGATCTCCCCGGCAGTGGGCTGCAGGAAGCCCAGAATCATTTTCATGGTTGTGGTTTTTCCTGCCCCGTTCTTCCCGATAAAACCGAACACAGAATGCTCCGGCACCGAGAAGCTTAGGTCTTTGATAACCTCAAGACTTCCGAATTTCTTTTGCAGATTCTTAAGCTCCAATACCTCCATTATTCTTCTCCTCTTCCAATGGTGAAATAAAGAATCGGGCCGATAATCTGTAATACCACAACGACAATTACCCATATAATCTGATTACCAAAACGGTATTTCTTATGCTTCAGCACATGAATCAGTGCTGTAAGCATCAGAACAAGCTCCACTATCATAAGCGGAAGTAAAAACGGTAAATACTCTATAAGCTCCTTAATATCCATAATTACCCTCTTTTCTGTGATATAAATAATGATTCACTTTCCAGCCTTCTGATAATATGCTGGAAGCGTTCCTCCTCTTTGATCAGATCAAAGACCGGATTTTGAACGATTAAGTTCTTTAAGTCAAACCAAATTGCTTCAGAGCTTCTCGGAGCGGCTGCTTCGATATCGATATCAGCAAAATAACGCTCCAATACATCAAAGATGTCATTACCCTTTAACAGGATTTTTCCCTTATAGATCCTGCACATCAGCTCGATCGAATGCTCCAGAGAGCTTAAGGTCATCTCCTTATTTCCCTGTGCCGCAAAGGTAAAGGAAGCTGCCAGCTCCAGCTGCATCTGTATTGACGGATGAAGCTTCTCTACATCAAACAGCTCGCACAGACCGCTGTAGATCCGGTAGAACAGCTGTGTTTTCTCCACATTACCCGCATACAGCTTAAAGAAATCCGGGGCTGCTCCGAGTATACTCATTAAGTTCATATAGACATAGCCCTGTAAATATTCTAAGGCCTTATCCGTATCCCCCTTCATCTGATAAGCCTTCACAAGTATGCCCTCCGGCTGCAGGAAGGTTCCCTGCTGGTTTTCCAGTATATCGATCGCCTGGGTCGGCTGCTGCAGACTGAGATAGCATACCGCCTGAAGAAGCACGGACTGCTTTGCCAGGTTCACATCCTCTGCGGACTTTTCTAGCCTTTTAAAGATCTCCAGAGCCTTCGTAATAATTTCAGAGGACTTTTCCGCATCCTTGGCAAGCGATACATGATTCATGAGCAGTAATCCCAGCTGGTGCTGTAATTCCCAACAGGAGAAATATTTCTTCAGATATTCCTCACATTCAGCAAGGACCTTATCAAAGGGCTCCTTCGTAAACGCCTCTGCCAGCCTGTAATACAGTTTCCGGATCTCTTCCTTCGTCATCTGGGGCTCGTAGCCGATCAGCTCATCCACGCTGATATTAAAATAAGCTGCCAGCTCAGGCAGAAGCAGAATATCCGGATAGCTCTGGCCTGATTCCCACTTAGAAACTGCAGGCTTCGATACCCCCAGATGATTCGCCAGCTCCTCCTGAGTAATCCCCTTCTGTCTCCGGTGCTCGGCAATCCGGGTTCCAATCTGAATATTTCCCATTCCTTCTCCCTCCTTCATCCGATCAGCCTCGGCTGTAATCCTGTTTCTATTGATTATTGTAATTTATACCCTTGGATAAATCAAGGGAGCCATAGTTAATTTCCGTAAATAAATTTAACCAATGGTTAACTCCATCTGCCGGTTAATGAAGTCCGAAATTGGCATAGTCGTGCCTGTTCCTGAAGTCAACAGGTGTGATGCGGAAGGCTTTCTTAAAGAGAAAGCTGAAGTAGGATACATTATGAAAGCCGCACTGATCGGCTATGTTATATACCTGCAGATTGGTTCGTAGCAGTAAATCCTTCGCCTTGTTCAGCCGCATGGTAGTGATATACTCATTCGGTGTGATTTTCATGACCTCAGTAAATATTTTATGATAGTAATTGGGACTTAACTCTGCAATCTCCGAAAGCTGCTTTAGGGAAAGCTTCTGATCGATATGTTTATTGATATAATCTATGGTTCTGCTGATTGCCTTTCCATAAGGTGACAGATATACTGTATTGGCAGGATTGCAGGAATCCTGATAGAGCTGATAAAGTATATGAAGAACAGATGCCTTCATCAGCATTTCACTTCCCGGAACCGGATGCAGATAGGCTTGGAAAACGGAATCGAATAAAGCATCATACTTACCCTCGTTTCGGACATGGAACACGGTCGGAATATTGTCCAAAATAGCATTACTATAATAGGTTTGAAACCCAATCTCCTCCCGTTCCCATAAGCAGGTACTGTACCAGTCATTATTGCAGGAGAGTGTATTCGACATAGCAAAGGAGATAAAATAGCAGGAATAGGGCATGATTCCCTGCGTTTGTTGCCCGGGTCTGCGAAACACAATATCTCCCTTTTGAATAGGGATTTGCCTCCCATCAATGAGCATACTGCCTTCACTGCCAATAAAGTACTCCAATTCATAATCTCTTACATGTCTGGAGGGAAGTGCCTCACCCATAGCATACCCTTCGCTTCCATGAAAGATCTGACTGTAAAGTATGATGGGATCAATCCCTGATATCGGAAGATTTTCATATACCAAATCGTTCCTCATAAGTACCTCCAAATTCATAATTCATATAAATGATCTTCTATTTCTAAGTTCTACAGTAAAACTCACAATAAGTTAGCCTACTATATTTTATCATAAGATTTTGATAGATAAAATAAGATTTTTTATTGTTAACCATAGCCTTCTATAATAGAATTTGAAGCAAATAATCACATTCTATCGGGGGAATAAAGCATGCTGCATATTTCGAAGAAACCATCCAAGCAGAATATTATGCTATTAAAAATAGCCTTACCCATTATCATTCAAGGTCTGGTTTTTCAATTACAGGCAATTGCTGATAAGGCTTTTCTTGGAAAGATTGATACAAATTATCTATCCGCTGTCGGAATCGCTCAGTTTCCTTTTTTCGCCTCCGTCGATGCCTTATCAGCAATCTGCACCGGACTGACCATCATCATTGCAATGAAATTCGGAGCAGGAAAGCGAAAGGAAATTCATGAAAATGTCAATGCAGCAATCGCCTTCAATATGCTGATTTCCTTACTGCTTTTTGTAATCTGGTTTACCTTCTCTGATGAAATCTTTACGCTGATGAATGTAAATACTGAGTTAATGCAGTATTGCAAGGATTATGTTGGTATTATGTCCTTTTTCCTGATCCTATATGGTATTGATTTGTCCCTCCAGGCAGCACTGCAGGGAATGGGAAAAACAAAACCGATTATGTATATTGGTCTATTTAAGGTGCTTTTCAATATCCTGCTGGCCTGGCTTTTGATTTTCGGTAAATTTGGCTTCCCGGCCCTGTATGTCAAAGGAGCTGCCTTAGCAACGATGATTTCCAACCTTGCCGGCACCCTGGTGCTCATCTTATATTTTGTTGTATCAAAGGAACTCTCGGCGAATATAAAGCTTCACGAAATCCTTCGCCTTCGTTGGAGTTTATATAAAGAAGTAATTCGATTGGGGCTTCCGACCGGAGCAGAATATCTGCTGTGGAACATAAGCAATCTGATTTTGGTCAGTCTGCTAAATAAACAGAACGTAGAAGTGGTTGCGGTTTTTACGGTTACCTATACGGTTGAATTATTTGTTTACGTGATATTCAATGGAATTGCCAGAGCTACGCTGACCTTGGTAGGCAACAGTCTTGGTGCCGGGAATGCAAAGGCTGCTAAAAACATCATGACGCGATCCATCCGTTATTCTATGTTAATTGCACTTATTTTCAGTATTATGTTTGCCATTATTCCGAGACCTATATTGGGAATATTTACAAATGATAATGCTTTAATCAACATGTCAGTGTTTTATCTTCTTATCAGAGGAATCACTCTGATTCCAAAAGCCCTGAATGTGGTCGTTGGCAGCGGCAACAGAGCAAACGGCGATGTAAAATGGATGCTGTATACACAGATCTTTGGTTCCGTCTTTGTTGTAGCCTTCTCCTATGGTCTCGTTAACGGCTTGGCAGCAGGTGTAATGGCAATCTACCTGACGCTCTTCCTGGATGAGTCACTGAGGGCAGCACTGAATACAATCCGTTTTTACAAAAGAGATGTATTCCGTGCATTACCCTTCTCTGCAGCGAATCGGAATAAGGAAATACCGGCAGAGGATTAACTGAACTATTTTTTCTTGATTTCTTTAATGATACCCTTTCGGTATGCCACAATCAGGTTTTCCAGATCCTTAATCGAAGCGGTGAGTTCTTTTCCTATATCGGTATCCCCCACATGGATCCTGTACCTCTCATTTTCTACGACCGATGTGGTGGAGATGATATCAAGCTCTTCTTCTATGGCCTTCTGCGTGCTTTCAAAGGAGCTGTGAGAGGCTATGGATAACCCGTAGGAATTATTAATCAAGGTGTATCCGGCGATTCCTGTTCTTGCCTGATAGGCCCGGGATAAGCCTCCATCGATTACCAGTAGTCTCCCGTTTGCCTTAATCGGGCTTTCTCCGCTCTTTACCGTAACCGGAACATGGCCGTTAATAATATGCGCCTTTGCTGTATCCAGCCCAAATTCCTCCATTATGCTCTCACACATAGGTTCCTCATTGATTAATTGATAATATGGATTTTTATTTTCCTTATGCGTTTGGGTATCCTCAATAAAATACCGTTCAAAGGTCGTCATTCTGTCCTTCCCGAACAGCGGCGATATAGGTCCGCTCCACAGATACCACATCATATCCCTTGCATATGCAGTTAAAATAGTATTTTTCTTATTAAGAAAGGCCTCCCTGGCCAGCCGGTCGAATCGGTCTAATAGTGATTTACCGCTGTATTCCTTTTCATCATCCTCAAAGAATAATTTAGCAAAGCTTCTGTCCTCATTCAGCGGTATGCAGCCGTGGTACAACAGATTCGAATTAAAGGTCAGATACATTCCGCCGTTGGAATACAGAAAGCTGATATGCCTTTGTAATTTCTCACTGATTAAGAACGAATGCTTTAGCTTATCCATAAGCTCGATCTCTTCCGGAATCAGCATATAGGGCTGCTCCGGATTCACCGTGGGAAAATCACCGGCTTTTAACGGATATACGGTTCCGTTTAAGTCAATCGTTCTTTCTTTATAATTAATCCTCTCCAGAAGCAATCTGTCCTCCATATGAAAGCTCGGATGGTTTTTAATGATTGCACCCTCCAGCTTAAATTGGATAATTGCAATTGCTTTGTGCATTTTTGCAATCAGATTAATTTCATTCTCTCCCTGTGCAAAATTATCGTAGGACTTTGGCTTGAAGCCAATGCAATCATCCGAACCATAGAACTTCATGGCAAAGGTCGCCAGAGGCAGCAGATTAATTCCATAACCGTCTTCCAACGTAGACAGGTTCGCATAGCGGGCACTGATCCGGATTGCCGTTGCAATACAGGCATCATGACCTGCCGCTGCTCCCATCCACAGAATGTCGTGATTTCCCCATTGTATATCCACCGAGTGATAATGATACAAGGTCTCCATCACTTCGTCAGCACCCGGTCCTCTGTCGTAAATATCACCTATGATATGCAGCCGGTCAATTACCAAGCTCTGAATCAGCTTCGAAATTGCTGTTATAAAATCGTCCGCCTTATCCACCCGGATAATGGCTTGAATAATTTCAGCATAGTACTCTTCCTTATTCCGCTCGTTCGACCGTTCATGGAGCAATTCCTCAATAATATAGGAGAACTCCTTCGGCAGCATTTTTCGGACCTTTGAACGGGTATATTTGGAGGAGGTATATCTACATATTTCAATCAGTTGATTTAAGGTGGTTCTGTACCACTCTGCGGTATTGGTTCCTTTCTTCCGTATCAGCTCCAGCTTTTGCTCCGGATAGTAGATCAGGGTGGCAAGACTGCGGATTTCCTTCTCCTTCAGGGTTGTCCCATATAAATCTGTGATTTTCCTTCTGATCACTCCGGATGCATTTCTTAACACATGGCTGAAGGCCTCATTTTCTCCGTGGATATCTGAGATAAAGTGCTCTGTTCCCTTGGGTAGATTAAGAATCGCCTGCAGGTTAATCACTTCCGTGCAGGCACTATCAATTGTTGGATACTCCCTTGCCAGTAGTTTTAAGTATTTAAGGTCCATTTCGTCGCGCATTTGTATATCCAGCCCTTCCATCCAGTCAGTATCTTCTGTTATCCCTGTAATCCTCTTGCCTGTCTGTCCATATCCTCAACTACAATATCATAGATTTCACCTAAGGTTGAGCAATACTCCAACACCTTCCAGGGTTCATTCGTGTGATAATGGATTTTAATTAATTCCTCATCTCCTACTGCCAATAAGCAGTCCCCCTGAAAATTATTTGTAAAGTATTCATTAATCTGATCTTCATCCAGGTTTTCTCCTTCAATCAACAATTGGGTATCATATCTGAATTCTATCACTCCATTGCCCTCCATTCACTGTTTAATTAATTCTAGTAACATAATATCATATTATATGAAATTAATAAATTAATTTACCATGAACCCAAGTACACCCTTTATCCATATTTACCTGATAACCCCAGTAACAAAGAATGTTGACAGCCAGCCGCCAATGAAAAGTTTTATTTCCTTACTGAACTTTTTTCCGGACATGAAAATGCTCCTCCTATGATAACAGTTTTTTACTGTCTACCATAAGGGGAGCATATTAATGCTAAGGCTTTAAGAACTTTATATACACCAATAACGGTCGATATTAAATATTTGAAAGGCAACCTTTATACAAGCTTCTTAAGTTTCATCACTCTTTATTACAGCGTGCAGCTCAGGAAAGATTTCTAAACTGCGGAGCAATATACCATGCAGGTAGGCAATCAGGATACCGTAGTTGGTTATGGGCACGCCTTGATCTATGGAACACTTTGTACGGTAGCGTACCTCCCGCTCTGTTAGCATACAGCCTCCGCAGTGGATCACCAGTGCATAGGGTGTTACATCCTCCGGGAATTCTGTACCGCTACAGGTTTTGATGTTCAGCTCTTTCCCCGTATATTTGCGGAGCCAGTTAGGAATCTTCACCGTGCCGATGTCTTCACATTGTCTGTGATGGGTGCAGCCCTCAACGATTAATACCGTGTCACCGTCATTCAGCTTCTCCACGGCAGCAACTCCACGGATAGCATCCTCCAGCAGGCCCTTGTAGCGGGCCATGAGGATTGAAAAAGAGGTCAGCAGAATATGGTCCGGTATGATCTTTGACACAGCGTCAAACACCTGACTGTCTGTAATGACCATTGCCGGCTGCTTGCCAAGTGCAGCGAGGGTATCCGCAAGATCACATTCCTTCACAACAATAGCGGTGGCATTGCTGTCCAGAATATCCCGGATCGTCTGCTGCTGCGGCAGGATCAGACGTCCCTTGGGGGCAGCGGTATCAATCGGTACCACCAGTACGACGAAATCCCCGGCGTTTAATTTATCACCAACAATGCGCTTTTCACTCTGGTTCTGCTTCAGTCCGGCGATACGTTCCTTTAGTTCAAAGATACCGTCGGAGTTCAGTGCGCTGACATAGATCTCATGATCAACCGCCTCCGGTTGCTTTAAAAGCAAGTCGGACTTGTTATATACCACAATATAAGGAAGCTCTTTGGCCCTGAACAGGTCAAGAAGCTGACGATCGCAGTCCCTTTGTCCTTCCGCTGCGTCTACAACGAGCACAGCAATGTCTGTTTTATTAATTACCTGTCGGGTCTTCTGCACACGCTTCTCCCCCAGTAGTCCCTCATCGTCAAAGCCCGGTGTATCTATGATCATCACCGGTCCCAGCGGTAGCAGCTCCATGGCTTTGCTCACCGGGTCCGTAGTAGTACCCTTTACCTCAGATACCACCGCCAGCTCCTGCCCGGTCACTGCGTTGACCACGCTGGATTTTCCGGCGTTACGGCGCCCGAAGAAGCCGATATGCACCCGTTCCCCGGAGGGAGTCTCATTCATTCCCATATGTTATCCTCCTTAAAATCCCTTGCCAGCGTCGGCAGTAGGCGTAAGGATGGAGTTTACCTGCTCATCCGTCAGCTCAATGCCAAACACTTCTCGGTAATAGTTCTTTAACTCAGCCTCAATGTCAATGTCCTCAAACAGCTCCGGATAAGCGGTCTTTGCCAGCCATAGCAGCGTTACCGGAGTATCCGCACCCGGGGTATAACTGCGATACATGCCGAGGGGCATCTTGTAAACGCGCTGATTCATGACCGCGTCCACGGCGCTCCAGTCATATATACCAATGGTATTGTTATAAAGGTCGTCCGGAACAGCAGTGGTAAAGTTAGTAACAAAAATCAGGCCCGGATTCCAGGCATAGACCTGCTCCATATTGACGGTGACAGAGTTATCGGCTGTCAGCTCCTCGGCCACGTTTACGGCCCCGATGGCGTCCGCCCACCACTGACCGAAGAATAGTCTGCCGGAGGTAAGCAGCGTGGTATCGCTGTACTTGTACAGGAAGAAGACCCGTTCCCGTTCTCCGTCCGGGATATCCGCCACACGCTCCTGTACCATATCATAAATCCTTTTGGAATAATTTGCGACAATATCCGTCTTGTCATTGTCAGGGAATATCTCGCTGATCAGGGAGATCCAGTTGTTCAGTGTCTCAATCGCATTATATTGCCACTTGTTGACAGAGATGCCCACAGCGGCAAAGCCGGCGTTTCGGAGCTGTTCCCCCAGCTCTACGCTGGAGGCGTTGTAAAATACCACATCCGGCCGGAGCTTTAAAAGCTCTTCCGTATTGACAGTGGAACCGTTAATAAAATCTGTCTTTGCATGAAGTATCTCGGGATAAAGCTCACCAAGAAGGCCATTTTGTGCCGCTGTCAAACCGGGCTGTGACATACCGACGATCCTTTCTGCGGAATCAAAAAACACAGTCAACACGCTGGGCAGCGGAAGAATGTCACAGACCACAATACGGTTCACCTCGTAGGGAACCTCGACTTCCACATCATTATGATCCACAATCCTGTGGGTACCGGTTTGGGGCTCGTCCACGATGTCCTGTGCAGCTGCAGGGGCAGTAACAGGTTCTTCCGTGTCAGAGCTTACCTGCGCCGGTGCCATAGCCGTACGTTCTGATGCATTGCTGCCACCACAGGCGGTCAAGGTTACAAGCATCATCAATACCATAACAAGGCTAAGGCTTCTGGAAAATTTCTCTTTCATGTTAGATTACCTCTTTTGCTATATATTTGAAATCCGACACAAGGTCAGGAATTTCACTTCTGTAAATTCTACCGGAGAAGGCCTCTGTCGGCAGGGGCAGAAATCTGGCCGTTTTCGGACAAATAGGCCGGTAAAGCGGGTCGGCAATGATTATGGAGGCCCCGGAGAGCTCCGGGATCAGGTCGTCCTCGTCCGGCGCCATTAAGTCCTTACTGCGCAGGATATCGTTGTCACACTCCGTAGAACATAGGATTTTAGTTCCCCGTCCGGTTTCCAGCTCGATGGCTGATGCCAGGGATAATGCTGTAATTCCTTCACCGATAATAACGATTTCACTACCCGGCAGTTCTGACCTGCATACCTGGTTAACATAAGACGGTCGCCGTGGGTGAGAGTCGTTGTTTTCCCCGGTCCTCGCAGCAGTCCGTAAGGCCTCTTCCAGACCTTTGGCATAGCTGTCACCCATCGGAAGGCCTACCACATAGGGTATACCGAAGCGTTCCTTAAGTACCTTTGCCACACCGAGGCCGGTGGCGGAAACCACCAGATTCACATGGGCACCGCCTGCCAAAGATAATTCCTCCAGGGAGCTTCCCATAGCCCAGCGGGAGAGAACCTCAAATCCCGCGTTGTCCAGAAATCGAGCGATGGATCGGTCCGTACCGTTGGTCGAAAAATCCAACGGCGTCAGTCCTAGAATATTGGCTGAGAGATTTTCTGTTCTTTCCACACCCTGCTTCACAAAGCGCTTAGCGATGCCCGCAAATGCCATGGATGCACCGTGAACATAGGTATTCATTCCGGTGGTCGGAAAGCCGAAGGCCGGAAGCCCGGTTCGTTGTTCTATCAGCTCCGCCACGGCAGCATAATCGAAGCCGGTCATAGCAGGAATGGGTGTTCCGGCGATGGCGATGAATTTGGGCATCAGCTCTGCTGCCGCAGCACAAATATCCCCGATGAGCTTTTCATCATCCCCCATAATAGCCTCCATCTCAGTGAGACCGGAGATATAGACCATACTCTCCATATCGTACCAGCGGGGCTCGTCATGGGTGGTATAGGTGGAATTACAGCCGGAGGCATCGTGCATGACGATCATGCCGCCCAGCTCAAACAGGGCAGAGCAAACACCGAACACATCGGCCGAATAGGTTGATATAATTCTTGCAGTCTGTTTCATCCGCAGCAGTCACACCCCAATCCTTTGATTTGTACTAAGGTCCGCATATCCTTTTCGTTACAATATGCGTCCTTCATAAGCTCTGCCGTCCTTAGGACAGCCTCATAACCCAGCATACCGCCGCCCTCCACCACATTGACGAAATGGTTTGTGTTGGTGAAATAGGCCGCCTTCTGCCCGATAGCAAGGAAGCTTGAAGGCTCCTTTGCTGCCAGAAAGCGCATTTTTGAGTGTACCGTAGGGTAAAGGTTAAGCTCAGGGTAATGTTTTTTAAGATAAGCAAAATCCTCTTTCTCCTCCCCCAAGATGCTATCGACATAGATCCGCTGCACATGAAAGCCGGCCTCCAGCAGAAGCTTCGCCAGACCAAGCGGACGCTGGCAGTAGGTATAGTCGATGGCGATAGGACTCTCACCAATTAAGTCACGGGCCTCCTTCAGAGCTGCAGCGCACTCCTCCCGCTTTCCGGAAAAATCCGGGGCCGGTACGCCCAGAACCTTGGCGAGCCTTCGGAAGCCTTCCTCAATCTCATCATAATCAAAGCTGAAGGGCAGGTAGCAGTGTCTCCCGCCAAGGCGCTCTGACAGCATATCCCCGCCGGCGATGGCAGCAAAATGATAGGATATGTAATAGGCGCTTTCCGCCATCCTTTGATACTCCTCATAGGTTTTGCAGGAGGTAATCTCATGAATGCGGAAGCCGTTCCTTTGCAGAAACAGCTTAAGATCGCTATCCGCATCCGTCGGCAGATCATTACCGATGATGGTCACCGCCCCGGAGTCAATCGGCCGGGGCTTTAAGAGCGTATAAAGCCGGGAACGCATCAGCTGATCCGGTGACAGACCGCTTTTCCGCATGATGGGGTTCATATAGCAGTCGGTAAAGTCAATCTCCGGGAAGCGCCGGCGCAGTGTGTCATAAATCATATTCAGGTCGCAGCCGGCAAAGTGGTGGACACAGCTGGTGTATACCAGAACAGCTGGCGGGCGTTTGGGCAGCTTCCCGATGATGTCGGTGACACCGTCGATGATCAGCTCCTCCATGTCTCCGTCCAGCAGGTTATGCTCCCTTACCGCCACAGTGGAGAAGCGCTCCTCTGCGTGTAGCTCCGCCGCTGTCAATACCACTCCGCGAAGGCAGCCCGCCGCACAGACGAAGATTTCATGGGCTTCCGGCACCAGCATGCCGGTGTGAACGATGTTCCAGGTACCTCTGGCCGGAGAGGAGTATTCCAAACCGGAGGCAAACGGTGCCGGAAAAGCTGCGTCTCCAATGGTAACTACCGCACCCCTGGGATCGAATTCCTCCTTTACTTTTCTCAGCATGGTGTCACCCCGCACTTCTTAAGTAGGGTTTTCGCCAATGCACGGTATTCACCTGCCATAGCACTATCCGGGAATGCCTCCACAACGGTCTTACCAAGCTCCTCGGCCTCCTGTACGGTGTCGCTGCGGCTTAGGGTGGCAATAACCTCGGAATCGATATCCTCAGCCAGTTCCGCCACTTTGGCATTCTCATCCTTCACGTTGCGGCTGTTTAAAATAATGCCGCCGAGTGTTGCATAACCGCGGTCCTTGAAGCCGTCAATCGCCAATGCAATGTTAGCAGCTGCGTGGATGGCCATGTTCTCTCCTGAGGTAATGATAAAGACCTTATCGGCATAGCCGGCCCGCATGGGCATCGAAAATCCTCCACAGACCACGTCACCTAAAACATCATAGATGACCACATCCGGCTGATAGACCTCATAAGCCCCTTTTTCCGCCAGCTTTTCCAGCGCCGAGATAATTCCCCTCCCGGCACAGCCCAGACCCGGTGTCGGCCCTCCGGCTTCCACACAGATAATACCGCCATAGCCGATGGTCGTCATGTCCTGCAGCCGGAAATCATTCTTTCGTGTACGCACCAGCTCCAGCACATTATCGATATGTTCCTTCCCATGGAGGTTCACCGTGGAGTCCGCCTTTGGGTCGCAGCCAATCTGCATGACCTTGTAGCCCATATCAGAAAGCGCAGCCGAGACATTGGAAACGGTAGTGGATTTTCCGATACCGCCCTTTCCGTATACTGCGATTTTAATCATAGTGTTCCTTCCTCTCCGAAATCGCCTCTGCCAATGACGACCTCATATCCGATTTCCTCCATCTGTTTTCGAAGGGCAGCAATGCTCTGTGCTGCAGTCAGATCTGTTCCAATCTTATTGTCATAGAGCATATATTTTTCCCGGACCTTAAGGGGGGACAGATTCGGCATGATAACATTGCAGCCGGAGAGCACACCCCTCTGCCTCCCGTCCGCTTCCACCGTGCCCAGCGCCGTGGTAGATGGGAGCAGTGCCTGCGGCAGCAGAATACGGCTGAGCGCCAGTGCAAACAGAGTGGTCCGCACGCTGCCGTGGGGCTCCTCCCGAAACGGAGTGTCCTTATGGGGAAGAAACGGGCCGATGCCGACCATCTCCGGCCGAAACTCTGACAGGAAAAGCATATCACTTGCAAGACCTTTCGGGGTCTGATGAGGTGTTCCCACCATCATACCGCAGCCGGTCTGATATCCGATTTCCTTCAGCTCCTTAAGGCAGCGCATCCGGTTCTCAAAGCTTTGATTCTCCGGGTGAAGCTTCGCGTAGTGCTCCTCCTCGGCCGTCTCGTGTCGCAGCAGATACCGATCCGCCCCTGCGTCATACAATGCCTGATAGGATTCCCGGCTCCGTTCTCCGATGGAAAGTGTTATAGCGCAATCCGGGTAAAGGTGCTTGATTCCGGATATGATACCGCACATCTGCTCGTCATTGAAGAAGGGATCTTCCCCGCCCTGCAGCACAAAGGTACGAAAACCATTTTCATAGCCCTCCCTGCAGCATTTCAGGATGTCGTCCGGCTCCAGACGGTAGCGGGATACCTTGTGATTGGAGCGGCGGATACCGCAGTATAGGCAGTCGCTTCCACAGATATTTGTAAACTCTATAATGCCTCTAAAATAGATCTTTTTCCCGAAGCGCCGCACTGCGATCTCTCGTGCTATGGCGGATGCGAACTCCAGATCCTTTTCCGTATATGTAGCAAAAAGCTGTTCCCATTCCTGCCCTTCCAGACGGTTGCTATGCTCCAGCTTTTCAATTAGTTTTCTGTTTTCCATGATGCCTCCCTGTCCGGCAAGGGTTCAAAATCCCCCTTTGCAAAGGTGGTCTTGACGCTGATGCCGGGAAGAATATTAAGCTTATGTGACAGCGCAAGGATCTCCGTCTCTCTGCCGTCCAAGGTGATGTTAATAATATATAGTCCGCACTCCCGGTACGGCATGCCCATGCGCCCGATCATCAGGGTGCTATACTCCTGCAGCAGGGCATTGATCCTATCCGCCATCGTGTTGCTATCTGCAATGATTGTGACAGCAGCGATACAGCGTTTGTCCTGCTCTTCTGCCGGCCGGTCACTTGTTGCACCCTGCGAGTCGATGGATAGTGGTACTACATTCTGTAAGACATTGTTCGGTGTCTCAATGTCACCAATGATTGCCTTAACACCAAAGGCTCTCCTGATATTTTCTTCCGTCACGATAGCTGCTGTATTTCCAAACATGCAGCTGCCGCCACGGGTCAGAATTAGGGACTTATCCGCTCTCTGCAGTGCATGGGCGGGATAGTGGGTGTTAAAAATACAGGCCATGCCCTTCTGGGCCAGCTTCGTCATGGTGTCCAATACCACCAGCTGGTTTTTAAAGTCCAGATTGGATTCCGGCTCATCCAGGACGAGGAACTCCGGCTCCGCTGCCAGGGCCCGGGCAATCAGTACCATCTGCAGCTCTCCGCCACTGATGGCTGAGCACTTCTTATCCATGAGGTTGGTGATGCCGAGGGCATCCATGACCTCTTTAGCTACCTCTAGGTCCTCCTTCTTCGGCGAGGAGAACACATTCAGCCGGCTGCTGCGGCCAAGCAGCACCGTTTCAAAAGCGGTATATGCAGAAGAGGCTGCCTTTGCCTGCGGCACATAGGCCATTTTACTCCAGAGTCTTCCCGGTGTCAGCCTCCGAATGTCTTCTCCGTCCAGTAAGCTGTGTCCGGTCTGCATTTTAAGCATGCCGGTCATACAGCGGAGCAGGGTGGTCTTACCGGCACCATTCGGACCGAGAATGGCCAGAATCTCACCGGAATTGACGGAAAAATTGATATGGTTAAATATAGGGTTATCTTTGCGGTAGAAAAAGCTACCATTTTCCACTGTCAGCTTCAATAATGCCACCCCCCGCTTCTGCGCATCAGCACAATAAAAAAGGGTGCACCGATGATTGCTGTCAGAATAGAGATGGGAATCTCGGATGCGGAAGCACTCCGAGCTACCGTATCCACAGCGATCATGAATACTGCACCGAAGCTGATGGAGGCCGGAATCAGAGATAGATGGTTACTGCCGAACTTCATACGGCACATATGGGGAATTAAAAGACCGACCCAGCCGACCTGCCCGCACATGGAAACGCAGGAAGCGGTAATGGCGGTGGCACACACGACGGTGATAACGCGCATCACCTTGATATTGACACCGGAGGACCTTGCCTCATCCTCTGTCAGGGGCAGCAGATTCATCCGCCAGCGCAGCAGATATAATATCAGGATACCGAGAATAATCGGAGGTGCACCAATCAGCAGTGTTTTGTAGCCCGCTTTGTCCAGCCCACCCATCAGCCAGTAGGTGATGGCAGGAAGCTGAGACTCCGCATCAGCAACGAACTTCACCAATGATACCAATGCCGTAAACAGGGAGCCGATCATGATGCCCGCCAAAACAATGGAGCTGAGACCCTTCCCCTTGCCGGAACCCGATATCCAGGTCAGCGTCACAGCCACAACTCCCATCAGGAGAGAAACGAATTGAACACCTATCATATCAAAGCCCAGCAGGAGACCTAAGGCTGCACCAAAGCTAGCTCCGCTGGCAACGCCCAGTGTATCCGGTGTTGCCAGCGGATTTGCAAACAGACTCTGGAAGGCACAGCCTGCTGTGGAAAGTCCGGCTCCGGTAAGAAGGGCCAATAATATCCGCGGCAGGCGGAGATTCCATAGGGTTTTCTCCGTCAATAACGGAATATCGGCACTTCCGGTAAGCTTCCCAAGGATTGCTGCCAGGACCTCTGACGGCTCAATCCAGATTCGTCCAATGCCGAGCGCGACCACTCCGGCGATAATTGGCAGAAGGATAAGTGCTATCTTCCAACCGATGCTTAATTTTCCCGTTCTTAAGGTCTCCATCATTTTGTTATGACATTGGAATAGGCTGTTTTAGCGCTTACGCCGCTTAGCTTTCCAATCTTTCCGGATAAGGCGCTGATGATATCCTGCGGTGCATCGAGGGCTATACTGATAATACTGATGCCCTTCTCCCGGTAGGGAATGCCCATTCGTCCAATGATATATTCCCCATACTGATGCAGGATCTCGTTTATTACCGGAACGGACGCAGGATCTTCGATGATAATGCTGGTGACTGCAACTCTTGTTTCCATACAATTCCCTCCTCAAAAAATAAGCTGCATCCCGAAAGATGCAGCTTTCATACATATAAAATGCCATTTCTGACAGATTAAAATTATGTCGTTACTGTATCTTTCACCTCAATACAATATTTCGGTGTCAGATCGCTTTTTAGAATAGCACATCACAGCTATAAAGTCAAGAATGTACTGAAGCGGTGATCATAGCTTAACCTCATGTTTGACGGCATTCACCGGCTATTTAATCAATCACGGCTCCTGCAAAAAATTGAGGCAGATGAAAGTTTGGTACCGGGTTGTCAATCGGTGCATAGCTTGCATAGTGCTCGATTCCCGGATCTTCACTAATCTTATAAAAATTACAGGTAAACTTATCACCCGAGCCCAAAGACTTCTTACCATATACTTCATAGATTAATTCCTTTGGTATTCTTAACAATACGCTCCAGGAATGCTGATCAATTATTTCAGCTGTACATTCGGCACGATAGGAGGTTATCTCCTTCAGTCTTTTCCTGTTTTTGCCCGATCCAAATTCACTCAGCATCGCCCCATTCGCATTCATTTCAAAATTAAAATAGCCCTTTTCAAGGTTGTCAGGCTCAAAATTAAGAAAGGCTTCCAGTCCGCTGTCCTTATAAACAGGACTGTCCTCTTCATGATATCGCCGCAATGGATCAGCTTCCAATGCCGTCATCCGGACAATCAGCCCATAGTCCTTAAGCAGTGCCATTTGCCCCATTGCCTCCGGCTTATAGTCCTTCGTCCATTGATAATGATGAATGGGAAAGACCGGACATTCCTTTATCCGGTCTATGGTTTTTATCGTTTTTACGTGATAAATTTCTAATACCTCCTTAGTTTCTGTCTACACAGATAACTGCGAAGCTCAAAACTCTAAATTTAAGCAGCTTATATCGTTCGCATTGATCTATTCTGTCTCCACGAGGTCCTTTACATCCCTATAATAGGATGGGGCAGGCATTAGATTCTTCGCCCGAAGCGTTATAATTATAAATTTACTACATGAACAGGCTCATTCTTTAGGAAAGCCTCAAGATTGGAAACTGCTATATTCATCAGTCTGCTTCTTGATTCTTTCGGGGCCCAAGCCATGTGTGGAGTAATAATACAATTCTTTGCACTAAGCAGCGGATTATCTCCTTTAATCGGCTCCGTCGTGACAACGTCCACAGCTGCAGCATATACTTTTCCGCTATTTAAAGCATCTGCCAAATCCTGCTCCACAATCAAAGGTCCTCTGGAATCATTTATTATTATAACACCGTTTTTCATCTTAGCAATTGTATCTTTGTTGATGATCCCTTCCGTATCAGGGAATAAAGGACAATGCAGGGCAATTACATCTGATTCTGCGAGCAGTTCCTCCAGAGCGACGTACCTGCAGTTCTCATTAATCAATTCGGGATTTTGATATCTATCATGGGCTAAAACCTTCATTCCTAAGGCCTGTGCAATCTTTCCTGTTGTCTGGCCGATTTTCCCATACCCTATAATACCGATGCTTTTTCCTGCCAGTTCAATGAGCGGGTAATCCCAGAAGCACCAATCCTGATTCTTTTCCCAACGTCCATTATGAACCTCCCGGCTATGATGTCCGATATGGTGGCAGATTTCCAATAGCAACGCTATTGTATACTGACCAACCGCTTCGGTTCCATAAGTCGGTATATTGCAAACCGGTACCTTCTTCTCCTTTGCAGCTGCTACATCGACAATATTATATCCGGTTGCCAGTACTCCGATATATTGAATCGAGGTACATGCCTCCAAAGTATTTCTGCTGATCGGTGTCTTGTTGGTTAATACGATCTCCGCATCACCGATTCTCTTGATGATCTCATTCTCATCTAACGGTGTGCGGTCATAAACAGTAATCTCACCCAGCTGTTGAAAGCCTTCCCAGTTAAGATCGCCGGGATTTAGTGTATATCCATCTAATACTATTATTTTCATAATCCTTATACTCCTTCTTTCGTTTTACATAGGCTAGCGAAGCACCTATTACCAGTCACAATGCATTTCTTCAAAGTCTAATCTGTGATCTCAATTACTAAATGCTCAATCGCAGTATGACGATGCATATAAACCACATTTAAGCGCCCGTCCTTATCTTTACACATAGCAGGCTGACATTTGTTACCCGGTGCAGGTGCAAGCTCAAGTAAATTAGTCCAGGTCTTACCCTCATCCTTAGAATAAGCTAATGTTAAGGGACTTCTTTCATGCCAGTCCGTCTCCGGAGTATTGTTATAAGCCATTAAGATCGTTTCGTCATCCCAGCTGATTACATCCAGTTTTGACTCATTATTTAAAATGGTGCTTGGAACCGGTTTCGTCCAGGTTACACCACCGTCCTTGCTCTCTGCTGTATAGGAAACCAACGATTTATTTCCTGCAGTTCCCCAACCGGTGTTTCCCGGACAGGTACGTGTAAACATCCGAATGGTCCCGTCGGGGCGTAAGCATAACCCGGGCTCACGGATTAGGTTCTCATCGTCACTGGATAACAGCGGTCCTTGTTCCCATGTCTCTCCGTCATCACGGGAGATGTAGATACGCACCGCACCGAAATAACGATCCGGTATCTCTGAGCTGGTCGATGCAAATACTATCGTCCCATCCGCTAAAAGAACGCTGTCATTGGAGGCATGTCCGGATTGAATGCCCGCCTTCACCGCCGGCTCCCAGGTGAGCCCTCCATCCTTTGTTTTTCTGCTCCAAAGCTCATCTCTTCCATTACACCAGGTAGTGAAATTAACTTCAGTATCTAAAAATTTCGCAAACAGGAGAATGATTTCTCCTTTTTTATTCTTTATAAAAATCGGATCGTGACAGCAATAACGTATGTCGTTCCCAACCGCATCCGGATTACTCCACTCGGTCTTACCATACTCCAGAACCGACACCCAGTCCTTGGCATCCCGTCCCATAGGATCTCCGTTCCATTGCAGGAAGCCACCGTTCCAGCAACATAACAGGTTTCCATTGTCACTCATGGTTAGGCTCGGCATGTGATAGCACTGACGCTCGTCAAACCATTCTACTACCCATTTCTTATCGATTATTTTAGCCTGCATTATATTCTCCTTTTCGTTATGCTCAATATCATTCTTTAGATTATTTCGAAACCATAACCGTTACTTATTTTATTATACGGTTCATTCAAGCTCCGGAAGCTTATACTGCTTTTTGTTCGCTGTCCATTCCTGATATGTTTAATAACTTGATCGCCCTTCCACTAAAATATACCGTACTTAATTGGATTACTGTAAGTATCAAAAGACTTAATAATTGTATCCGAACAGAGACTCCAAAGATTAAGTTCATGATTACCATAATTCCCAAACCGGTAATACGCCCCATTGTTAATACCGTTTCATTCACTGCAAAAATTTCCGGTTTTATCTGCTCAATTTGAGGTACCTGCTGAATCGTATCCAAAAAGGTTGCATAACAGGAATTTTCAAGAAAACCGCAGAAGAACGCATTAACACAGGAATATACAATAATAAGTATGGGATTCGATATCAATGCACTTAAGCCCGCTGTAACAGATAAAACAATAACCGACCTAAGCATATAACTTTCTCTGTTTTTCACTGTCAGAATCCTGCTTAATATCATAAAGGAAATAATACCAAGGATTGCTGTTAAAAAGGAATTTATTCCGATGAGTAACTCACTTTTTATCAATTGAAACAGAACAAGATTTAGGATAAAAGTAAAGGCACCCTCCCTGATTCCCTTACATCCCTGTCCCAGTAAGGCAAAAAGAAGCTCCTTCTGTCTCCATATTATCTTTAATGTTTTACGGTACTGTACTGATTCACGTTTTTCTTTATGCTTTTTGGGAAGACGAAATGCTAATACCGAGGTTATCATTGATATGATAAGCGCTACCACAAATACGGTAAGATAACCCTTTATTCCTCCGATATAGGAGATCAAAAAACCGGAGATCAGCGGAACGATCATGTTTACCAGGGAAACTCCCAAGCTAATGATCGCCAATCCACTGTCTCTGTTATTGAAATTCGTGGAATCAGATAACAGAGTTCCATAGCTGACCCAGTAAAAACCATCTGCCAGACCGATCAGCATACCAAGTAGAATGTAGTATTGGGAGGCGCTCTCATTTAAGAGAATTATTGTAAGGAATAAGATATTATAGCAAACAATTCCAATAATCGCGGTTACCCCGGAATTCGTGCGATGCAGTACCTGCGCAGCTCCTATCATGGAAAGGGCACCGGCAATAAAATATATCACATTGTAATACATAACGACATTCACATCGTCTGACTGTCCCAACAGTAAGGTATTAATAAACACACCTGGAAGACGGGTAAAAATTATAAAACAGATATGTACGGCAAAAAACTTATAAAAGTCCCTGCCTAAATTCTGTCCGCCTACCAGTCTAAGAATGGCACCCAAAAATAGCCTTTTTTTCATTCTATTGCTCCTCATTTTATCAATATTATTCCTCAGTTATTACCGTGATCAATACACTTTCCATACTGAGGACCCCTGCTGCAATACAAATGAAACCACCCTCCCGGGTGAAACCTGCCTGTACTTCCTCTGCTTTGTCACTGTGGTATACAAGTATTTCAGCTACGTTTTTATTCATGTAAAGCTTGATATTATCTACGTGGTCCGTAGAGGCATTCACCAGGTAGATATAGTATCCTTTTTCCCAGGGATAGACATAGGGTATCAGGTAAGGCTCTCCGACCACATACGGAACTATGCTTTCACCGCAGGACATTTCTGTTAACGCCTCCTGAAGGATGCATTGGCGTATACTGTTGAGCAGCATATTGGAAACAGATAAGGGCTGCTCAAAATTGCCAAAGGGATAGAGGTAAGAGCTCTTACCCCGGGTATTGATACTGACTGTTTCTGCTGCTGCAGTGCGTTCCCTGAAGGAGTTATAAAAGGCTGAGTACTCCTTGATTGGATGATGATACTCTACATCTACTGCATCACTACAGATGATGATAGCTGAGGCACGTGCATTTTCCATTCCGTAGTATTCCTTCTGATTCGTAACCTGCTCATAGCTGTATTCGCCCTGATCTTGATGCATCCAGCGAAGGCTCTTGATATTAGCCAGATCACCCAGCCCCAAATCAAACAGAGTAGCTGCCGCATCTCCATTGATAATGACATCATTATGTTCAAAGATACTCTCAATCTGTTCCTTGGACAGGTTGCGGAAGTACTGCCCGGATATCGCTACTATGCTGTCCTTTACGTCAGGCTCATTACAGTATACAAAGGGGATACCGAAGGCAGAAAGCAGTCCGGCAAAAAACACCTCCTGAGGGTACAATTCCTCCATACTTTTACCTGCTTTGGTGTGAAGCGTGTACGCAGAGGTTTCACTGAACATCACCTTCACTCCCGCCCTTTTTCCTTTAAAAATACCTCTCCCGGTCAACTGATTGAGATAATTCTTCGTATCGGCCAGGGTTTTCTGGTAGTTATCCTTCCAGGTAATCCCATTCCCATTCAAATCATATAAATCGATCGTAATTCCTGCCAGGTTAAGAGGCAGACCGGCTAACAGCTGGAAGCGGGTAAACCGACGGGATTTCGAGAAACGGGAATAAGGAAAATTCTCAAGCTCGGGATAAACCTCAGCTTCTGCCGGTATCATTGCTCTGGTCATCATAGACACCATATTAAAATTGAGCATATAGTTTGAGGGAGAGTTCTCAATATATCCCGGCAAATGGATCCGGTTAACCGGATTAAGACCGGCAGCAAGCCCCTTTAGAATTGCGCTCCAGTTGCGGCCTTCTGCTGCATGCACATGGGGTACTGAGCTCATCAGACCAACCTTCGTGCTTTTGCTGACCTTGCGTACAGCACTGCCTATTCTTTCAGCCGCATGAAGCATCGTCTCCTGTGCCACATCCAGCCATATTTTTCGATAAGGATGTACCTCACCGGACTGCAATATCCCGGCAACAAATTCCTCTCTGGTCAACTGTTTTCCCGCTCTCTCGGAATAAATGCGCATGTGTTCCTCACAAAAACATCCGCCCCAGATCAAAGGATCATGGTTATGCAGCCTAAAGTCATCCTCAACCCATAGAATCTCCGGATTTAGCTCAGCATAACGGGAATAAATGTCGGTAAAATACTCCAACCAGTTTTCACAGCCGGGGCAAACACACAGATTAGCCCGGTTGCCCATAGGATCCACCATTAATCTAAAATTCTGCCCATCATGAAGCTGCTTACCAAGGTCCGCATGCATCACACTGTGCCAATGGTTTATCGACGTGGTAATACCTTTGGTTTCCATAAGCTCATGGACTTTTTTTATTAGGGTGATGTATCTCTCCTGTTCCTCCCTTGTGATATGTCCGGTATTTAGTTCCTGTACATTTACAAATACAGCAACATCATCGATACGAGCCTCCTCTGCATATCGGTCCAGAGCTTCTAATTCAACCTTATCATTAAAGCCGGGGTCACAGCAAAATCGAAATGTATATTGAAAGGGATCTTTCATTGTTCTCTCCAATCCAGTGTAAATTACTTTTACATAAAGCTTGTAACCAATGTACGGCACAAGCTTTCATCTAGAAGGATTTTATTCCTTCCTTTAACTCTCTATTTTTTTCCCGTAAAATGACAGCATCGGTAAACGCATACAGTCACAGGGGATTGCACTTCCGGGATTCATACGCCACGCACCATGAAGCACTGCGTCCTTCCCCAACTCACGCTGAAAAACAATTACTATACTGTCATTATTGGTCGTATATTCTTTAACAGAAACAAGTCCCTGAGCATCCTCTGCCTCAAAGGGTAATAAATCTGCCGAGACATCATATGGATTGATCCAATTTCGTATTCTCGAAAAACGGACCTCCACGGTATCTGCTGCTGTTCTAAGAATTTCACTAGCCTCAGGAGCCATCCAGTCATAATTCCTATGATAAAGCTCCTGCAGGGCACAACGGGCACAACGTTCCCCAATGACCAGATTACTCTCGGAGGAGTTATGAATAAAGTCATATAGGCTCAAGTCCGTGGACGGTATGGTATAGACCCTGTTCAATTGATACATTGCATCAACCTGTGCCTGGCGTACAATTCCCCATTGACGATCCAGTTGTTCTGTCGATGGGGTCATACAACGATTTAACTGCACGGTGATAATCGGTAATTCCGGGTTATTCAACGCTGAACGTACCTCTGAGACAAAGTTGGTAAATCTGTCCAAATAGGTTGCGGCACTATCTTCAAAGCCTTCCGCTTCTCCCTGATACCAAAGCATTCCCTTCGGCTTAATCCGATAATCTGCCAGCTGCTCTAACATATTGCGAAACAGGGTGCCGTTTTCCGCCGGATTCCACCACCTGAGGGGGGATCCACCGTAAGCGCTGACTACTAAACCAATTGGATAGCCCAACTCCTTCTTCAAACGTTTCGCAAAGTGCAGCCAGGGGCTATGACCCGGGTTATGATTCTCAAAATGCTCCATATGAATTGATCCGGTTGTTTCATTCAAGGGATGGGTTGCAAGATCCCAGCTTCCGCTGTTTCGCAGCAGATGGACGCCTAACTCGGGTTCATCTGTTACCGGACCTTTGGCTCGGCCTGCAGCATTGCTTTGACCTGCAACCACAAAAATATCACCGACACCAAGGTTATGGATTACATCTCCCCGTGTTACAGACAGTCCGTCCCAGCCTTCATAATCCATGTAAGTTTCAATGCGATATAAACCACCTGCCGGTACATCGAAAAATGTCATCGTCCAGCTTTCATTCTCTAATAACTTACATTCCTGCCAGGGCAGGATGGATTCCCCCGTATCTTCAAGAGCAATGCGAGCTTTAATGACAGCCTTCACCGGCTTGACCGGAGTAAATTGTAGAGGTAATTCCTGAGACAGATGTATCAGAGAATATTTACCTGAAACCGTGATATCTGCTTTACCATTTGTTTGTTGGAAAATCTGCCAGGGTGTTGCACCCTCTGTAATCGTTACTCCATAATTCAAAATGATCACTCCGCTTTTCGATTTTTCATGTATTGAAACGTAATGCCGGGGGAACTGATCCCTCAGCATTACGTTTATTAGTATACCTTCTACTATTCAATTAACGAGTTAAAATTTATTGTGCATTTTGAGCTGCGGCTGCAACAGCATTATTAATGATAGCCTCTAAT
The DNA here is from genome assembly GCA_023409835.1 of Bacillota bacterium. Taxonomy (GTDB): domain Bacteria; phylum Bacillota; class Clostridia; order Lachnospirales; family Lachnospiraceae; genus Mobilitalea. The sequence continues at coordinate 40,001 of JAEYQV010000002.1, forward strand.
TCCTTAGCACCTGCTGCCTCATATTCCTCAACATAATTCTGCCATTTGGTATCGATATCCATCTGACCGCCTAAAAATGCAGTTAAATAACGATTCGTGATTTCAGCCAGTTTACTTCTAATATCATCTGCCTCTGCGGGAAGTGTAACCTGCATATAATATACCGGCAGCTGTGAAACCACTTTATCAACATAGGTATCAATTACACTCTGCGCATAATCAACCAGCTCTTTGTTTGTGCCTTCTGCCCAATCATTTGTGTTATCATAAGGATTTAAAGAAGACTCATACCAGCTTGTATCTTCAAAATTAGTCTTATACTCTGTAGCACAGAATAAGTAGGAGAACCATACGTAACGTGCACGGTCAGGTTCGGAGTAGCCATAGGCTTTATTAATTTCAGCCCACTTGTTAACATCATAGGTATAAGTTCCGTCTGCATTTACTGTATAGGTTTGTCCCTCAATACCGGCAAACAGTAAATCCTGTCCTTCATTGGTAGCTAAGTATTCTACTAAGTCAAGTACACGATCGGGATTCTTACAGGATGCAGGGATCATGTAATGTGCTCCCATCCATAACGCAGAACTGTATGTAGTACCATATTTTCCGTCATCGGTTAAGGAAAGACCCATTGTTAAATCACTTGTTTTAGCATCCGGATTTGCAGCAACCCAACAGCTATTATAGAAATCACGATACTGGGTGGCAAAACCAAATCCAAAATTCGCTGCACCGATTCTTCCTAAACCAAATTCACCATAGGCATCATCAAAATCACCCTTAACACCAATATTTTTATCTAAACCACCATTTGCATAGAGAGAGGCAAGCTGCTTTACAACGTCCTTGGACTTATCGGAAACCGTTGCTAATTCCCATTTGTCCTGTGATGTCTGTACAAATCCGCTCAATAAATCAGAGGCCGGAGCCAGAATAGAGGTTCCCTGAGGAGCAGCTAAGGTTTTATCGATTTCATTCCAGTTTGTAAGCTTATCATTACGAGGCCACCAGCCAACATAACCAGCTTCGCCTGCCGCATTACAATAAGCAATAAATTCATCAACAGTTGCAGGAACCTTTCCGCCATTCACTTCATTCAGAATTGCTGTGTTATATACGGGAACACCGGCAAATACAGGTTTTGCGTATGCGGCCATGGCATAAATTGCATATACTGCGTTTTCGTCACCTGTATACATCTTGTTGAAGGCCTTATAGCTTTCATCATTGAACATTTTGTATAAGGTAGGGTAACGCTCCGGTTCAGCGTTAACAATTTCTGCAAGATTTACAATAACCTCATCCTCTGACCACTTCTTAAGTAATTCACTGTCAGCCCAGGTAGGAAACAGGTCCGGACCCACACCGACAGATAATTCTGTTGACATACGCTCATCGAAGCCTTCTGCACCGGTATCATACTCAAGAGTAATGTTTACCGCTTCTTCAATCTTTGCTTTGATGGGGTCATTTTTCATACCATCGGGATCATCGGTACTATTACCGAACTGAGCAAACCGTATATTAACCTTTTCACGATCTGTGTTTGTTTTAACGGTGGTGTCTTCTGAGCCCTTCGAGGTATCAGCCTCTGTCTTCCCCGTAACCTTTTCACCGGGATTTTCACTCTTGTTGTCTTTGCTGCAGCCTGTAAACACACTACTTAGTAACATAACTGCTACTAATAATAAACCCATAGTTTTCTTTAACTTCATAGTTCTCCTCCTTAAGTATAAGTATAAAGTGTTAGTTATTTTATAATTAAAGCCTGCAAGCTTAATTATTCCTTAACAGCACCCAGCATCATTCCCTGTGCAAAGTGTTTTTGCAAAAACGGATAGACACATATAATCGGAAGCATAGCGCAGATAATCGTCGCCATACGAAGCGCAATCGGGGGAGGAAGCTGCAACCCAACACTGACTGCACCATTTCTGATCTGATTCATCATCGCCGGATCCACAAGGGTACGACGAAGGACCCATGCAAATGGCTGTAGCTCTGCTTTGTTTGAGATAAACATCATATAGCTATAATAGTCATTCCAGTGAAGAACTGCGATAAACAAGCCAACCGCAGCAAGCATCGCTTTGGACAGAGGCAAAATAATTTTGAAGAATATTCGTATGTCATTACATCCATCAATTTTAGCCGCTTCCTCCAAATCCTTTGAAGTAGAAAAGGAAAAGAAGTTACGCATAATGATAAAGTAAACAATATTTAATGCTCCCGGAAGAACCATAACCCAGTAAGTCCTTAAAATCCCTATGTTCTTATATAACATGTATTCGGGTATTAATCCCCCTGTAAAGAACAGGTTAAATACAACCAACGCATTGATCAACTTCATACCCTTTATTTCCGATTTAGAGACTGCATATGCCATACTGGATGTAACAATCAGTGACAATGCAGTTCCAAATAGTGTTTTAGTAACTGATATAAAAATCGAGTTTCTAAAAACTGTCGTACTTAAGATTGCTTTATAATATTGAAGATCAATTTTTGTTGGCCACAGCAGGATATCGGTACGTATAAACTCTTCATAAGGAGTAATCGACGCTACAGCCACATACCACATTGGATAGAAGCATACCAAAGCAAAGATAATGCAAAAAGCATTCAATGCAATATCATAGAAATTAAACCCCAACTTCTGACGCATATAAAATCTTTTTTTCACGACTGCCCCTCCTCTAGAAAATACCCATTACATCTAATTTTTTAGTAAATTTATTCGAACAAATTACAACAATCATACCCATCGTATTCAGTATCAGATTCATAGCTGTAGACAATTCATAATCTCCATTCACCAGCGCGCTGCGATAAATATAAGTAGAAACAACATCACCGGTAGATAACACATAGTTTGAATACAAGTTATATACCTGATCAAAATTCGATACGAATAAACTAGCGAGCTGAAGTGTGAACATAATAACTACGGAGGGGAGAATTCTCGGTATTGTTATATAACGAAGCATGTGACCTCTATGTGCTCCATCCATTGCGGCAGATTCATACAAAACGGGATTAATTCCCGCGATCGCCGCCAGATAAATAATACTACTGTATCCTGCCGTCTTTATAATATTAGTAATAACAAGTATCCCTCTGAATAAGTCAGGCCGTTTCAAAAAATCGATTGCCTCACCGCCACATGCTACAATAATTTGGTTTACTACTCCACCGGCATCTGTAGATAAGAAATTTTGTACAAGTCCGGCAAAGATTACCCAGGACAGAAAATACGGAAGATATGCGAAGGTCTGTACCACAGCCTTTACTCGTTTCATCCGCATCTCATTTAGCATTAATGCCAGGAACACATTAAAGGTGAAGCCAAAGAGTAAGGTGTATAAATTAATGATAATAGTATTTTTAAAAGCATTCAGAAACACCTTATCCTGGAACATATTAGCGAAGTGCTTCAAGCCAACCCAATCACTGCCCCAGATGCCCTTCTTAATACTATAGTCCTTAAATGCCAGCTGAATTCCATACATGGGACCATAATTAAAAATAATCATAGAAATCAATCCCGGCAGCACCAGCATATAGATGAACCAATGCTTCTTAGAGTAGATTGCAAGCTTTTTTAGTTTCTGCAGCAAGCTCTTCTTATTCAAAGAAGATTCTTTTTTACTTGTAGTCATGTATCTTCCCCCTGTGTCAATAATAAAATTATTTATATTACTAATAATTTTATTGGTAATTTTTTTAAATATTTTGTATCTTTTGTAATAGTTGCTATGGAATAAATGTAATTTATGGTGTAAATTGACTATATTATCTATGAATTTATTTGTCAATACCTCTCAAACAAATTGCATAATAAATAATAATTTTAAAATATCTCTTGATTTTTACTAATAAACTGTTAGAATTATTATGCATAGCAGTAGATACAATTTGACTAGCAATCTCACAAATCCCCGTAAACACAAGCATTTCTATAATATGCATGTATGTAAAAATTATTATTAATAATTATTAGCTGCTATTTATAAAAAACCTTCTTCTTATTATAAAGTAACAATACTGTAAGTTGGGTAAGTATTAAGAGGTATGTAAGGTTAGCAGATCATAAGATTTAGGAAATTAAAAAGACAGGAGATAGGATTATCTTTTTCGGTTAAGAGAGAAAGTTATCAGGAGATATTAAGACACAGCTCTATACAAATACTTTAGGAGGAATATGATATGACCAAAAAAATCGGATTTATTGGATATGGCCTCAGATCCGGCACTATGATGAATGCATTCCGAAATTTAGAGTGCGACATTGCAGTTGCAGGCATTGTTGATCCCAACCAGGAGAAAGTGAAAGAAAAAATGAAAGGGGATCCCCTCTTTGATGGTACGGTTCTTCTTGATAGCACCGAGGAGCTGCTCAAGATGGAGCTGGACGGTATATTCATTGGTACCCGTTGCTCCATGCATACCGACCTGGCCTGCAAGGTACTGAGTACCGATATCCCATTATTTCTCGAGAAGCCGGTTTGCATTAATATAGAACAATATGAAAAGTTAAGGAATGCATCCCTCGGAAAAGAAGACCGCGTAGTTGTTTCCTTTCCTTTAAGATATTCTTCCATAACAGGCGAAATGAAACGCATTGTTGACAGCGGTATTTTAGGCAAGCTTACCATGGTTCAAGCAATTAATAATGTTCCTTATGGAAGCGTCTATTATCATAGCTGGTACAGGGATACCAATGAAACCGGCGGTTTATTCCTGCAAAAGGCTACCCATGACATTGATTATATCAACTACCTGATCGATGATAAGCCTTCCGAAGTATGTGCCACTAAGTCCAAGCTATATTATAAGGGAAATAAACCTGCCGGTCTGCATTGCACTGACTGCTCAGAATACCGCACCTGTATTGAGAGCTCCTATGTTGTAAGCAAGCTATTAAAGGAGGAGGTAACCGGTGATGCATGTTGTTTTGCTGTAGATACCGGTAATGAGGACTTAGCCAGCGCAATATTTACTACCGAGAGCGGACTTATTATAAGCTATAATCAGAATTTTATCGTTAAAAAAGGAGCACAGCGCCGCGGCTGCCGATTAATCGGAACCAAGGGCAGTGCTGAATTTGATTTTTACACAGCAGAAATCCGCGTGGATCACTATCAAGCTCCCCAAACCGATCTGTCCAGGTTCAATTATCCCCCCGGTGCGCACTTCGGAGGAGACGAAGAGTTAGCGTTGGATTTTATGAATGTTATGAACGGAAAGAAAGCAAAAGCAAATCTAAAGGACGGTCTAATCAGTGCCGCCTGTTGCTTAGCCGCACGTCAATCCTCCGAGGACAAGCAGTTCGTCAAAATAAAATATTAACCTTGATTCGTTTTGTTACCTTATTACCCTATTGATAGAGAGGAGTTTAATTATGCTTGTATCATTAACAGAAATACTGGCCGATACACGAAAAAACAAATATGCAGTAGGCTTATTTAACTGCGTTAATATTGAAATGTGTATGGGCATCCTTAGAGCCGCAGAAGAATTACAGAGCCCGGTGATTATCGGCCCTGCCGAAAGTCTATTGCCAAGTGCCGGATTGGAGGAGTATACGGATTTTATGCTGGCACAAGCCAAGCGTGCCAAGGTCCCGGTCACTCTGCATTTTGACCATGGTTTTGATCCGAATTTAGTAAAGAAGGCAGTGGATCTGGGTTATAGCTCGGTCATGTATGACTGCAGTATGTTATCCTTCGAGGAAAACAGCAAACGGGTTAAGGAGATGGTAGCTTACGCTCACCGGGCCGGCTGCAGTCTTGAAGCAGAGATTGGGCACGTAGGCTCCAATGGTTCAGCAGAAGAAAGCATTGCAGAAACTATTTATACAAAACCCGAGGATGCTGCACTATTTGCAGAACAAAGCCAATGTGATGCTTTAGCCGTAGCGATCGGAACTGCTCATGGTTTATATACCAAAAAACCGGAGTTAAATATACATAGCTTGTCCAAAATTGCCGCAACTACTGATATACCGCTGGTGCTGCACGGAGGAAGCGGGTTATCCGATGATGATTTTCGTAACTGTATTGCAAACGGTATATCAAAAATTAATATTTTTACTGATAACAACCTGGCAGCAGCCCGTGCTGCCAATGAATACTATACGGATAAAATGGGCGCTTTTGAGTTAATGCCTTATATTGTTGAAGCTGTGAAACAGGCTACCATGCAACGTATTCTGGTGTTCGGCAGTAACGGAAGGGCCTAATCGGTATGACAAAACTAATTGCAACCTTTGATATTGGTACAACTTCCGTAAAGGTTTCTCTATTTACGCATGAGCTTAAGCAGGTAGCCTGTTATGTAAAGGAATACTCGCTCAATACCAACGGAAGCTATGTGGAAGCCGATCCCTCTATATATAAAGAAGCAATTATGCTTGGGTTAAATCAATGCAGGGAGGCAATATCCAATTCGGTCATTACAGCGATTGGTATCACAACGCAGGGGGAGACCTTAATTCCTGTAGACCAGAGCGGCACCCCCTTATATCCGGCTATTGTATGGCTGGATTCCCGGGCCAAGGAACAGGCCATGCAGTTGAGGGAAAAGCTTAGTCTCAATCATTTTTACAGAATTACCGGACTTCCCGACATTTCAGGAGCACTTCCTATTGCTAAAATAATGTGGCTTCAGCAGGAGCATCCGGAAATCTATGCAAATACTTATAAGTTTCTACTGCTTGAGGACTATGTATTACATTGGTTAACCGGCATGTTTGTAACAGAAAGAACTCTCCTGACCTCGACCGGTTACTTTAATTTAAGCACGGATGATTATTGGGACGAGAGTCTTCAGGCAGCCGGTATCGATAAGCTTAAGCTGCCTAAGGTACTGGAAGCAGGTAGTCTGGTCGGGATACTTACAAAAGAGGCTGCGGATCAGCTCGAGCTTAGCACCGAAACCCTCGTTGTAACCGGTGCCATGGATCAAATCGCAAGTGCACTTGCTGTCGGTTGCATTAATCCCGGTATGATAACCGAGACAACCGGTACCGCCCTCGTCGTTGCTGCTTGTACAGATAACCCTGTGTTTGCACAGGATCACAGAGTAACGATATATCGTCATGCATTACCCGGCAGGTTTTTATACCTTCCGATCGGTAACACGGCAGGAATGGCATTGAAGTGGTTTAAGGATGAGTTCTGCAAGGACTTATGCAATGAGAAGAATATCTATCCCCTTTTGGACGAATTAGTCAATACTATTTCTCCCGGCAGCGAAGGTCTGCTATTCCTTCCGTTTCTATGCGGCAGCGTAGACCCGGAAAACAACCCCGATGCCAAGGGAGTCTTCTTCGGGGCACAGCTTAGCACTAACCGCAACCATTTTATACGAAGTATTATGGAAGCGATTGGCTATCTATTGAAGGATTTTCTGCTTTTATGTGAAAGGCTCGGTTGTAAGCCTGAAAAGATCTATTCTCTGGGCGGCGGAAGCCGCAGTGAGCTATGGCAGCAAATAAAAGCCGATTGCACCGGCAAGCCTTTAACTGTTCTTGAAATAAGCGAAGCCTCCAGTGCAGGAGCCGCACTGTTAGCCGCCTGGGGAAGCGGGATATACGAGAGGGGCAAGCTTCCTCCTTACCAGGTTATGAAATGCTATCATCCCAACCCGAAGCTGCAAGAGCTTTACCAATCGCAATACCAAAAATATTGCAACCTATATCAGGCAGTGAAACCCTATTTTTAACCATTCGTCATGCAAGCAACAAAAGCAGCACGGCTAATAAGAAAGGAGCACATAATGTTACAAACAAATAAGCCCCGGCTTGGCGTCCTGGCATTAATGCTGGGTGCATATGAGCCCCTATTTCCAGGCATTACCGTCAACCAGCAAAACTATGTAATGGAGGTTCTTGAAACCCTTAAAAACGAGGCGGAATTTGTATTTCCGCGCGTCGCACTGGGACGCGAAGATATTGAGGAACTTACCAGGCTGTACAACCATCAAAATCTGGATGGTATTCTGGTGCTTCTCTTAAGCTATTCCCAAGGGCAATACGTCGTACGTGCCATGCAGAATAATCGTTTACCCTTGGCTCTCGCGCTGATTCAGCCGGACGAAACCGTGGGGGAGAATTTTGAAGAGTATGATTTAACAGTGAATCAGGGAATCCACGGCTCCCAGGATAATGCAAATTGTCTGATGCGTGCCGGAATCCCCTGTGTGTATTATGCAGGCAGCCGTCACGCTGGCTCCTTAAATCGGTTTATTTCGGATTTCTCCCACGCCGCAATGGCCGTTAATTCTATGAAAACCATGAAAATCGGAGTCATCGGAAAACTAGCCGGAATGGGTGATGTCATAACGGACGATATGGCCTTCTTCCGTACCCTGGGACCGGAGTTTGTCTATGACTCCATCGGAACCATAACCCGTTACTGTGAACAGGTTACCGAAGAAGAAATCAACAATCGGATAAAAGCAGATCAGGAAATATTTGATATGGATCCGAAGCTCACCGTTGAAAATCATTCCGTTGCAATCCGCATGTATTTAGGAATCAAAAAATACCTGGAGTCAAATCATTACTCCGGCTATACCGCGCACTTCGAGGAGTTTGGTGCAGATGGCCGTTATACTCAGCTGCCCCTTTTGGCCGCAAGTCACCTAATGGCTGATGGGTACGGATATGCGGCAGAGGGTGATGCAACAACCGCAGCGCTGATGGCAGCCATGTTCCAGCTATGTGGTAATGCGAATTTCAGCGAAATGTATATGATGGATCTGCCACGCAATGCAATTCTTTTTTGCCATGCCGGCGAAGGCAACTGGCTTACCTGCCGCAAGGACAAGAAGCCAAGGCTGATTGACCGCGTATTTAACGAAGGAGGTTTATCCAATCCTCCCACTCCCATCTTTACTCCGGAGCCCGGTCCAGCCAGCGTATTAAGTCTGGTACATATCAGCGGAAACCGCTTTAAGCTGGTTTGCGCACATGGTGAAATTCTTGATAAAAGTGATTTAAGGAAATGCGAAATGCCCTACTTCTTCTTCTCTCCTGCAAGCGGTGTAAGCAATTGTGTTACCCGGTGGCTTGAGGAGGGCGGAACCCACCATGAAGCTGTGGTACTGGGGGATATTGCTTCCCGCATTCGTTTATTCTGCCGCCTGGCTGGGATTGAACTGGTAGAAATATAATTACAGAAGGGAGATATCTATGATAAATAACATAAAGCTTTCTTTAACGGATTTATTGGGCACAGATTATGTACAAGCTGTATGCAGAGCGCACGAGCTTCTTACGAATGAAAACTATGAGGCCTTAATGGAAATTGCCAAGGAACAGGTTGATTTCTATCCGGCCTCCTGTGAAGCCAATCAAAACAGGCTGATTCATATGGTCGGCAAAAAACTAACTGAGGGCTATGATAATCAGGAAAGCGGAGCTCCTACCGACAGCTATCGTGCCGCTCAAAACAGTGCTGCTGCTCCGCTTAACGGAGAAGGCTGTTTTCGTCTGGGAGAGGACGGCCGCTTGTATTTTGCCGGCAAGAGTGAGCATTACCACATTCCTTTGGGTCATAGCTTCCCAGGCTACCGGTTAATTGAAAATGCTAAGAAAATAGGAATATCCAATGCAACACACAATAATACCAGAGGATATATCACCCGAATTCTCGAGAAGAGGCTCATTGCCTGTGCGAATGGCCTGGAGCTGTCCGATCCTGCACTGGAAGTCGTTTTAAGAGAAAACCAACCGGGACGTCTGAATAAGGTCATCAATCTCGAAACCGGCTCTCTGGCCTGTGAGGCAGCAATAAAAATGATGCTGTCCCGTTTCTATTCCCTGGATGGCAGCCCTTCCAAATATTCCGATCGTATCCCTGTATTATTAGTAATGGGTGATAATGCCGGTGGAATTACCGGAGGATATCACGGCACAACCGTTCTCGCACAGACCCTGCGTGGTTTATGGCCGGGCTTATATGAAAAAGCCGAGAAGAATCAGCTATACAAGATCATTCCGGTTCCAATCAATGATATCGAGGCATTCCGTAAAATCATAGAAACATATAACACGGCTCCTTATAAAACGGCGGGCTTCCTTCATGAAATCATCATGATGAATTATGCCGGCATCCGCTTACAGGAAAACTATCTTCAGGCTGCCTATGAGCTGTGCCACAACAGTGATACCCCTGTTTTATGCGACGAAATACAATCCTGTGCGTGGTATGACAGCCTGTTCTTATTCAAGAAATATAACCTGAATCCTGACTTTGTAACCGTAGGAAAGGGCTTCCCCGGCGGCAATTATCCCGCCAGTAAGATTCTTACCAGCGGAGCCTACGACAGTTTGAATCAATTTGGAGCATTAGTTACAAACGGTCAGGAGGAACTAGCCAGTCTTTCCTACCTTATCACAATGGAGTTTATTGAGTCGAATAGTGAGCATATTTCAGAAACCGGCAGCTATTATCACAACAAGATCCGGGAGCTGACCCGCAAATACCCTGAGCTCTGCATTGGTACCGAAGGGGATCAGCATATGACTTCTCTTATTTTCGCCGAAGTCGATAAGGTTGTCAGGTTTTGTGAAATTCTAAATCATGAGTATTGTATCGATATCAGCGCCCAGACCTATAAGCCTAATTGTCCACCCGTTGCACTTACGAAATTACCCTTAATTACTACCTCAGCAATGGTAGATCTAATCATACAGAAAATGGATGATAGCTTGCATCAGCTATTGCAGTAGCTCAAACGGCATAGGATTTTATCTGCCTCGCTGATCATTTGAGTCCATGCTTAACAGAATAACGGAGGTTACTATGAATAACGAAAAGAATATTGTACGCTTTGGAGTCATCGGTTGTGGTCTAATGGGAAGAGAATTTGCCAGTGTTTCTATGAGATGGCTGCATTTAAACAACAACCTGCCTCGTCCCGTCATTGTTGCTGCCTGCGACATGTCTGATGACAATCTGAATTGGTTTCATCAGGTACCGGATACGAAATACTTTTACAAGGATTATAAGGAGCTGCTCCAAAACCCGGAGATTGAGGCCGTCTACTGTGCCATTCCCCATCATCTGCATGCTAAGGTTTACAGCGATATCATCAATGCAGGAAAGCATCTTCTCGGAGAGAAGCCCTTCGGTGTTGACTTAGCAGCCTGTGAGGAGATTGTATCCGCAGTGGATGCACACCCTGAGGTATTAGTCCGCTGTGCCAGTGAATTCGCCTTCTATCCGGCCGTACAGCAAATGTACCAATGGTTTCAGGAGAATAAGTATGGTCAGATCATAGAGGCTCACTTTGCTATCAAGCATTCCTCAGACATGGACCTGAACAAGCCCATTAACTGGAAGCGTACCATTGCAGCAAACGGAGAATACGGTTGTATGGGCGATTTGGGTCTTCATACCCTTCACCTTCCTCTTCGCCTTGGCTTTACTCCCAAAAACGTTAGCGCCCAGCTAAGCAACATTGTCAAGACCCGTCCTGATCCGGAGGGCAACCGGGTTCCCTGTGAAACCTATGACAACGCCACGCTGCTGTGTGAGACGACCAACTCCGTAAACGATACCTTCCCCATGCTTTTAGAGATGAAGCGAATGGCCCCCGGATGTACCAATACCGTAGAATTTGAAATTTACGGCTTAGATATGTCTGCAAAGTTTACCTCCGATGATCCCAATGCAATTCACTTTACGCAGAGCTGCGGTCAGGAGCAGGCCTGGAGTCGTTTGGTCATCGGGCAGAAAACAGCTTTCCCGGTTATTACAGGAAAGATTTTTGAATTCGGCTTCTCCGACTCCTTATTGCAGATGTTTGCAGCCTTCGTCAGTGAATTAAGAAACCTTGATTGTCCCTTCGGCTGTGTTACTCCCGAGGAAGCTCTGATCGGTCATCAATTACTTACGGCCTCTCTTCATTCGTATAAAGAAAAACGTATTGTTGAGCTTTAACAATGCACCCAACGAGATCCGTTGAGTATTGGGGTTTTGGTCAAAAAATGATAAAATGAATATAACCATCCGGTCATCCCAGTCCATCAGCACCAAAATGTACGCTTTTCAACATGCTTTGTGTGCATCGGTTCGGGGGGATTACTGCGACTAAGCAATCACAAAATTTATACAAATGAAGATTAGAAAGGTTGAGGATTATTCATGAAGGAATTTAATCACCAGGTAAAAACCGAGGGTTTTCATAGAGAAGTGATCTATTATCCTCAAAAGCGTCCCGGATTTGTAGCATGGGTTACCACCTTTGATTATGGAAATGGGGAAATTGGAATTTCCTTTAAAGAAACGCTTCAAAAAGAAAACAAAAATTATGTTCCTCCCAGATTGGAGATGGGTGAAGCTGTAGGTGCACCTGTATCCTATTGCTCCGTAGAGTGCGGCAGTCCAAATAATGAATCCTATCGTGTATATCTTAAATCAGCTGACAACGGGAAAACCTGGACAGAAACCGGTCGCTGCCTGCTGGAGGAGGGCTCCTTCTGCAATATCGGCTTCCCGGACGGTCGTATTATTGGCTTTGATGTTCCTCGAATTAATGAGGATCGCACCGGCTGGTGCCATTATATCATTGTCAGAGAGAGCTTAGACGGAGGTACCACCTGGAGAACCATCACAAAATTATTGGAGGGCTGTGCTCCTTATCTATGGCGGGTACGTCGGTTAAATGACGGAACAGCCGTAATCCTGGCAAGTCTTTATGGTACCGCCTGGGGCCCCGGAGAATTACGCAGTACACGCAATACCATGCTTCCCGGTGAGACCTATCTAAATAAGATACAAACCTTTTTTATGACCACCAAGGATGGCTATACCTTCAGCGGCCCCCATTACATTCTACCCGGTGTCGGCGCCCACGAATACGATTTTGTAGAATGCAATAACGGGGATTTACTGTTTATCGCAGGTGATGTACAAGCGACACCGGTTGCCCGTCAGATTGTTACCCGTCAGAACGATCATTATATTAACGGCACCTTATTTGGTATTCATCGTGGTGCTCCGGAAAGTCCCTCGGAAAACCCGCAGGGAGGCTTTGTACCCGAAACCATGGTCAAGCTTCCGGATGGTACCATCATAGGCAGCAGACGTAATAAACCCTATTCCTGCTCCATTGACCAGGGAGAAAACTGGTTCGAAGTAGATGGACTTCCTGTCAGTCTTTATCAGCCGGTTATGACCCTGCTTCCCAACGGTACCATAGCGAATTTCGGTCATTACGGCGGAGATGATGCTTTGGGACAGACCGATATGTATATTGGGGTCGACTATTTTACCCTGGATAATAAGCTTCCCAAGCCCTGTAAGCTGACCTTAACCCGATGCATGGCCCGGGATAACAGTCATTATATCAATGCATTTACTGCAAAGTTAACCCATGGTGATATCGAAATAGAAGGACAACCGGTTACGTTTCGATTTAATCCGGTTTGGAATGCTGACGGCACCGTATCCAATACAAAGCAGTCCTGTTCCCCAATTCAGATCACGGGATTAACCGATAAAAACGGCAATGCCTTTGTTGATGTAAGCGAATATTTTGATGCAATCAGAGATATTCATTATTACTATAATGTGGATGCGGTATTTCAACCTGAGGCTTCTTCTGCCTACTCACCCTGTGAAGGTCCAATGATGTGCTCATCGGCTATGACTCCGTATCGCGAAAACCGTTACCCCTACCCCGCTTACTTTGCAGAAGGTACTCTGTACCTATCACCGGAGCTCTTGCAGCAATACCCTGATTTACTAACGTTATTAGCTCCTTTATGCAAAACAGAGCACGGAATTCCTGTTGATGAAGTACTGCCCCGGGAAATAACCGATCTATTCTTGCAGTGCCATATACTGCAAAAAACACCGGAAGGCCTGATCTGGACTCCCAGTATCCATGCTCCTTATCCATTAGACGAGGTCTCTTCAATGGCAGAGGGTGATTGGTACATATAAGGTGAATGGACAAATCGCTTCACACGTCATCCAGATAAAACGCTTTATCGCTTCACTTGTCATGATAAAAACGAAACCGGGCTATTACGTAACCGTTAGTTGGTTATGTAATAGCCCGGTTTCTATATCCATGACGGACATTTCTTAAAATGTAACGCCTGCCATGATCTGCTTTTACCTCTGTAATTCCTTCATACCGGCTGCAGCTCCGGCAGCAAGAAGTCCATTGTCACTATTCCACATGTTTATCTGCATCCCTTTGTTCAACCAGGGCTTTAGAGCTTCCAAGCTGCCGAAATGCACTCCGGCATATTTACCCTGCTCCTGTGACGCTTTTATGATACGTTCAAAGGCATTCACTACCTCCGGATGTTCAAATTGATTTAAAATACCCATATCCTGTGTCATATCATTCGGTCCGATAAAACCAACATCAATTCCCTCAACACCCAGGATAGCCTCACAGTTTTCCACACCCTTACGTGACTCAAGCTGACACATAAGAATCGTCTCCTGATTGGACTTCTCCATATATTCTATTCCATTCACTTTTTTGAAATCAGTGTGCGGGCGAGATAAAGAAACACCACGTTTCCCCAGGGGTGCATATTTTGCATATTCCACTAACAGCTTTGCCTGTTCAGCGGTTTCCGTATTAGGAAGCAGCAAACCGGAAGCCCCCATTTCCATAAATTTCAGGACATACTCACGTAATATTCCCGGTATCCGGACCAAGGCCGGCATATCGATACATCGGGCCACAGCAATAATATTTGCTACCTCTCTTGTGGTAAAGGCTCCATGCTCGCAATCGATAATAAAAAAATCGAAACCACTGACCTGTAATATTTTTGGAATATCAGGACTATGAAAGGTGGTCACCATGGTTCCCAGTACCTGCTCTCCCCGCTTTAATCTCTCTTTTAAATTGCCCATTCAAAGCACCTCATTCCGTTATATTATTAGGATAAAGAAAACTTATATATTATAGCATTGATGTAAGCTCTGCGATATCACAGCTTCTGACACTGCATACGCCGGAGCTCATCAGCTGCTTCACCTGTTCTAAATCAGGTAAGGCTGTACCGATCGATCCCCGTTTCATACAGGTACACACGCCTGCACAATTGCAGAAGCAAGCAGCCTCTTCCAGGCTGTAACCCTGTTGTATACAATAAATAAGCGCCGCAGCAAATGCATCTCCCGCACCCGTCGGATCCACAACATCCGCCTTAATTCCATTTACAATAGCAACCTGATTATTAGCGGAGAGAATTGCTCCGTCTTTATCACGGGTTAAAGCTACAACCTTAGGTCCCATTGCATGTAAATCCTGCAATATCTCATCTATTTTATCCTTTTTGGTTATAAACTTAGCTTCCTCCAGGGTAGGAGTTATAATATCCGCACTTTTAACAGCTGCTACTAATCGTTCCATCGCTTTGTCGCTCTTCAAAAGCTCTTTACGGATATTCGGGTCAAAGGAAATGAGAATTCCATTGTCTTTTGCAATCTCCACTGCATAAAGACAGGCACTCTGCATCTGCGGGCTAAGCTCCAACAGCATTCCCGAGTAATGTAAATTAAAGCCCGAGGCCAAATACTCTTTATCCACATCACTTGCTGCATACTTGCTTCCTACCGAATCGTTCCGGTAGTATTGATAATTTCTCTCATCCTTTAAATATTCAACAAAAGCCAGACCAATCTTGCCCTCATCGGATAATACCGCATGGCTTATATCCACTCCCTCAGCTGTAATAATCTCGTACACCATCCGGCTTAAGGAATCCTTCCCTATCTTCCCGAGAAATCCACTTTTTGCGCCCAAACGAGCCACTGCGCAGGCAAATATACCTGAGGATCCGCTCGCAGTCTTTATCACCTCTCCCGGTTCACTTATCTTTACGTTATTCTGTCCCGGAAGTAAATCTACTAGCAACTCGCCTAACGCTATTATCGGACCATTCATATTTTTCGCAGTATACTCAGGAAATAAAATCATTTCAGTCTCCTTCTTCCTCGTTGAATTTATTAGTAATAATTTTATTTTTGACCTATTATTATTAATAATAATATAGCAAATTACAGAGGTTCTGTCAATATAAACAATGCAATAAAGTATTACAAGCAACGGGTGACGCCCTATATTATTCCATATTTGACATTTTAGAAAAAAGTATTATAATATTAGTAAGTTATTAGTTAAAAATAATTAGGGAGTATAATTACGATGAAAAAAGCAACCTCAAATGACGTAGCAAAGCTGGCTGGTGTTTCGCAATCGACAGTATCTTTGATACTCAATAATAGTGACAAGATATTCTTCAAGGATGAAACAAAGGAGCGTGTGTTTGCTGCCGCAAAACAGCTTAATTACCGTATCCCACATGAAAATAAGAAAAAAACAGAGGCCAAATCCAGTTTATTGTTGCTGCTGACTCCTACCTTGGCAAATCCTTATTATTCCGAGCTGTTTAATGCAGTTGAAAGCTATGCCAGCGGATATGGCTGTAAAGTAATTGTATGTAACACGTTTCGTAAGCCGGAGCTCGAAAAATATTATTTAGATACTTTTTTAAAGGAAAAAATTGATGGTATTATCTATACCTTTCTTCCAAGCTTTCCCCATATGATTGAGCAGCTTTCTAAAACAGTGCCTACTGTTCTGATCGGAGAAAAAAGAGATAACCTGTCTATCTCCTCCATAGAATTAAGCAATCTGAAAGCCGGCTCCCTGTTGGCAGAGCATTTATATCATCTTGGCCACCGCCATTTTACCTTTATCACCACGCCTCTGCATAATATATCCTTTGCACGAGAACAGCGTATTGAAGGAATGCTCAATGTTTTTAAACAGTTTGGGTTAGGCTCCGATTGTTTAGAGGTTCTCGCATCAGAGGAACAAGCCGAATCCGAATATACACCCTCCGCAGTTCCATATGAGTATCAGATTGGATACCGGCTTACCAACGAATACTTAAAGGGAAGCCATAAATCAACCGCATTAATCGGGGTAAATGATATGACCGCTATCGGTATCCAAACTGCTCTTCAGGAACATGGGATACGAATTCCGCGGGATTACTCCGTTTGCGGCTTTGATAATATTTTCCCTTCCACAATAACCAACCCTCCCATTACAACAATTGATCATCACCTCAAAATTCGTTGTAAGACCGCAGTTGACATGGTATTATCAAAGATTAACATTGAAGTTAACAGTACTCTTTCTCTTCCAATGATTAACGAAATAAAGTATGCTCCTCAATTAATTGAACGTAATTCCACCGGTCCTGTCTCCTCGAGCCGTGCTAAATAATCAAGAAACCTGCTAATGAAAGTCAATAGTCTTTTTTAGAAGTTAAGAATATTACTGAGCATAGCAAACAGGCTGGGCTACATGCCCAGCCTGAACTTTTCCATTTTTATTGATACACTTCTTTTACACG
>JAEYQV010000003.1 GCA_023409835.1 Bacillota bacterium
ATCTTACAGGCCTTCGTCTGTACCTTGATGCTATTCCCGTTATATTCTATAATCCCTTTATAATTTTCCAGGCTTATCTCATTTCGTCCGATTGCTGTGATAATCGGAGCTCCGGCCAGGATATCAGCCGGGAGATTTAGGACATTTGATACCTCCTCCAGAAAGGATAGCTTTGGCTCAAGTTTCTTCTTTTTCTTAGTATCGATTCCCTGATACAGCGTATTTTTCGCATCCTTCTTGAATTTCTCGTGGGAAGATTTCAGGTTCTTACGCATAGCTGCCCCCTTAAATCCTTTGCAGATACTGTTAATAATATATGAAAATATTCAAATATGTAGACTAATAAGGAGGAAACTTTGACGAGAAGAAAACGAATGACTTGGTCTGTCACAGACTTCATATACCGAAAAGGGAGTATGAATGTCCCTTGATGCACTGTATGGAAGACTTGTCGCATGACTCGTGTGACAATAGTGAACACTCATGTTCGATATCGGCATACAAGACAAAGACATGTTTTCCTTCAGTGTGTGGGGGATGTTCATACTCCCTTTTTAGAGTTAACGGACTCGAACAGCACCGTCTATTTATACAAGTTTATACTACTTTCTTATTTTCCCTATATAACATCAATACTATCATAGCCAACAAGGAAGCGATGGCTACCGTGGAATATACCTGCTGGAAACCATGATTTAATGTGTTCTGAAACTCTTGTTCAATATCAGCTCGTTCATTTTCGATTTTTGCAATATAATCTGTTTTTGCGGTTTCAAAGGCCCCCGGAAGAGCTTCTTTTAAAGTAGTCATTTTATCAACCGTACCTGTCATTTGTGTCACTGCAGCATTCATCCCGTCAATTTTGCCCTGCATTGCCGGGGTAGGCGGCATTGCTGCGATTGCCTCAGACAGTTGTGCTACAGAATCATTGATACCGTTTATTCCCGAATCAATTCCGCCGGTTATCTTCGTAAGTATGGAAGGCGTCATTTGAGAGAACATATACTCAGCCATTGCCTCTGTGCTATCCGTAATGGTTGTAACATCGGAGGACTGCAATTTTTCTAAAATCTCCGCCGGCAGTTTAAAATTACCGCTATTACTGCTCATATCAAATTTCATCGTTTCCATTGAGGTTAAATCCGGGATATCGATATCCTTCAGCTTATCCGCCATGGAAGGATTTGCTTTCAACTGGTTGAACTCCTCCGTCAATTCCTGAGCATAAGGCAGCGGCGGAACAGATATCTCATTCGGAAGAAGCATCATAACATTGCCTTGCACCGACATACCCGCATGTGAAATAAAACCGATCATGATAGCCGGTGCAATCGCAGTTCCGATCGAACGAATCAGGGAAACTGTTGCAAGAGCCGAGTTGGATTCCTCCACTTTGGTATTATCAAGCATCATATAATTGATCGGTGTTCCCATCGTGAAGCCAATCCCTATACCAAGCAGAACTAAACAGATTACTACAGCAAATAAGCTCGGATGGGAGGCAGCATAAAATATAAGAAATACCGAGCCGGCGATTGAAGCAATAAAACCGGTACCAAGTACAACCTTCGCTCCGAATTTATCAATCAGCTTACCTGAAAACGGAGCTCCTAGGCCTGCAAATACGCCCAATATGATAACGAAATACCCGCCGTCTCCGGATGCTATTTTCAATGAATTCTCCGCAAACTGAGGTACGAAGATCATACCCATAATAATGATTCCGGTGATAAAGGAGATAAATAGAGTAATGATAATCTTAGGATTCGTGAAATATGAAATATTAATCACCGGATCCTCTGCCTTTTTCTCTATTAATATAAATACCGGAAGTAAAACAATAAAGATAATTAGGAACGGATAAACCGAGGTACTCTTAAAGGTATTAACAAAATCAAAGTAATCAATATTCTTTAGTCCATACAGAATCGAAAGCACCATTAAGGTTAAGGTTGTGATGCCAAAGAGATCTATCTTCTTAACATCCGTTGCCTTTGTATTAGGCAGTGTTAAAAAGCCGGCAATCAGGATAAATATTGTGATCGGTACATTGATATAAAATATAAATTGCCAGTTATGCTGTCCGAAAATATCAATGATTGCACTTCCTGCCGATGCACCAAAGATGTTAGCGAGTCCATAAACACCACCTACCAAACCAAGTGCAAGCCCTCTCTTCTCTTTCGGAAACGTCGTACCGAATTCAGCAGTAGCAATCGGAAGAATTCCGCCACCACCAATGGCCTGAACAACTCTTGCAATAAGTAATACGGTAAAGCTTCCGAAGTTCTGAGACAAACCGCAAAACAAAGAACCAATACCAAACAGAAAGATACTGATTAAGTAAATGTACTTTCTTCCATACTTATCCGCCATTTTACCCATAATAGGAATGCTCGCTGCATATGCAAGGGTATAGATCGTAATCATCCATATTCCTGTATTCGCATTTACCATCAAATCATTTTGTATAATTGTTCTTGCAGGTGTTACGATACCGGTATCTATGGCACCCATAAAGATACCTAACAAATATACTGCCATAATTAATCCAAAATTCATTTTTTTGTCCTTCATTTTTTACATTAAATCCTCCTTAATTAACTCCATATTATTTGCAATATTTAATGCCATCTTTTCTGTGAGTCTTTTCATGCACTCAACTTCTTCCGGGCTAAAACCATCGTAGATAATTTCATTCCACTCCTTTAAAATGGATCCCATATGCTTAATCATATCGGAGCCTTTTTGTGATAGTGAAATAAGATTCTCTCTTTTGTTATTCGGATTCCGCGCTCTCACTATAATACCCTTATGTTCCAGCTTATTTAATATTTTGGCTACCATGCATTTGTCAACCATGTATCTTTTTGAAATAGTATCCTGATTAACATTCTTATGTATAGAAAGAAACATTATGATAACCTGCTCTCCAAAAGTCAAATCAAATTCTTTCAACTTCTTCTCAGCGAAATTACGGCAATTGCGCACAATAATTGACATATTCTCCATAGCTGTTTCCTCCTTTGAGATCAAAATAACAGTTGCCTTATACAACAGTTGTCAAACACCACAGTTATTACAAGAAACAATCATAGTACTCTAACTAATATAATTCAATCATGAAAATAACGAAAAATCACCTCAATACATCATAATATTTCGTCAAAATAATAAAAAACTTCCAAGGATTACTCCCTGGAAGTTCTTATCATGGATTAATATTTGCGTTTTCTTGCCGCTTCAGACTTCTTCTTACGTCTTACGCTTGGCTTCTCATAATGCTCCCTTTTGCGGATCTCCTGTTGGATACCGGCTTTCGCGCAGTTTCTTTTGAATCTGCGGAGAGCACTATCTAAAGTTTCATTGTCTTTAACAATTACATTTGACATAGTCTCACACCTAACCTCCCTCCAGTTGTGTATTGTGCGTATACAACTGTTTGGGTATTTTTTGAATAGCACTAAAAAGATTATAACATATTTTTCATTTTCGTCAACAGTTTTTATATAGATAAAGCATTGTAATATTTGTTCTTTCTTAACCATATAGCTACAATCGGTCATAACCCATGATTTTGCCTGACGTTAGAATAGTTCCAGCTTCATCGGCGGTTAAGCAGACAGCTGTATCTAATAGAGGAAATCTGTTATTTAATCTGTGAGCTTAAAGCGTCGCTTGCTTTAGCGATAGCCGCATCAATTCCGGCTGCTGATTTACCTCCGGCTTGAGCCATATTCGGTCTTCCACCGCCGCCACCGCCAACGAGTGAAGCCAGCTCCTTGATCAGGTTGCCAGCATGAGCACCCTTTGCCATTGCACCATCACTTACCATTGCAAGCAGACTTACCTTATCCGGTGCCGTAGAGGAGGCTAAAACGATAACACCCTCTCCAAGCTTGTCCTTCAGCTGATCTCCCAGGTTACGGAGTCCGTTCATATCCAGCTCGGGAACCTTGGCTGAGAGTAATTTCACACCCTTAACCTCAGTCACCTGATTCATAACATCACCGAGGGAGCTGTTGGCCAGCTTACTCTTCAATTTTTCGTTTTCTGAACGAAGGGCTTTGATCTCCTCAAGATATCCTTCGATCTTGGCTGTAAGCTGCGCGGGCTCCGTCTTAGCAGCCTTTGACGCTGAATGAAGCTCAGTCTCCAGCTCCTGATAGTACTTAAGAACACCGTTTCCTGTCAGTGCCTCAATTCTTCTTACACCGGCTGCGATTCCTGTCTCTGACAGAATCTTAAATACGGTAATTACTCCGGTATTGCTTACATGAGTTCCGCCGCAAAGCTCCTTGCTGTAATCTCCCATGGTAACCACGCGAACATTCTCGGTATACTTTTCGCCGAAGAGCGCCATTGCGCCTTCCTTCTTTGCATCCTCCAGGTTCATTACCCTGGTGTTGACCGGAAGGTTATGAATAATCTGTTCATTCACCAAAGCCTCCACACGGTTCAGCTCATCCGGTGTCAGTGCGGAGAAATGGGTGAAGTCAAAACGAAGTCTATCCTCGGTAACTAAGGAACCAGCCTGTTCTACATGGGTACCGAGAACAGTACGAAGTGCCTTCTGCAGCAGATGTGTTGCACTGTGGTTCTTGGCAGTGGAGGCTCTCTGTGCGGTATTAACCTCTAAGGTAACTGAATCCTTCACCGTAAATATTCCCTTGGTTACGGTTCCAACATGTCCAATTTTGCCACCCTGCAGCTTAATCGTATCCTCTACCAAAAATTCTGCGGTAGCGGTTCTGATTATACCGGTATCGGCAGCCTGTCCGCCGCTGGTTGCATAGAACGGTGTCTCATTCACAAGAATGGTACCCTTCTGACCGGCAATCAACTCCTTCGTCAGCTCCGTCTCAGTGGTAAGGACCGTAATCTCAGAGGTATGACTAAGCTTCTCATAGCCGACAAATACAGAGGTGATAGCAGGATCAATCTGCTGGTATACGGTTTCCTCCGCACCCATGTAATTGGTGGTACCTCTGGCACTTCTGGCTGTAACCCTCTGTACCTCCATGGCAGCCTTAAAGCCCTTCTCATCAACCTCATAGCCCTTCTCTTCCAGAATCTCCTTTGTTAAGTCCAGAGGGAAGCCGTAGGTATCATAGAGCTTGAATACGTCCTCTCCGGACAGAACCTTCGAATTGTTCTTATCCAGCTCCTTCTCCATCTCGGAAAGGATGTTCAGTCCCTGATCAATTGTCTTATTAAATTTATCTTCTTCTATCGTTAACAGCTTTAGGATATATTCCTTCTTCTCCTCCAGCTCAGGATAGCCATCCTTGCACTCTGCAATAACTATTTTACTGAGCTCAGCCAGGAAGCTTCCCTCGATTCCGAGTAATCTTCCGTGTCTGGCCGCACGACGCAGCAATCTGCGGAATACATAGCCTCTTCCTTCATTGGACGGAATGATACCGTCGGAAGCCATGAAGGTGACCGAACGGATATGATCGGTAATCAGACGTATGGAGACATCCTTCTTCGGATCCTTCTGATAGGTAACCTTGGCAAGACTGCATACTTTATCCCGAACCGCACGGAAGGTATCGATATCAAAGATGGAGCTGACATCCTGCACAACGGTAGCCAATCTCTCCAGACCCATACCGGTATCGATGTTCTTATTCTCCAGCTCCGTATAATTTCCATGACCGTCTCCGTTGAACTGTGTAAATACATTATTCCATACCTCGATAAAGCGGTCGCAGTCGCAGCCCACTGCACAGTCGGGCTTGCCGCAGCCATACTTCTCACCGCGGTCATAGTAAATCTCTGAGCAGGGTCCGCAGGGGCCTGCGCCATGCTCCCAGAAATTATCTGCCTTGCCCAAGCGGGTGATCCGTTCTGCAGGGATTCCGATCTCCTTGTTCCAGATCTCGAAGGCTTCGTCGTCCTCCAGATATACGGATGGATAGAGACGATTCTTATCAAGACCGACAACCTTGGTCAGGAACTCCCAGGACCATGCAATCGCTTCCTGCTTGAAATAATCTCCAAAGGAGAAATTACCGAGCATCTCAAAGAAGGTCGCGTGTCTTGCTGTCCTTCCGACATTCTCGATATCACCGGTACGAATACACTTCTGACAGGTAGCTACTCTCTTTCTCGGAGGAAGCTCCTGTCCTGTAAAATATGGCTTCAAGGGGGCCATACCCGAATTAATTAATAATAAGCTGTTATCATTATGGGGTATTAATGGAAAACTGTTTAATACCAGATGCCCCTTGCTCTCAAAAAAATCCAGGAACATCCTTCTTAGTTCGTTAACACCGTACGTTTGCACTTTTTTTGCCTCCTATATATGAATACTTTCTAAATTATTTCCTGTTTGCCAGTTCTGTCGTAATATCCTTCCAGTCCAGACCACATTCCGCCATCAGTACCATCAGATGATAAAGATAATCCGCTATCTCATACCGCAGCTCCTCAGAGCCGGGATTCTTTGCGGCAATGATGATCTCTGCAGATTCTTCCCCGCATTTTTTAAGAATCTTATCGATCCCCTTGTCAAACAGATAATTGGTATACGAGCCTTCCTTCGGATTCCTTCTGCGGTCAAGAATTACACTGAATACCTCCTCAAAGACATGGAAGGGATCCGAATTCTTATAATCCTTCTCCACCAGGTTCGTGTAGAAGCAGCTCTGGCTGCCGGTATGGCAGGCAGGACCGATCTGCCTTACCTTCGCAAGCAATGTATCCTTATCGCAGTCTAAGTTCAGCTCTTTAACATATTGGTAATGACCGGAGGTTTCACCCTTTAACCATAAGGCTTTACGGCTCCGGGAATAATAGGTCATCCGTCCGCCGGCAATAGTCTTATTATAAGCCTCCTCATTCATATAAGCAAGCATTAATACCTCGCCGGTCTTATAATCCTGCGTTATGACGGGGATTAACCCTGCTGTATCTGTTTTAAATGCGGAGAAGGGCAGCCTGCTCTCATAGGTATTGACTTCAACACCCTCCTGCTTCAAGGCATGCTTTGCCTTCAGGATATCCTTATGTTCAAAAAAGTTAGTGGCTACACCAATTACATTCTGAAGGTTAATCAGACCGGTAATATCATTTCGTACCAAGCTATCCCGTATAATAATCGGTAGCGGTGAGTCTGCAATCTTAGCAGTGGTTGCTGCCGATAGAGTAACATGCTTTAACAGTATTTTACCGATCCCCTGCGCTCTTAAGTTCTCAAATAGGTCCTCCGAATCTAAATCCATACATTCCGTCATATTAAGCTCTACCAATAGCTTGTCAGAGCCGAAACGCTCGGAGGCTTCCGACAATAGCTGAATTCTATCCAATATGGCGTACTTAATCAAAACTGCTTCTGCTCCGGTATATAGGGCCTTCTTGACATCCTCCAAGCGGTTCACGTAACAACCGACCGTAACAGGGATATCGATGGCCTTCGTCAGCTCCTTGGCAAGGCTGAAGAATTCCTCCCTGGATTTCTCATCCTTAGAGTAGTTGTAAACCAGGAGCTCATCCGCTCCCCCGCAGGAATAAGCTTTCGCCAGCTGCAGGACATTTCCCGGAACCTCATTTTCCGCGTTAATGTAAGGTATTATTTTCTTAAACGACATTTCCAATTACCTCCGTGCTGCATGACAGCCTAAGATGAGCTTACTATAACCGGGCAGCCTTCTCAAACATTGCTACAGCCTTTTTAAATTCTATTTTATTCTCATATAGGGCTTTCCCTATGATTGCACCGTAAACATTGATTTCCTGCAGCATCTCCAGATCCTTCAGGGAGGAAATACCGCCGGAGGCTATGATATTCATTCCGGTTTCCTGAACCATTTCCTTCGTATGAGGGATATTCGGTCCCTGAAGCATTCCATCCTTCGAAATATCCGTATAAACAATGGTTTTTACTCCTGCCTTCTTCATCTCCAGAGCAAGGGTTACTGCCTGATAATTACTGATGGTTTCCCAGCCTTCAATTGCCACCATTCCGTCCTTCGCATCAATTCCGATCACGATCCTGTCTGAGCCGAAGGTCTGGATGGCATCCTTGATAAAGCCCGGGTCCTTAACTGCCTTCGTACCGATAATGACACGGCTGATTCCGAGAGACAGCTTATTCTCGATATCCTTAATGGTTCGGATTCCTCCGCCTACCTGAATGGGAATTTTAACATTTGCTAAGATTTCCTTAATTACCTCTTCATTAACCGAATGTCCTACCAGAGCTCCGTCCAGGTCCACTATATGGATAAAGGAAGCCCCATAAGCTTCCCACTGTTTAGCCACTTTTAACGGTACATCGGAATATACCAGTACATCACGAAAACTGCCCTGTCTTAGTCTGACACATTGACCATTTTTAATATCGATTGCCGGAAATAGCTTCATTTTCATCATGCCTTTCTGAATGTGTATTCTATGTTATGTTATCTACCATACTACTTCTTCTTTTCTGATTATATTGACCCCTTTGTGGAGAGAACTCCCTGGATTCTGGGATCTATGCTGCAGGCTTCATCCAAGGCTTTGGCGAAGGCCTTGAAGGCTGCCTCGACGATATGATGGTTATTATCACCGCTTAACATCTTAATATGTAGATTCATTCCTGCTGAGTAGGAAATCGCATAGAAGAACTCCTTCACCAGCTCGGTATCCAGGTATCCTACCTTATCGGCGGTATAGCTTAAGTCGTAGGACAGATAAGGACGTCCGGACAAGTCAATCGCACACAAAATCAGAGTTTCGTCCATCGGGAGAAGGAAGGAACCATACCGTTTTATCCCCTGCTTATCACCCAGTGCATTCTTAATGGCCTGACCAAGGACAATACCGGTATCCTCCACCGTATGATGAGCATCCACATACAGATCTCCCTTAACGGTAAGCTTTAAATCAAAGAAGCCGTGCCTGGCAAAGCTGTCCAGCATATGATTGAAGAAACCGATCCCGGTCTCAATCTGGGTCTTACCGCTTCCATCCAGATTAAGCTCCATATTGATATCGGTTTCCTTCGTTTTACGGCTGATAGTGGCTAATCTGTTTTCCATTCTACATCCTCCATGCTGATATACTATAAACATGATACCTATTTGCTTCGATAATTTCAAAACTTTACGAGGAATCAGCTTACTCCTTCCTTATAAATGCGGCAGTGCTTGCCCGTATCAGAGCGCAGTAAGGCTTGTGCAGCAAGTTAAAGAAGGTTTCAAGTAAAACTCTGTGTTTTAAGTTTATAAATATTATATACAAAAAGTGAAATAAATGTCAAACGCTTTCAAATCTGACAGAAATCGAATTGGCATGCGCCGTCAGCCCTTCTGAGTTAGCAAAGGTCTCAATATCCTTATGAATCGGCTCCAATGCTTCTCTGGAGTATGAAATGATACTGGACTTCTTCAGAAAATCATCCACGCTTAAGGGAGAGAAGAACTTAGCAGTACCATTCGTCGGAAGGATGTGGTTCGGGCCTGCCATATAATCTCCGAGGGGTTCGCTGGAATACTCTCCAATAAAGATGGCTCCGGCATTCTTAATCCTGGTCATAACCATAAACGGATCCTTTGTCATAATCTCCAGGTGTTCGGAAGCAATCTCATTGGTTACCTCCACTGCCTCGGTCATATCCTTTGCAATCAGCAGGTAACCGTAATTCTCCAGAGACTTCGTAAGGATTTCCTTTCTTGATAATTCCTTCAGAAACTGCTCTACTTCCTCGGAAACCTTACCAGCCAGCTCGCGGCTGGTCGTAACCAGAATAGCGGAGGCCAGCTCGTCATGTTCAGCCTGGGATAGTAAATCTGCCGCAACGAATCTCGGGTTAGCCGTCTCATCCGCCAGAACCAGAATCTCACTGGGACCAGCTATGGAATCAATGCTGACATAACCATACACTGCTTTCTTAGCCAGTGCTACATAGATATTACCGGGGCCGACGATCTTATCCACCTTAGGGATACTCTCCGTGCCAAAGGCCAGTGCTGCTATCGCCTGGGCACCGCCCGCCTTATAGATCTCGGTAACTCCCGCTTCCTTTGCAGCCACCAGGGTCTTTGCAAAAACCTTCCCGTTCTGATCCGGAGGTGTAATCATGGCAATTCTCTTCACACCGGCCACCCTGGCCGGTATCACATTCATCAATACGGAGGAGGGATATACCGCTTTACCTCCCGGCACATAAACGCCTACCGCTCCGATCGGAGTAACCTTCTGACCGAGGATTGTACCGTTCTCCGTAGTATCAAACCAGCTGTACTGCTTCTGCTTACTGTGAAAGACTTCGATGTTCTTCATTGCTTTGCGGATGACGGCAAGAACCTCCGGCTCGACTTCCCGGTAAGCCTCTTCGATCTCTTCCTCTGTAACCCGGATATTCTCCTGATTGATGACCGTCCGATCGAATCTCTCGGTGTATTCAAATAAGGCCTGATCCCCACGGGTTCTTACATCCTCCAGGATCTTGTTCACGGTATCTGCATAGGCTTCATATTGATTCGGACTTCTCTTTAGTAAGTCCTGTAATATATTCTTTTTGGTGTTCTCATTCAGTTCTATTATCCTCATATTATATATACCCTCCTATATCATCATATTTATCTTAGGTCTGTGAAGCTTTCTGTCTTAAGCTTCGGCTTCCTCCATGTAATGTCAAGGTATCTGACTGTCCCCTGTGTTAACTTTTTACCTCGGTTTTTATCTCATTCTTCAGGTAATCCTTCAAATCCCGGATGATCTTCGTAATCCGCTCATGCTCCATCTTCATGCTGACCTCATTTACTACCATTCGTGCCGATATATTACAGATCTCCTCCAATACCACCAGACCGTTTTCTCTTAAGGTGGAACCCGTCTCTACGATATCGACGATTACCTCGGATAAACCCACAATCGGTGCCAGCTCGATGGACCCGTTCAGCTTTATGATCTCGACTGTCTGATGCTTTTTATTATAAAAGTAATCCTTGGCGATATTTGGGTACTTCGTAGCCACTCGGATCAGCTCACCGTGCTGCAGGCGTTCCCTTGCAGCCTCCGGCCCTGCTACGCACATCCTGCATTTCCCCATCCCCAGATCCACGACCTCAAACATCTTCCGACCCTCTTCCAGGATGGTGTCCTTACCTACGACTCCGATATCAGCCGCACCATATTCCACATAGGTAGGAACATCGCTGGCCTTTGCCAGAAAGAATTTAAGCTTCAGCTCTTCATTAACAAAAATCAGTTTTCTGGAGGACTTATCCTTGATCTCATCACAGCGGATTCCGATAGACTCCAGCACCTCCAGGGTATTTAATGCCAATCTGCCCTTTGCCAGGGCAATCGTTAAATATCTCATACGATTCATCCTTTCCGGTCAATCCTTATTGCAGGAGCTCCATGAGAGAAGCTGTCTGTACACTCCCGCTTGTACAATCGATCACCTTGATCTCCTTGTCGTTATCGATGGATAGGATCCCCCCGATACTCATACGTCTTGCATAGGCCTGGTAATCCTCCGGTCCGTATGCCCCATTCGACATCTGTAGAATAGTGTTGATATCGTCCTTGCGAAAATGATTTGCCAAGGCTATGGCCTGTCTCCGGTATTTCTTAGTATAAAGAATCAGGGTATCATGGGCTTCCGGTTCCGGCAGCAGCTTCTGTCTGGATAAAGCCAGCATCAGCTGATCGATCACAATCGCAAGTCCGATTGCCGGAGCCTCCTTACCGAACTGTCCGATCAGGTTATCATATCTTCCACCGGTTGCAATCGGTTCTCCTGTACTATAGGTGTAGGCCTTGAAGATGATTCCTGTATAATAATTATATTTGCTAAGCATTCCCAGATCGAAGGATACATATTTCTCAAAGCCGTAATCCGTCAGAATATCATAGAGACTCTCCAGCCGTTCAATCGCCCTGAGGGCGCGGGTATTCGAAGTCAGCTCCTTCGCATAGGTTAAAATATCGAGAGTACCGAACAGCTCCGGTAGCTTTAAAAAGATCTGCTTCAGCTCTTCATGCATATCCCTGGATTGGACAATTTCTTCTACGCCGAACATATTTTTATTCTCAATTAAAATTCTCAGATTGGTGATATCCTCTTCCTCTGTGAAACCGGCCTCCTCTACCAGAGCGCGGAAGAAGTCGGCATCTCCGATCTCCAGCTGGAATTCCTTTAAACCGGATTGCAGCAGACACTCGATCGTCATGGCAAGCATCTCTGCGTCTGCCTCCGTGCTGTTATCATTCAGAAGCTCCGCACCAAGCTGGGTAGCCTCCTTTAGTTTTCCCTGATAACCGGAATTGTTAATGAAGGTATTACCGATGTAGCACAGACGGATCGGATGCTCCTCTTCCTTATAATATTTTGCCACACAACGGGCAACGGAAGGCGTGATATCCGGCCGCAATACCAAAGTATTACCTTCCCGGTCAAAGAGCTTATACATATCCTTTGAAGGTACTGTTCCACGCTCCTGGCTGAATATATCAAAGAATTCAAAACTCGGTGTCTGAATATCATGAAAGCCGTAATGTTCCAGAACATGATGGAGGTTATCCTGCAGCATTAGCTTAACCTCACATTCCGTATTGTAGATGTCTCTGACTCCCTCGGGCGTATGTAGTAATATGTCCTTCATATCCTTCACCAGGCCTTTCCTCTATATTATCGTTCTAATTCCTATCTGCAATACATAACGAAGCTTCGATAAAATCATTGTCGTCACTTTATTATTGTAACGTGATAATTCGCTACCATGCTAATATGTTTTACAATTATAGTTTATCATGTATGCATTGTCAATCACAAAATTACTTATCCTTTATAATCCTTTATAATATTTCCGTTACCCTTGTACTAACCGGATTGTCTGCCGTTGGCAGCCAATCGCCAAATAAAAAGCATGCCGCAATCATATGCCGCATGCTGTAATAGGATTATGTATTTTCTCTGCGGTCCAGATCCTGCTGTAATATCTCCAGATAATGAATGCAAGCCCCCTGCTGTATCGGGATCTGATAGGATAAATCCAGCTCATCCACCCGGAAGCTCTTCCTTCCTCCGTTGATCGCTCGATCCCAGAATTTATAGAGCTGTTCAAAGGTCAGATAGTAATAGAGATCCCGTTTCTTAAAATAAATAAGTAGAAAAGCTATCCCATTCTGTTCCTCAAATTCTCTCATAAAATCAATCTGGTGCTCATGAACATTATTCATACTAAAGGTGTCCACCGCACATTCCTTGGCATCGAAGCATACCGGAATTCCCTGTACCACTCCGATATAATCCACGGTACTCTTTTGTTCAAAATAAGCCAGTGTGATATGTCTGCTGTCCTTATCGATCTCAATCGGTGTAATCGGTGTGGGCACCTTCTGAATCAGGGCCAGCTTCCTTTCACGATATTTTCCGTTGGTGTAATTAATCATTTCCTCCAGCATGGAACCGCGTAACCCTCTGGAATTCCAAGATGGCATATCCGATTACCTCCTTCTGTCCAAGCTCTCTATTCAAACAAATCCTTTTTTATCCGTAAGAATATATCCGGTTCCTTAGCCGTCAGCTTCTTCCCGGACAGATGGGATAACTCACCCTTAAGCTCGGGAAATTCAATCTGATAGGAATGCAGCAGCTGATGGTTCAGTCCGTAATGCATTTTAAAATAATGGTTTGTTTTCTGATCACCGTATTTATAATCACCAATCAAAGGGTGTCCCAGACTGGCCAGATGAGCCCGGATCTGATGGGATCTGCCTGTAATCAGCTTGACCTTAAGTAGGGTGAACTCCCCCTTAATCCCCTCTGCGCTTGACCCCGGCTTCCTTCCGGCAGGAATACGCTCCCCTTGCAGATCATCCGTCGCATTATATTTACCGGAAAGTCCTTCTCTTTGCACAGTTAAGGGCTGCTTATGAGCTCCATCAGTCTCTTCCGTTCTAGGCTCCGGATACCCCTTGGAGGACCCGTTATTAGCTCCCGTCCATAACAGAGGCTCATATTCCGTGCAGATATATTCCGCATCCCCTGTTTTTGTGGGGTAAATCGTCACTTTATTGATATCCTCAGCCTTGCTTAAATACCCCTCGACACGTTTTCTGTCCACCAGGCGACCCTTTACTATACATAGATAGTACTTTCCCAAGGAACGATCCTTCAGTATTTCTGCCATCTCCTGTAGCCCCGGAAGAGATTTACCCGCTATTAATAAACCGCTCGTATTCCGGTCCAGCCGATTGCAGATTCCCGGCTTAAAGCTTGCCAGCTGTTCCTTCGTCAGCTGCTTCGAGGTCAGCAGGTAAGAAAGGATATATTCCACCATCGATACATCCTCTTTCTCTGCCTTCTGGGAAAGCTCACCGATGGGTTTATTGACCACCAGAATATGCTTATCCTCATATATAATATCAAGCTCCTTATCATGCTGTGTTGCTTCCGTCTGCTCTGTGAACTGTGCAATCGTCTCGTCGGACAGAAACAGTGTGATCTCATCCTTAAGAGCAAGCTTCTCCGAACCATCCGCCTTCTTTCCGTTCAGGACAATATTCTTCTTCCTGAGCATCTTATAAAGGAAGCTCTTCGGAGCTTTGTTAAGAAGCTTCGACAGCAGCTTATCCAGCCTCTGTCCGGCTTCATTCTGTTCTACATAAAACTTCTTCATGATAACCTCCTGCTTTCGATAGACAGCATGTTGTCGTTAGACAGTATGTTGTCGTTAGACAGCATACTGTCATTAGTCTGCATACTGTCGTTAGACTGCATACTGCCGATAGACTGTATACTGTCGCTAGACTGCATACTGCCGATAGACTGTATACTGTCGCTAGACTGCATGCTGTCGCCGGGCAGCCGGCCTAAGCCAGCACCTCATCTAACGATCGTACATAATAATCAGCCAATCGAATTTTTTGTTCCTGATCCTCCTCAGAGAATTCATCATAGACGGCACAAACCTTCATGCCGGCATTTTTCCCTGCCATTATTCCCTGCAGGACATCCTCAAATACCAGACATCTCGAGGGCTCCACCTTAAGATCCTGCGCCACCAGGAGATAGATGTCCGGGGAGGGCTTCCCCTTAGCCACCTCACAGGAGGTACGGATGGAGGTAAAATAATCGCCGAGCCGGTGCTTTTTTATAATCAGCTCCACCAGCTCCTTGGAATTGCTGGTTGCAATTCCGGCCGGGATTTTATTCTCCATCAAATAATTCAGAAGCTTGGGGACACCTTCCTTCACAGGAACCTCGTTCAGGTATTTATCCCAGGCCATAGTATTCCAATCACTTTTGATCTGATCCAGGCTGTCCTTTAGCTCAAATCTCTTCTTAAAATATACCGCTGTTTCTGAAAAGCTCATTCCCTCTATACATTTCTGTAAGTCCTCAGGAAATGCTATTCCGAATTTACCAAGATATTCGATATCGATACTTTTCCACATCCACATGGAATCAACAAGCGTACCGTCCAGGTCAAATATCACTGCATCAATATCCTTTAACATGACTGTCACCTTGCTCTTTCTCTATTGTAATGATACGTAGTAATCATCCGTATGCAACTGTTTCTGTCATAAAGTAATTCTTACAAGCCCAACGGTTTAACGCAGACTCATCAGATATTCCAGCTCCTCTTCCTTAAGCTCTCTGTATTCTCCCGGCTTAAGGCTGGGATCCAGGCTAAGTCCTCCCATGGAGAGACGTTTCAGATAGACCACTTCCTTTCCCACCGCTTCAAACATTCGTTTTACCTGATGGAATTTACCCTCCTGGATGGTAAGCTCGATTTCGGAAATGTCTGCAGAACGTAGTATCTTCAAGCTGGCCGGCAGCGTGATATAATCCTCTTCAATCTGCACGCCCTGTAAGAAGGCCTGGGTATCTTCCTCCGTTACCTTTCCTGATACCTTCGCATAATAAACCTTGTCCACATGCTTGCGGGGGGATAACAGCCGGTGTGCCAGATCACCGTCATTGGTCAGAAGCAGTAGCCCCTCCGTATCCTTATCCAGCCTTCCGACCGGAAAAAGCTCCTTCCCCTGCGTATCCCCGATCAAGTCAAGGACGGTACGGCTGACATTATCCATGGTGGCCGAAACCACCCCGGCGGGTTTATGGAGCATCAGATACAGGTATTGCCGATAAGCCACCCTGGTTTGATCAAAGAGCACTTCAGTGCAGGCTGTATCCACCTTGGTTTCCGGCTTTCTGCAGACCTCCTGATTCACCATGACTCGGCCCTTCCGGATCCAGTCTTTGATCTCGCTGCGGGTTCCGATTCCCATGTCTGCCAGATATTTATCCAGTCTCAGCTGTCCTGCCATTCCCATACTCCTTATCCTTATTCTTGTCCTTATACATATGCTTCTTCTTGTACTCGTACGATACTTGTACTCATACTGATACTTGAACTCGTACTGATATTTTTACTCATACTGATACTTGAACTCGTACTGATATTTTACTCGTACTGATATTTTACTCGTACTGATATTTGTATTGATATATCCTTTAAATATATCAAAACTTACACTTATTCTTATACTTTCCCATGCTCCGAAGCCTGGATATCATCCATTTCTACATCCATCTCCAGCCGGGCAGATATTTATTCTTGAAGCTGCCCTTCGCAGTTTTTCCCCAGCCGAGCGGATAACCGTCCGCACAGACCAGCTGCCAGCCGTCTGCGATATCCTGCTCCGGTTCGATTGTCTCACATTTCAGATAACGGATCGCTTCCAAAGAATTACCGGCTAGCCGGATCAGTTTATCATATTCGTAAGAGCTTAGGGCACTGGCCAGAGCCTGAGCAGGCTCGAACCTCTGCTTCTTCATCTCGCCGAGTAAAAGTCCCTGCCGTAGAATCCGAAGTCCTTTGATATCCGGCAGGCCCTCAGGAACCATATAGACCCTGTCCTCATGTACATGAAGTCTGGATTGGAAGGTAGCATAATCACAGTCAATAAGCTTCAGTTCCCGGAAGAATTCGTAGGCTTCCTCCGATATTGACATTGACTGCTTCTTCATCGGACCTCTACTGTTCGTTCGGTCTCCCGGGGTGCTTCTGTCTGCTCTGGGAGCAGGATCCATATGATTGCTCCCCTCCCTACTGTCCGTGCTTCCCTTCTGAAGCAATGTAATGAAATGTCCTTCTCCGTTAATCTTATGGGGCCAGAGACGGATACAATGCCTAAGCTCCTCCCGGTAAGGTGCATCCTCCGGTAAGCCCTCCAACCATTCCGGTTTGCCGAAATCAAAGCCCTCATAGGAAATGCCCAGCTGCTTCTGCACCTCGGCTGACGGAAGAGCATCCACAACATGAAATTCCGGTCTCTGCTCTAATAGATATGCGATTGTTCCTTCATTCTCCTCCGGTGAGAAGGTGCAGGTCGAATACAGCATCATTCCTCCCGGTTTCAGCATGTCTGCGGCAAAGAGAATGATCTCCTTCTGCAGCTTATTATAGTACTCCACTCCGTACTGTTCCCAGTTCTTCATGATAGCCGGACTCTTCCGAAACATTCCCTCCCCGGAACAGGGAGCGTCAATTAAAATCTTATCAAAATATTGGGGGAAATACTCTGCCAGCTTATTTGGTGCCTCCGAGAGCACCAGAGCATTTCGAATCCCAAAAAGCTCAATGTTCTTAAGCAGTGCCTTAGCCCTGGAATTACTGATATCATTGGATACCAGCAATCCCTCCCCCTTAAGCTTAGCTCCGAGCTCCGTGCTCTTGCCTCCGGGAGCGGCGCAGATATCCAATACCTTATCTCCCCTGCTGATGGGCAAAAGACTTGCCGGTGTCATCGCACTGGGCTCCTGGATATAATAAAGACCGGCATAATAATACGGGTGCCTGGCCGGCTGTTCTTCCTCCGTATCATAATAATAGCCGTTCGGCACCCAGGGTATTCTTCTTATGGAAAAAGGACAAAGCCTCTCGAATTCCTCTGTGGAAAGCTTCAGGGTATTTACTCTTAATCCGCCGAAATGCGGCTTAGAATAGCATTGTAAATACTCCTCATATTCCTCCCCCAGAAGTCTTCTCATCCTGTCCTCAAATCTAATCGGTAAATTCATTGTATCACTCCGTCTTCCATGGGTCCCTATGGACCGCATATTATCTTAAGCTCTGTGCCCGGTATCTCTGTGAGATTAAATCCAAATCTCTGCTAAATCTCTCCAGCTCAGTCCGGTCACCGACCTGATAGATGCGGAAGAATTCATCCTGTATCTTAATTACCTCCTGCTTATTCGCAACCTTATAGAGGTTCTGGATATTCGTCAGGATATCGGCAACTATGTTAGCCTTAATCGTAAAGGAATTCTGTGCATCCATGATCTCATCTCTGACTACACTCATCTCCTTATCCAGAATAAGAATTGCTTCCGCAGCTGAGGACAGACGTTCACGAATGTGCTCGGGCATATTCTGCTTATACTTATATCTCAGGGAATGCTCGATCGTAGCCCAGAAATTCATAGCCAGAGTCCTGATCTGAATCTCTACCTGTAGCTCTTTCGTTCCCTGCAGTGTCTCCACATTATAATAAACAATCATATGATACGAACGGTAACCGCTCTCCTTCATATTATTGATATAATCCTTCTCATTCTTGACCCTCATATCGGATCGGTTCTTAATAACATCCACCACCTTATAGATATCCTCAACAAACTGGCAGATAATACGGATGCCTGCAATATCCTCAATCTTCTCCTCAAAATCCTTCAGATCGATTTCCTTCTTCTGCGCCTTCTCCAGAATACTGGAGATGGTCTTCACTCTGCCGGTCACCTGCTCAATCGGGGAATAAGCTCCGACATGCTTATACTCCTCAATAACATGGTTAAACTTGACGATCAGCTCATTAACCGCCAAGGCATATGGATCAAGAATCTCTCTCCATAATTGTATCTCCATCTATTGTTTACCTCCCTGTATCAACCATCATTCTTCCAATGCCAGCATCATCATAGACAGAAGTGCAAATCCGGCTGTCTCCGTCCTTAGGATTCTTCTTCCCAGGGTAATCGGAGTAATATTACCGTTTCGTGCCAGATTAATCTCTGATTCCTCAAAGCCGCCCTCCGGCCCGATCAGAATTCCGATTGTAGTATTATTTCTAAGCTCAGCCATTATATTCCTAGTAAGCTGTATCCCGGTTGCATTCTCATAGGGGATAACAGATAAATCCATTGCGGAGGCGCTCTTAATCGCTTCCTTAAAGCTTAGAACCGGAGTGACTCTTGGAATATAACCTCTGCCGGACTGCTTAGCTGCGCTTTCCGCAATCGCCTGCCACCGTTCCAGCTTCTTCTCTTCCTTCTTCCTGTCCTCCAGCTTGACCACGCTTCTTGCCGTCATAACCGGCACAATTTCATAGACCCCCAGCTCCACGGCCTTCTGAATAATCAGCTCCATCTTATCCTTCTTGGGAAGTCCCTGAAACAGGATAATCTTAGCCGGTAGCTCCGTCATCGTATCCTTTACGGAGTTGATCTTTGCCAGTACCTCCGTGTCTGACACCCTGTTAATTATACAATAACAATCTTTTCCTTGTCCATTACAAATTATGATTTCCTCACCCTGCTTCATACGCAGTACATTCCGGATATGATTCACGTCCGGTCCGGTAATCGTGATGGTATCTTCTTTCATCTGCTCCTGATTAACATAAAAACGGTGCATGGGTAACTCCTTATCTTATAAGCATTCTCTGTTTCATATATATATAATACGACAGCAGATCCGATTCCGTTAACTCTACTGTCCATCTTAGCATCACGTTATTACTAAATAAAACTGTCTGTTCCTCGATTG
Organism: Bacillota bacterium; assembly: GCA_023409835.1. Lineage (GTDB taxonomy): Bacteria > Bacillota > Clostridia > Lachnospirales > Lachnospiraceae > Mobilitalea. The sequence continues at coordinate 19,785 of JAEYQV010000003.1, forward strand.
TGATACAGGATATTCCATACCATCTATTATACACCAGCAAGAACATATGTTCAACAATTAATTACATCTATTTTAATCGTCTTTTCTTAATGTCTTATATAAATGTCTTTTATAAATGTCTTATTTAAATGTCTTATTTAAATTCCTTTTCTATTATATAACTTGCTTCATATCCTATACGAATGCATGTCTCGTATATTAATATTTTTCATTTCTTGTAAGATGGTTTCCATTTATACTCCTTATCATAATCGGTTGATTTTATATAATAAAAGATATAAGATAAAGGATAAAAGAGAGAGTTTTTACCAATCCTTCCGTAACAATATTTTTCAAATATTCTGCTGTTTGATATCACGAAAGGGAAATGAAGCTATGGATAAAGAAATACTTACAATCGGCAAGCGTCAGGCTGCTGTCTTTCTTCCCTCCGGCTGTACGGACTGTCCCATTGTCTACACGCACCTGTCCGCCGAGGACGCGGCTTCTGTCTCCGTACAGCTTATAAACTTAAGCGCAGTACTGGTTGCCATAGACGGAGTTGAATGGGAGGCAGAGCTTTCTCCCTGGCCGGCTCAAAAAGCGTTCCGTGGCGGTATTGATTTCACAGGCAAAGCGGAGGAATACCTTCAGGAGCTGTGCGAAATTATCCTCCCTTCTGTGGAAGGAAGTTTCAATCTTACACCTCGCAGCCGCTCCATAGCAGGCTATTCCTTAGCTGGTTTGTTTGCTGTCTATGCCCTATACAAAACGGAGCTTTTCCACTCTGCGGCTTCTATCTCCGGTTCTCTATGGTATGATGACTTTCTGGATTATATGAAAGAAAATCGACCATGTAAGCTTCCGGAGCGGGTATATTTCTCTCTCGGTGACCGTGAAAGCATAACCAATAATCAGCGGCTTTCCAAGGTGGAACAATGCACCCGGGAGGCTGAGCAGCTGTTGAGTCGTCTGGGTACGAAGACCACCTTCGAGCTGAACCCGGGCAATCATTTTGCGGATGTTACGGAGCGTATTGCAAAAGGAATTCGTTGGCTATTGTAATTGATCAGCGCCCGCTTATAGAAGCGGTTGGCGGTTCTAATAAAAAGAGCACCGGGTCTCCTTCAGATAGATCCGGTGCAACTTATATTTTATAATAATATTATGCCAATCAAAAGCGAAATCCCAGCGAATATATTATCTTATGATTGCAATGTATTTATTATGTTTCTATTTAATAAATATTTATGTTAATGTATTTCTATATCATGGATACATAATTTTATTAAGTATACTAATATCTAGGATCAGTACAATCTCCAACCATCAGCTGATATACATTTTAACAAACTCCAAAGGATGCATGGTTCTTTCTGCCACCTCTTCCACACTCATCCCCTGGCTGTGAAAGCGCCGGAATACGCTTTCCATGCTCTCACCAACCTCGATAATATGGCCGTCCGGATCATAAAAACGGACAACTCGCTGTCCCCAGGGATATTCCTTCGCTCTGTGAAGATATTCAATCTCCTCATGCTTCAATAGCATTTCTTCAAAGACATCAAAATTTTCTTCTTCAAAATACAGCTCATGGTCATTTGGTTTATGCATAATCTTCATCTCGGGAAGCCCAACCAGGCCCGTATAATTTCTTTGAATTGCCAGCTTACCTCCGAAAGAAAGATTATCTCCCAGATCCAATGTCATAGCCATCCCCATAATATCCTCGTAAAAGCGGCGGGAAGCTGTAATATCCTCTACTACAATTAATGGACATGCAAAATTCATATGATTCATCCTTTCCTTTTATCAATTGTATAAAGTATAACAGGCATACTAAGACAACAGTATGTCATGTTCAAAGGAAGCATAATCATAAAATTGTACATTCTTTTCCCTTATTTCTGTGCCACAAAGCTCACCCAGTCACCCATCCGGTTTACTTCTAAAATGGTAAAACGGTTCTGTAATAAGGCTTGTTCTACAGCTGTCTCCTTCGTATTGATGATGCCGGAGCTGATAAAGATTCCGCCCGGCTTCATATTCTCTCCGATAACAGATGCCAGGGGAATAATAACATCCGCTAATATGTTGGCTACGACCAGGTCAAAATGATCCCTTCCGACCCTCTGACGGAAGCTGACATCCTCAATAATATTTCCGGTGGTAAAGCCGATTCCTTCCTCCAGCTTCATCTCTTGATCCTTTGCTTTGTCTGAGCCCGATTTCAAAGCAGCTCCGAAATTCTTCAGCTCCGTTGCAGCTATCTTGTTCACTCCGGCATTCTCTATGGCAGCCTCCGTTGCCAGAGGATCGATATCAATTCCTAATACCTCACCGGCACCAAGCTTTTTGGCAATGATGGACAGAATACCGCTACCACTGCCCGCGTCGAGTACGGTATAGCCTCTCTTCATATGCTTCTTTAGACTCAGGATGCAGAGCTTTGTTGTCTCATGGGAACCGGTTCCGAAGGAGGTGCCGGGATCAATTTCAATCACAAGATCGGTAGCCTTCACTTCCTCAAGCTTCTCCCAGGTCGGCTTTATTACAATTGTATCATCCAGTCGGAAGGGCTTGAAGAACTGCTTCCAGTTGTTGATCCAGTCCTTATCCTCCGTATCCGATACCTCCAGTCTACCGCTGCCGATATCGATGAACTCGGACAGCTCCTTAAGACCCTCTCTAACATTATTTAGAACATTCTGGATATCCTCCGCCGGGTCCGTATAGAAGGTGATCACAGCCTGTCCGTCATCCTCGCCCAGCTCCGGCAGAAAATCGATGAACAGCTGAGTTCTTTCTTTCTCGGTAATCTGTACTTTGTCACTAACTTCAATTCCTTCAATCCCGAGGTCGGACAGCATATCGCTGATTAAGTCAACCGCTTCCGTCGTTGTCTCCAGGGTAAATTTCGTCCACTTCATAATTTATCTCCGTCTAATATTATTGTCTGTACAGCTTCTACCGTTATATTTCTGCACAGCTTTATCAGTTATAGAATACAGTCTCATATGTTTATTCTACTGTATCACTCATCAGCTTTATCAGTTATAGAATACTGTCTCATATGTTTATGCTACTGTATCGCTCATCAGCTTTATACTATTGCATTGGTTCATCAGCTATATCCTAATCTCAGCAGTCTCATTAATATATAATAATGTACTGCTTCAAAATATAAAGACTATAAAGCCCATCTTCCATCCTAATCTGTCATTCTTATATTTGCGTACTTACAGATTACCATATTTGTTCGTATACTAGGATTATAAAACCAGCTCATACATGGATATGCCTCACGAAGGATTATACCCTCCGTGAGGCTGTTTATCTTTATATTAAATTTGATATATTAATACAATAATTTAAGTATTTCCATGAAGCAAGTATTCTGCTTATAAGCGGATTATTTCCGGCTTTCCTTCACAAGTATTAGCCGTATTGCTTCAAGCTTTCTCTATTCACGGGTTAATGACCGGATTACTTCCAGAATTTCTTCTTCCCCTTATCCTTACCATCCTCCGGCTCCTGGCTTTCCTCTCGTCTGCCGTTCATGGCATCGTCAAATTTCTTTAATAATTCCTTTTGCTCCGCATTTAGTCCGGTAGGGATCTGAACCACAAGGGTTACATAATGATCTCCCCTGACATTCTTGTTACGTAAGGTAGGAACTCCCTTCTCCTTTAAGCGGACCTTCGTATCCGTCTGTGTTCCGGGCTTCACATTATAGACCACATCACCGTCCACCGTACTGATCTTAATATCACCGCCAAGCACCGCTGTCGCATAGGAGATCGGTGCTGTTGAGAAGATGTCAAAATCCTGTCTCTGGAAAATAGGATGTCTGCTAACCTCAACCTCCACCAGCAGATCTCCTCTGGGTCCCCCGTTGCTTCCCGGTTCGCCCTTCCCTCGGATTCTTACGCTTTGTCCGTTATCAATACCTGCAGGGATGGATACCTTAATTTTCTTTCTGCTGGAGATAAAGCCGGTACCATAGCAATCCGGACATTTCTCCTTGATGATTTTACCGGTTCCCTTACAATCCGGGCAGGTCTGGACATTTCTTACCATACCGAACAGGGATTGCTGAGTATAGACCACCTGACCCTTACCGCCGCATTTTGAGCAGGTTTCCGCACTGCTTCCGTGCTTTGCTCCGCTGCCATGGCAAGTTTCACATTCATCCTTTAAATTCAGATCCAGTTCCTTTTCTGTACCAAAAACAGCATCCTCAAAGGTTATCCGGACAGCAGTTCTGAGATTAGCCCCCTGCATTGGCCCATTACTCGTACGTCTGGAGCGACCGCCAAAAAGATCTCCGAAAATATCCCCGAAGATATCTCCCATATCAAAGCTGCTGAAATCAAAGCCGCCAGCACCGCCACCGGCACCGCCTTCAAAGGCGGAATGTCCGAATTGGTCATACTGTCTGCGTTTATCTGCATCGCTGAGTACTGCATAGGCTTCGGAAGCTTCCTTGAATTTTGCTTCTGCTGTCTTGTCCCCAGGGTTGGTATCAGGATGGTACTTTTTCGCCAGTTGTCTGTATGCTTTTTTTAATTCGTCATCCGTCGCTGTCTTACTGACACCTAAGACCTCATAATAATCTCTTTTATCCGCCATCTTTTCTACACCTTTCATTGCTGCTAATTTCACTTTATCATAGGCAAATAGGCAGTCTGTAAGGACCACCTATCAATAACCTTATTCATGTAAAATCCATCTTAACGAATAAATTGATATCCGTCAAGTAAATCCGTCAGATAAGGCAAGCGCTCTTACCTTATCTGACGGCTAGCCATTCTTTAACCGGTCACGGCCGTTATTCCAACCGATTATACCTCTCTATAATCACCGTCTACAACGTCACCGTCATAGGTCTGGGAGGAGTTATTACCACCTGCGCCTGACATGTCAGGGCCGGGGCCGCCTGCTCCGGCTGCACCGCTCTGCTCATACAGCTTTGCAAATAACGCCTGAGCATCATTCATTAATTTTTCCTTCGCAGACTTAATATCTGCAACCTCACCCTCGCTCATAACCTCAGGATTGGATTTCTCAATCAGCTCCTTCAATCTTGCAAGATCTTCTTCTACTGTAGCCTTTTCACTCGCATTGATCTTATCGCCAACCTCACCTAAGGCCTTCTCTGTCTGGAATACCATGGAGTCAGCATCGTTTCTGACATCAATTGCTTCCTTACGTCTCTTATCCTGTGCCTCAAATTCAGCTGCTTCTCTAACTGCCTTTTCAATATCGTTATCGGAAAGGTTAGAGCTTGCTGTAATTGTGATGTGCTGTTCTCTTCCTGTTCCGAGATCCTTCGCAGATACATTTACAATACCGTTGGCATCGATATCGAAGGTAACCTCGATCTGAGGAACGCCTCTTCTTGCCGGCGGAATTCCATCGAGACGGAATTGTCCGAGACTCTTGTTGTCCTTCGCGAACTGTCTCTCACCCTGAACCACGTTGATGTCAACTGCAGTCTGGTTATCAGCTGCTGTGGAGAAGATCTGGCTCTTCTTCGTCGGGATAGTGGTATTTCTCTCAATTAATCTGGTAGCTACACCACCCAGAGTCTCGATGGAGAGGGACAGAGGAGTTACATCCAGTAACAGGATATCACCTGCACCGGCATCGCCTGCCAGCTTACCACCCTGGATGGAAGCACCGATGGCTACACATTCATCCGGATTCAGAGTCTTAGAAGGCTCCTGACCGGTTAACTGTCTTACCTTATCCTGTACGGAGATCATACGGGTGGAACCGCCGACTAACAGAACCTTCTTTAATTCTGAAGCGGAGATGCCTGCATCCTTAAGAGCATTCTGTACGGGAATTACTGTTCTTTCTACCAGGTCATGGGTCAGTTCATCAAACTTTGCACGGGTTAAGTTCATATCGAAATGCTTCGGCCCGTCAGCGGTTGCGGTGATGAAAGGAAGGTTAATGTTGGTTGTGGTTGCAGAGGATAATTCCTTCTTTGCCTTCTCAGCTGCTTCCTTTAATCTCTGTAATGCCATCTTATCGGTGGAAAGATCTACTCCATCGCTCTTCTTAAACTCATCTATCATGTATCTGGTAATTCTATCATCAAAGTCGTCACCACCGAGACGGTTATCGCCGGAGGTTGCAAGAACCTCGATAACGCCGTCACCGATTTCGATGATGGATACGTCGAAGGTACCGCCACCCAGGTCATAAACCATGATCTTCTGCTCATGCTCATTATCAAGTCCGTAAGCTAATGCTGCTGCAGTAGGCTCGTTGATAATTCTCTTAACATCAAGTCCTGCAATTTTACCGGCATCCTTGGTTGCCTGTCTCTGAGCATCGTTGAAATAAGCCGGTACCGTGATTACTGCTTCGGTAACCTTTTCACCAAGATAGCTCTCCGCATCGGTCTTCAGCTTCTGGAGAATCATTGCAGAAATCTCCTGAGGTGAGTATCTCTTATCATCAATCTTTACACGATAGTCCGTGCCCATATGCCTCTTGATTGACGAAATAGTCTTATCCGAATTAGTGACTGCCTGACGCTTTGCAGGCTCACCAATTAAACGCTCTCCTGTCTTTGTGAATGCCACTACGGAAGGTGTGGTTCTGGCACCTTCGGTATTTGCGATAACTACCGGCTTTCCGCCTTCCATTACGGCAACACATGAATTGGTGGTACCTAAGTCAATTCCTATAATTTTACCCATAATCTATTCCTCCTATATTATTAAATAATAATCTGTTAGTGTAATCCTCCTGACCTTGTCAGGATATCAGTGGTTGCGTATTAATTCACTACCTTTACCATGCTGTGTCTGACAACGATATCACGGTAGATATATCCCTTCTGGAATTCATCGGAGATGATGTTCTCACCAAGATTCTCATCCTCTCCGTGCATTACTGCGTTATGGTAAACCGGATCAAATTCCTTACCTACCGCTTCAATCGGCTTAACACCGATTTCTTCAAGAGCACCGATCAGTTGCTTGTAAATCAGCTCAAAGCCTTGAACAAAAGCACTTTCCTTATCCTTCTCGTTAACTGTTCCCAGACCCCGTTCAAAATTATCGATAATCGGAAGCAGCTTCTCAACAATGCTTTTCACACCGATATCAAACATCTGAGACTTTTCCTTTTCCGTGCGTTTACGGTAGTTATCGAATTCCGCCATGTTTCTCATTATGCGGTCCGAAAGCTCTTCAATCTTTAAGTCCTTTGCTTCCAGTTCCTTGTTTTTGCTGCTCTTAAAAAACTTTCCTGCTTTCTTTCCTTCCGAGTCACCCTTCGCCTTATCTTGTGTGTCATCCTCATCGGTAACTAAGCTTTCCTCCGGCTCCCCGGCTTCTGTTTCTTCCTCCTCCGGATAAACTTCTGCAGCCTCCTGTAAATCAGAGTCTGTCATCTCTTCCTGCTTCACCTTGGCATCTATCGAATCATCCATAGATTCCTTTGTTCTGTCCTTCATTTTGCTCTCCTTTTCCATGGCTGCTTTGATAACTTCTATCGTCTTATCGGTATTCTGCAATTAAGACCAACCACCTTTCCTATCTTATGTTAATCTGCCCTATGTCTTCTTTTTAAATATATCATCCAGTTGAGTCATTAGATTCTGAAGAGTGCTGACCACCTTCTCATAATTCATTCGTTTCGGTCCGATGATACCTACCTTGCCATAGACTCCTTCTTCAATCTCATAGGTAGCTGTTACGACTGCACAATCCTTCATGGATTCCACCGGAGTCTCATCTCCGATATAAACCTGAATACCACGACTGTCCTCATCCTCTATCTTATCCTGAATCAGCTCTGTCAGCATCTTCTTCTCTTCCAGAGTATATAATAGCTCGGAGGCCTTATCCTTATCGCTTAATTCCGGATATTTCAGAATATTCGTAGTTCCCGAGGTAAAGATCTCAATGTCATCATCCTCCGTCACTGCCTGCATGATTGCGTCCAGAATATCATTGACGATCGTCCTGTAATCTCCTGCCTGCTCCTTCATCTTTGTAATTACCGGAAGATTAATTTCTGCCAGATCCAGGCCCTGCAGGAAGGTATTTAATACAATATTCAACTTTAAAATAGTTTCCTTATTTAAGGATGCTGATACTTTGATAATTTTATTCTTGACGATATTACGTTCAAATACCAGAACTGCCAGCAGCTGGCTCTCATCAATTTCAGTCAGTTGAATAAATTTTACCTTTTTCTTATATTGAGGCGTTGTAACCATTGTCGTATAATTCGTATTGACAGCCAGAAGCTTTGCAACCTGCTGCAGGATATTCTCCAGCTTATCAGCCTTCTGGAGCAATATCTCCTTCATATCCTCAACTTCTTTAATTTTATCCTTTAACAGCAGATCCACATATAAACGGTAGCCTTTGTCGGAGGGAATTCGGCCCGCAGAGGTATGGGGCTGGATGATATAACCGAGCTCCTCCAGATCAGACATTTCGTTTCGGATGGTTGCTGAACTCAAGTTTAAATCGGTATATTTTGAAATAGTTCTTGAGCCCACCGGCTCACCTGTCTCAAGATAATTTTGGATGATAGCCTGAAGGATCTTTAATTTTCTCTCATCTAGCTCCTGCATAATCCACCTCGATCCGTACCATTTGTAAGCTGTGTTGTTGGGGCTTGTTAGCACTCACTTCATTGGAGTGCTAACATCTAGTTATAAAATATCACTACCGATATCGTTTGTCAAGAATATTTTCAAAATATTTTCCTTATATTACTTCATCTGACTTCCTATCTATAACATAGCTTTCGATCAGATGGACCAAGAAAAGGACTCTTCTAACGAGTGTCTATATAGTTAAAAAGACCAGTCATACCCAAGACTTGACATGACTGGTCTTACATCTTTTTAATCAAGTAAGAATTCTGCTAAGACAACATTACTGATATCAATTCCATGGTCCGTAAGGCAGAGATAATCTCCCTTCTCAGCAAGCAGACCCTGCGCCAGAAAACGATCAATAACCGCCCCATAGATTGAGTCTATGGAAGCTTTGAAGCGCCGCTTAAATTCCTCCCTTCTGATTCCTTTTGTAATCCTAAGCCCCAGGAACATGTACTCCTCCATTTGCAGCTTCAGGGTCAAAGGCTGAAGCTCTCTTCTGATACCCAGGGTATCGGGTAACCCTATGGAAGCCTGTTCTAAGGTTTTCTCATTCGGTGCGTTCAACTCCTGTTTGTTCAGCCCGTTGCATTCTGAGATGTATTCTTCAAGCTCCGGTGTATTATGAAAGCGGGTGTGACAGACCAGGGAGGAGGCCCCTAGACCGAGCCCAAGATATTCTACTCCCGTCCAATAGCTCAGGTTGTGCCTGCATTCATAGCCGGCCTTCGAATAATTTGATATCTCATATCTGTGATACCCATAGGACTCTAAAATTTCCTTCGTCCGAAGATAGATTTCCCTGTCCGTATCTTCTCCGGGAAGCTCACAAGCACCCTCACTCCCCTCCCGGTATCGCTCATAGAAAGGGGTCCCCTCTTCGATGATCAGACTGTAGGCAGAGATATGCTCCGGTCCCAGGACCGCAATCTTTTGAAGTGTCCCTTCCCAGTCCTTCAGAGTTTGTCCCGGCAGTGCCGACATCAGGTCAATGTTGATATTATGAAAACCTAATCTGCGGGCCATCTCATAATTTCTCACAAACTCCTCGTAATTATGAATTCTTCCCAGAAGCTTAAGCTCCTGATCCTGTGTTGACTGTAATCCGAAGCTTAAACGGTTTATCCCTGCTTCCCGATAAGCGATCAACTTATCCTCATCAATCGTACCCGGATTAACCTCGATGGACACTTCAATCTCAGCCTTTACAGCTGCTTCTGATGGTAAAGCTATCGGCTGCTCCCCTGTCGATAACGTGATTTCTTTCTCCGGTCGTACCTCAAATACCTCCCATATTGCATCCAATACCTTCTTAATATAAACCGCCTCGACACAGGAGGGGGTTCCGCCTCCGATAAAAATGGTCGGAACCGTATAACCATCCGTTTTTCCCTTATAGCTTCTGATCTCTGCCAGAAGAGCATCAAAATAGCGCTGCTTCACTGCCTCCGTTGCCGGGGCAGATAGAAAATCACAGTAATCGCATTTTCTGACGCAGAAGGGGATATGAATATATAATCCCAAACGTTCCTTCCTATTTTTTACTGTATGTTCCATACGATATCTCCATTCCCACGGACGAATCCTGTATTATAATATATACCGAAGACATAGCCAACCAAGCTTTCCCGGTAAGATGTCTGCTTATAAAAGCCTTCGATATAAGACTCGCCGTGCTTCATACGATTACAAGTGATACACCGGATTGTCGACCTATGGCAGCCAACCGCTAATAAAATAAGGTGATGCAAAAGCAATCCCTTTCCTTTCGGAAGGTATCATGTTTTACAGCACCTTATCTTATATAAGCTCAGACCGCCAAGCTGCTAAGCTGTAATCCTACAGTTCTCCGATTCCATCAATTAATTATCATCCAGCTTCAGGACACTCATGAAGGCCTTCTGCGGGATCTCAACATTGCCGACCTGTCTCATCCTCTTCTTGCCTTCCTTCTGCTTCTCCAGCAGCTTCTTCTTTCTTGTGATGTCACCACCGTAGCACTTGGCAAGGACATCCTTTCGCATCGCTTTCACGGTCTCTCTGGCAATGATTTTACTGCCGATCGCCGCCTGAATCGGTATCTCGAACAGCTGACGGGGTATCTCCTCCTTCAGCTTCTCACACATTCTCCTTCCACGCTCATAAGCACTCTCCGCATGGACAATGAAGGATAGCGCATCCACTTCTTCCTTATTAATGAGAATATCCAGCTTCACCAGCTCGGATTGTTCATAACCCTTTAATTCATAGTCGAAGGAGGCGTAGCCCTTCGAACGGGATTTTAAGGCATCAAAGAAATCATAAATAATTTCGTTCAGAGGTAGTTCGTATTTCAGCAGTGCTCTGGTTGCCTCCATATATTCCATTCCAAGATAGACACCGCGTCTTTCCTGGCAAAGCGTCATGATGGAGCCTACGAATTCCGTGGTTACCATAATCTCTGCCGAGACGATCGGCTCCTCCATATATTCTATCAGGGAGGGATCCGGCATGTTGGTCGGGTTCGTAATTTCCATAACCGTTCCGTCCGTTTTATAGATCTTATAAACAACACCAGGGGCCGTGGTTACAAGGTCCAGATTATATTCCCTCTCCAACCTCTCCTGAATGATCTCCAGATGCAGCAGTCCCAGGAAGCCGCACCGAAAGCCAAAGCCCAGAGCAATCGAGGTTTCCGGCTCAAACTGCAGGGATGCATCATTTAGCTGCAGCTTCTCCAGAGCATCCCGGAGATCGGGATATTTCGCACCATCTGCAGGATACATACCACAGTAAACCATCGGATGAACCTTCTTGTAGCCCGGCAGAGGCTCTGCACAGGGCCGCTCATCATCGGTTACCGTATCACCGACCCGGGTATCCTTCACATTCTTCAGGCTGGCCGTTATATATCCTACAGAACCGGCGGTCAACTCGTCGCAGGGAATGAATTGTCCGGGACCGAAGATACCGACCTCCACTACGTCAGATACTGCTCCGGTTGCCATCATTCGTATTTTGGTTCCCTTCCTTACACTTCCCTCTTTAATCCTGCAGAAAATAATAACACCCTTATAGGAATCATATAGAGAGTCAAAGATCAATGCCTTAAGCGGAGCTTGTACATCGCCCTTCGGCGCCGGAATCTTCGTAATGATCTGTTCTAATACCTGGTCAATATTCAATCCCATCTTAGCGGATATTAATGGAGCATCATGGGCTTCCAGTCCGATTACATCCTCAATCTCTGCGATAACGCGCTCCGGCTCCGCGCTCGGAAGGTCAATCTTATTAATCACAGGCATTACATCCAGGTTATGGTCCAGAGCCAGATATACGTTGGCCAGGGTCTGGGCTTCGATTCCCTGTGCCGCATCCACCACCAGGATAGCTCCCTCACAGGCAGCCAGGCTTCTTGATACCTCATAGTTAAAATCCACATGTCCCGGAGTATCTATAAGATTAAAGATATACTCCTCTCCGTTTTCTGCTTTATAAACAGTACGGACGGTCTGGGCCTTAATGGTAATTCCGCGTTCACGTTCCAGATCCATATTGTCTAGTACCTGAGCCTGCATTTCGCGGCTGGTAAGTAACCCGGTCTTCTCGATGATTCGGTCTGCCAGGGTAGATTTGCCGTGGTCAATATGGGCAATGATACAAAAATTCCTTATTTTACTCTGATCTAAGGACATGTTATTCCTCCTGTAATGTAAATTGGCATCGGCTCGTCCAAATGCTTTTGCTTAAACTATATCATGAACATCCTATTTCACGATCTTTTGCTACAATCAAGTACATACTATAAGCTTACTGCGTAAACTTAATCAATTCCGCGCTTTATTATAACATACCATTTTTCCAGTTACAAGATGTGGTTATTTTGACTTTGCAACAGCAGGTGGTTAGCTATTCTCCCTTTAATACCGCATCCAATATTTCTGCAAAGGGTTCCATTGCATTCCTTGCAGAGTCCAGGGTGTTATAGTTGGTACCAAGCTCCACCAGGATGCTTTTCGGTCTCAAATGAAGGTTGTAGCGGTAGCTATGTAGATAATTCTTATAGAATAAACCCGGATATTTTTCCAGGGATTTCAGCTGGAGTTGAAGGCTGAAGGCCAGATTATCCTTAAGGTTCGGATTATCATAACTAGCGAGCGGTCCGGTCGTATTTCTGCAGAGACCGTTAAATAGCATAATTTGAGCTGTCTCCTTACCATCCAGCTCCGTGGAACGTTTTGCACTGCCGTCCCTGTGAAGATCAATGATAACTTCAATGGTCGGATTCTCCTCGAGTATCTTACTTACCCCATCCTTTGCATAATTGTAGGCTTTATTACGATCTATATCCCCACCCATGATATCATAAGTGGATGTATCATGGATGACATTATAGCCATATTCCTCTTCCAATATTTCTGTCAGATAGGTACCGACGCCTACTACGGTATCTTCGACCATACCCTTTCTGCTGTCGATATAAGCCTCCTGGGAATGGGTATGATAGATCAATATCTGAGGAGCATCATTTCCCTGTTTTATCGTCATATCCTTACCCAGCATCTCCTCAGAATGAAAAAGGCTATCCGTAATTGACGTATCCGGATCTACGATGTAGAAGTTACGTATCAGGAAGCCGACATCTTTTAGCTGCTCCATGGTAAATGCAGTTCCGCTATTGGTTCGCATGGTCTCTACCGAGGAGCCTTCCCCTCCGGTATGCACATTGTCGGTTTGCTCCATATATACATCGCCATCCAAAACTCCGACCGAAAGCTGATCTGCCTGACTCTGTCCGGATATCGAATCTGCTTTTACCAGCTCGCTGAAGCTGCTTTCGTCATAGGCCGCCCCATTCGTAAGGATGAATTCCCTCGTCAGCCTTCCGCCGGTGACCGGATAGTACATATAATTGCGGTCTTCATTCCCTTTCATGTTACTGCCGTCGTTCATCACTGCTGCTTCTGTGGCTGCCGTATCTTTAACGGATTCTGCAATCCCCTCGCCTGTGGCTAAAGTATCATTCACAGGTTCTGCAAACCCCTTGTCTGTGGTTTTTGCAATACCATCCGCTTCTAGCCGATAGCCCCCCGATTCCTCGATGAGATAAGGCTGTGCCCTGCCACCCTCCGTATTCTCATACAGGGCATATTCCCGGGATAATATGCCCGCCAGCAGTGGCTTTGATGCTTCCTCCTCCGACTGATAGCCAATCAGACTGGAACCGGACTCCATGATGTTAATGCATAGATTATGTATTAGCATGGTACCGATATTTTTCTTGGCTTGGCCAATTTCAACGGAAAAGGACAGAGTTAACAAACGCAGCAAAAAGCATGCTAATAAAAGCACCAGTGCTGTTAATGCTGCCGGATGAAGTTTTTCTCTGCCCCGAAACCTTTTGAATCGATTCATTACTGCCTCCATACCAGGATATGATTTCCCTGAACCTGATTCATTATATTCAGCAGACCTGTATTTAGTACCTGTCCTTATGCAGGTTGTGAAAAACAGGAATTTAAAGCCTCCGATACCGTAAAGCTGATACGTTTGATGGATTCGTCAATGTTTTTTGGAGTAACAAACATATTATCCATATTCTGTCCATTCACTTCAGATATAAATTTGTAGATATCCTCTTCACTGAAGCCACTGTTCTCCATATATTTTGTCAGGGTGTCCGCCACAATGGTAGAGGCCCCCACAACCGTCGGAACTCCCAGCGCTATCACTTTCGTTCCTAGGCTTTCTTCATTCAGAGCCTTTCGGTTATTGCCAATCCCGGAGCCCGGGCTGACTCCCGTATCCGCCAGCTGGACCGTAGTATTCAGACGGCTTACGCTTCTGGAAGCCAAAGCGTCGATTGCAATGATCAGCTTTGGATTTGTCTCATTAATAATCCCCTTTACAATCTCCTGTGCTTCCATTCCGGTCTGTGCCATTACTCCGGGGGATATGGCGCTGACACTTCCAAGCCGGTTCTTTTCCCTGAATTCCGTCCCGTATTCCCGGATCAGATGTCTGGTGACAAATAAGTTGTCCACTACCTGAGGGCCCAGGGCATCCGGTGTCACCTCCCGGTTTCCCAGACCGACAATCAACACCTCTTCCTTCTTTAGATTGCCTGCAAGCTTCTTCAGATTAGCAGCAATTGCAGCCGTAACAGGCTTATGGTATTCCTCATCGGATTTAGCCAGCTCCGGAGCCTCAATCGTGATATAGGTTCCGATCGGCTTCTGCATGGCACTGGCACCCTTCTCATCCTTAATTACCACTGTTGATACCCGAATGTTATGCTCTTCGTCATAATCCTCCGTTAATTCAACTCCTTTTATCTCCACATCATCCTCTGGAAAGCTTTCCCTAACCTCAAGTGCCAGATCCGTCCTGACTTTTCGTTCCATCTCTTGTTACCTCCATTATTTGATTAATCAAACAGTGATCCCTCTTCATCCTATCCCTGTTATCCATCCGGTGTCCTCATCTATGGATACTTCCGGTAAATATATTATTATATACTGCATATTTTTCGCTTAACTTTTAAAAATATGTATTGACATAACAGGATGTATCGACTATTATTTAATAGTATGTTTTCATTATAACGTCCGTGTCCGGATTTAATGAGACAAGAATTCGAAACCAACAATCCATGTTCGGCAGCCCACTCTCAAATCGTTGCCCTTGGATAACCGGTTGGTCCATTATATTCATATTGGAGGTGTAATATTGGCTAACATTAAATCTGCTAAAAAGAGAATTTTAGTAAACGAGAAGAAGGCTGAAAGAAATAAGTCAATCAAGTCCAAGGTTAAGACGATGATGAAGAAAGTAGACACAGCAGTTGCTACAGGCGACAAGGCTGTTGCAAGCGCTTCTTTAGTTGCAGCCGTTGCTGAGATTGATAAGGCATGTTCCAAGGGTATCTACCACAAGAACACAGCTGCAAGAAAAGTATCCCGTTTAACTAAGGCTGTTAATAAACTTGCATAATAGTTAACTAATTAAGGCTGTCCGATCGGACAGCCTTTTTCAAAATAAGCGGAAGCGATCTATCGTTTCCGCTTATTTTATTCTATCTTCTATCCTCTTCTTACAGTTGTTCTTCTTATCAACCTCCTGCTATTTTACCAGGAAGAAGCACTCTTCTAAGGCTTCCCTGTCGATACACTGCTTGATTAGGACTCACTATTATTTCAAGGGGGAAGCTATATGGCTTCCCCCTAACATTATCCTATCTGTATTCTAATACGTCCCTTGCTTCTGCACCTTGATGTAGCTCATGATCAGGTGTACCGCTTCTGCCCTTGTTACATTATCCTTCGGGTTGAACTGATTCCCTGATTTTGCATCCATGATACCGTAACCCTTCGCCAATGCTACAGCACCAAGATATTGCTTACTGATATTATACTCATCATTATAGCCTGTGGTATAGATCCCCTGGAGTCCTGCGATCTTCTTAAGACCGAGTCGGTCAATTAAGTTAAAGGCAATCTCTTCTCTGGTAATCGGAAGGTCGACTACGGTAGTGGTTTCATTATTATTGTAATAATAACCGATCTGTGATAATAAGGAGTTGAATTCGGAAACTGTAATATCCTTACCCGGATAGAACATGCCGCCCTCAAAGCCAATATTCATATCTGCCAGTAACAGGATTTCCTTGTTCTCCGGTGTATCCGTTATATCACTGTAAACATACGGCTTCTTCACCTGATAAACCGTCCCGTCATTATTGAGCTGCTCTCCGGTAAAAGGAGAGATATCGGAAGGATTTACATCCGGACGGTAAACCAGTCTTACCTCATATTTGATATCATAAGCTTCCGAAGACTCATAATATTTATCATTGCCAACATAATTCGGGTCATAAGAGTTGACTACATTTACTTCGTATTTCAGTTGGAAGCCATCCTTGGAGAGGTATTTCTCCAACGCCTTATCTGCAGACATTGCACCACTCGTGGATTCAAATTTAATATTATCGTCCCAATTGGTATGGTAGGAATATATTTTACCGGTAACACCGTCTACTGAACCATAGATACCGTTATATACAAACTCCACACCCTCATTAAACCTGTTGTACTGGTAGCTGAAGCCTCCGTATATCGGAGTGTTCTCTCCCTTATAATAAGCGATATAGTCATCATTTTGACTTACCAGCTTTGTCTTGTTGAAACGTGAGCTTACCTGTGATTTCAGGAATTTCTCAAGTATGGTACGGCCTTTCTCCCTATCATAGTTAATCTTAACCTGATTCCATTTACCGGTTTTATCGTCATAATTGCTCTTGAGGCTTGCGTAGAAGCTTAAAATCTTACCGGTCTTGGCATCCACCGTTGCACTGGCATAGGCACGGTAATAATCCGTATCCTTCTCATAATCTACCGGTCTTGCGTCTCTTAATTCAATATTCCATACATAGGAGCTGTCGCTGC
>JAEYQV010000017.1 GCA_023409835.1 Bacillota bacterium
CAGGTACATTTGCCTTCTCTTCCAGCTCTCTGATCTTCTCTAATGCCTGATAGCCATCCAGCACCGGCATCATGATATCCAGACAAACCAGATCATAACCATCATCAGATTGTAAGGCCATGGCAAAAGCCTCCACTGCTTCTGTTCCATCGACCGTAACATCACATTCTCCGTATTTTGACAAGAACCGCATCATAAATTTTCCGCTGGCGAAATCATCTTCCGCTAATAAAATCTTCAAAATTATACTCCTCTCCGCCCGGTGGGTTACATAAAGTTTTCTGATAGCTCTATTATAACATTATTCTCGAATAAAAAAGGAAAATAAGCTTATGATATAATTAAAAAAGTATTAATTTAATTGCCACAAACACAAAGCATGTGGAATCGAACACATCGCCGGGTAAATACCCGGCGTGGTAACACCTACATAGGATACTGCTTAATATATTCTCTTAAGAAGTCAAACAGCTTCTCCATCTCCTCCTCGGTACCTATGGTGATTCTTAAGTAATTATCAATCCGCGGCAGATCAAAATAACGTACATAGATATCCTTCTCCCGCAATGCCTTAAATATCTCTTTGGCAGGGATCTTCTCATGGGATACAAACAGGAAATTGGCGCCATTACCGGGGAAGGAAAAGCCTAAGGCACTGAATTCCTTCTCTGCTCTCGTCCTGGTCTCTTTAATCCTTCTGATTCCCTCATAGAAATAATCCGAATCCTTTACCGCCTCTGCTCCGGACAGGATTGCCGTCTGGTTCAGGGTGTAGGAGTTGATGGAATATTTGACATCATTTAATGCCTTGATCAGGGCCGGATTACCCATAGCATAACCAATCCTCATGCCAGCCATGGAGCGGGATTTGGAGAAGGTCTGAACCACCAGCAGATTATCATATTGCCTGATCAGCTCCACTGCAGACCTTCCTGCAAAATCGATATACGCCTCATCTACAATTACAACACAAGTCCGGTTATGCCGAAGGATATCCTCGATTAGCGATAGCTCCTCATACACTGCGGTAGGCGCATTCGGGTTGGCAATGACAACTCCGCCGTTTTCCTTATAATAGTCTTCCTTCACGATACGAAAATCCGGATCAAGGGCCGGCGTTTCATAAGGGATTCGGAACAGGTCACACCAAACCGGATAAAAGGAATATGTGACATCCGGGAACAGAATGGGTAGATCGGAGTTGAAAAAGGTCAGGAAAGCCGTGGCAAGAACATCATCCGATCCTACACCGACGAATACCATGTCCCGCTCCATATGGTAAAAGTCAGCCAGTTCCTCTACAAGAATCCGTATGGCAGGGTCCGGATACAGCCGCAGCCGATCAACATCCAGTCCCTGCAGTATCTCTCTGACTCCCGGTGCCGGCGGAAACGGATTCTCATTCGTATTCAGCTTCACCATGTTCTCCTTGTTCGGCTGTTCTCCCGGAACATAGGGAATTACCTTTCTGATATTGTTCTCCCAGGGCCTCATATTTTCTCCTATTCTGCGCACTTTCTTAGCGCATATGAAAGATTTGATATTAATTGACACCTGCTTACAGGCCGTATTCCTCTGCAAGCTTCTTGAAAGCAGGTAACGATCTTGTGATCATGTCGTAATCCACGCAGTAAGCAATTCTGCAATAACCGGGACATCCGAAGGAGGAGCCCGGAACAATCAACAGATTATGCTTTTTGGCCGCTTCAGAGAAGGCCTTGTCATTCTCCTCCAGGGCTTTGATAAAAAGATAAAATGCTCCCTGAGGCTTAACACATTGATAACCATAGGAGATCAGGCTGTTATACAGCAGCTCTCTGTTACGGTTATAGATTTCGACCTCCACCTTAGCCTCAAGACATCTTCCTACCACTCTCTGCATCAGAGAAGGAGCGTTGACATAGCCTAAGATCCGGTTCGCCACATTTGCTGCTCCTATCACATCTTCAAAATCATCTACTTCCTCCGGGATCACCAGATATCCGATTCTCTCTCCGGGGAGGGATAGGGATTTACTGAAGGAGTATCCGACAATCGTATTGGCATAATATTTCGTGATATAGGGAACTTCGATTCCGTCATAGGCAAGCTCACGGTAAGGCTCATCTGAAATCAGATAGATGGAGGTGCCAAATTCCTTTTGCTTCTTATTTAATATGTCAGCCAGCCTCTTTATGGTGTCTTCGGAATACACAACACCGGTCGGGTTATTCGGTGTATTTATAAGTACCGCTTTGGTCTGCTTCGTCAGCTTCTGCTCAAATTCCTCAAGATTTGGCTGAAAGCTTGCGGTGTCCGGTGTAACTACAACCAGCCTGCCGTCATAATTGCTTACATAATTGCGGTATTCACCAAAGAACGGAGCAAATACGACCACCTCATCACCGGGATTCAAGAGGGTCTTAAAGATAACATTCAGTCCTCCTGCTGCCCCGACCGTCATCACGATATTGTTCTCATTATAATCTGTATTGAATTTGCGGTTAATCGATTCTGCAACCTTTCCCCTGACATCCTCATAGCCGGAGTTATTCATATATCCGTGCACAAGATTGGGATCCTCTTCCTTAACAATATGGAGCAGTGCTTCCTTAATCTCAACCGGCGGCTCCACGCTTGGATTGCCCAGGCTGAAATCATATACATTCTCTGCGCCATAGATACCTGCCAGGCGCTTTCCCTCTTCAAACATTGCCCGAATTACGGAGCTGTTCTTTACTAAACCAACCATCTTTTCTGAAATCATAGCATATCCCTCTCTTGTTGCAGGTATCCAACCTGATTTTTTGGGTAAAAGTATAACACACTCTAATATCCTAATCAATACCAAATATTGAATATTATATCCTGTTCTATCCTATCCGTTCTATCCTATCCGTTACCTATCCGTTCTGTTCTATCCTATCCGTTCCATTCCGTTCAGCCTGCCACTAATAACCTCGTCGGTATGGCAAGAAAAAAAGGAGAGCTTCACTCCCCTCCTTCTATTATATATAGCATCCTTAATTATCGGAAACGGATATCCAGATAGGACTTAACAATCTCAACACATTTTCCAAAACCCAGCTGGCTGCTATTGAGGCAAAGGTCGTAATTCTTAGCGTCCTCCCAGCTCCTGCCGGTATAATACTTATAGTATTCTGCTCTATGCTTGTCGATGGTGGCAATCTGCTTCTCAATGTCCTTCACGGGATTGCCGGTCATCTCCTTCAGGGTGTTGATGCAGTCCTCCATGGGTGCATGAACAAATACCCGGACAACATTCTTATAATCCTTCAAAATATAGTCCGCACAGCGTCCGATAATGATACAGGACTCTGTCTCTGCCAGTTCCTTAATAATCTTCGCCTGATAATTGAACAGGTTGTCGTTGGATACAAAGTCGTCATTGTCCGGTGGAATTAATTCCCCCTTATATATATTGCTTGCAATCCTGAACAGCAGGGTTTTCTTAATCTTTTCGTCCGCCTTAGCAAACAGCCTCTCATTGATACCGCTATCATCGGAGGCCAATCTCAGAAGATCCCTGTCATAATAAGGGATACCGAGTTCCTCAGACAGCATCTTACCGATTGTTCTACCGCCGCTGCCGTATCCCCTCGCAATTGTAATCACATATTTATCCATATTTTACCTCATTTCCGCGCTGCTAAATTGGCTCGCCGAGCGAGATTATGCGCACAAGTTTGTGTGCGCAGCGCTGACACAAACTTGCCGGGGCTGTTGCTATACCTAAAGATAAGGTGTCAGCTGCTTCTAAGTTATTCACCCAGATAAGCCTTTTTAACGGATTCTTCATCCATGAGCTTATTCGCATCACCTTCTAATACGATTTTACCTGTCTCTAGAACATATGCACGATTTGCAATGGATAATGCTTTTTTTGCATTCTGTTCAACCAGCAGAACAGTTGTCCCGCTCTTACTGATTTCCTTTATGATATCGAAGATCTCCTCCACCAGAATTGGGGAAAGACCCATGGAGGGCTCATCCATCAGAATGATTTTGGGATGAGACATTAAGGCTCTTCCCATCGCGAGCATCTGCTGCTCTCCCCCGCTCAGGGTACCGGCATACTGGTTTTTCCTCTCCTTCAGTCTGGGAAATCTCTTATATACATTTTCAAGGGAACCGGCTATCTCCTCAGAATCCTTACGGGTATAAGCTCCCATCAGAAGGTTCTCATATACGGTCAGCTGTGAAAATACCCGTCTGCCCTCAGGTACATGGGCAATTCCAAGTGACACGATTTTATGGGCCGGTATCTTCTGCAGGTCAGTACCTTCATACAGAACTTCTCCGTTTTTAGCGGCAATTAAACCGGTAACGGTTTGCAATATGGTAGTCTTTCCGGCACCGTTTGCTCCGATTAAGGCAATTACTTCACCTTCATTTACCTCAAAGGATACATTTTTGATTGCCTGTATTACTCCATAGTAAACCTGTAAATTTTTCACTTCCAGCATGGCCATAATTATATCTCCTTGTTACCGGGAGGTTCCTCCTCCGGTTATTAACAGTATATTGTTATTATGTCATCGTCTCACGGAATA
>JAEYQV010000026.1 GCA_023409835.1 Bacillota bacterium
TCCCCATCGGAGAGCCGGTCATCGGGGTCTGGGAAGGTGTCCTCATCGTTGTCTGTGAAGGCATCCCCATCGGAGAGCCGGTCATCGGAGTCTGGGAAGGTGTCCTCATCGGAGTCTGAGAAGGCATCCCCATCGGAGAGCCGGTCGTCGGAGTCTGGGAAGGCATCCCCATCGGAGCACCGGTCATCGGGGTCTGGGAAGGTGTCCTCATCGGGGTCTGGGAAGGCATCCCCATTGGAGTGCCCGTCATGGGTGTAGCGGTGGTGTTTCCCCTATTCATAGTACCGGACGGGGTAGGGGATGTCATACGGCCCCCCTGAGTAGTTCCCGTCGGTGAGCCCGTCTGTGTTCCCATACCAGGGGTATTGCTCATTGGGGGAGTACCGGTAGTGGGGGTGGTTACAGGAGGGGTACCAATTTGTGAGCCGGGTGTTATTCGGGTGGAGGGAGTGCCGGTCTGTGTGCCGGTACCTGGAGTCGTACCCATCGGAGCAGAGGTACGAGTACCGGGAGTTGTGCCTGTCGTAGTACCGGGAGTTGTGCCTGTCGTAGTACCCGGAGTGCCGGTCTGTGTACCGGTACCTGGAGTCGTACCCATCGGAGCAGAAGTGCGAGTACCGGGAGCTGTGCCCGTCGTAGTACCCGGAGTGCCGGTTTGTGTACCGGTACCAGGTACGGATGAGGGAGGAGTAGGCGTCATAGAACCGCCGGTACCTGTTGACATTTCGTTTGGTGTTGAAGGATTTATGTTAGACCTCCCAGTTGCGTTGCCCGGGGCCGCTGTACTGCCGGGGCTCGTAATATTTCTGGCTGGAGTGCCTGTATTCGGCATTGTCCGATTGTTAATCTGTGCATTCTTTACCGTTTCATGATAGGATTTGGACATGTTGGTATAATATTGCATCTTAGTGCTCCTAAACTTTTTTATTACCAATATATGCAGCTTTAGAGCTAATGTGTTACTTCGAAACCTGAGGGCTAATATTTGAAAAAAACCAGATTGGGTAAAATTAATAATTATTATATTGTACTATTTCCAAAAAGATTATAAAATAGAGAATGGGCATAGAATAATCTGATGTTTCAGCTTCCTGAGCGGGAAGTGAAATCAAGGAGTAATCAGGCAGGCAGCGTAGTTGTTTTGAAGTATGTCAGCAAGCTGTCACTTAATAATAGAGGATATAAGAGGAAAGAATATCGCTTTCAATCGGAAAGAGCTTCTAAATGATAATACAAAGTGTTAAAAGAGTATCTTAACATTGGAAATTCTTTTTGAAATTCTTTCAGGTCTTGTTTGTGCCGCCGCTTTAGGCGGAATGGGAGAAGATATGGATAATAACATTATAAATGCATTTGAGGACAATCTGAATCAGGATTTTGTCAGTGCGGTTATCAGTAATTCAACAGATAAAGATATTTGCTTTAAGGTGAAGATACGACCGGTACTGATTAAGGGGGATATAAATTTTCAGGTATCCGAATATAAGGGAGAGAAGGTTTTCCATAGTAACCTTTCAAAAGCCGGACTATTGATTAAGCTACCGGACTGGTTTGAGGGTCTTTTTAAGCAGGCTGAGATAAAATCAAGGACTGGGCAGGTTAATATTCTGATCAGTAAAAAAGGCAAAGCAACCATACTGAAAAAGGCTGTTAAAAAGCAAGCCGCAATCCAAGCGGAGAATGGTGCGGAACCGTTATCAGAAGCTTCGGCAGCCGTATATTCCCATAACAGGCGGAAGGATTATATTCTGGAGGAAGGGAAAGCACTTCCATTTCTGGTTGATTTGGGAGTCATGACTGCAGAGGGCATGGTTGTTAAGGCTAAAATGGACAAATTCCGCCAGATTAATCGCTTTCTGGAGTATATTGAGGATATTCTCCCGAATCTTGATAAGGACAAAGAACTTACCATCCTGGATTTCGGATGCGGCAAATCCTATCTGACCTTTGCAATGTATTATTACCTTAAGCTCCAGAAGGGATATCAGATTAATGTAGTAGGACTGGATCTGAAGGCGGATGTAATTACCCATTGCAATACCCTTAGTCTGAAATATGGCTATGACAAGTTAATGTTTCTTCAGGGAGATATTGCTTCCTATACCGGAACCGATCAGGTGGATATGGTTGTTACCCTGCATGCCTGTGATACGGCAACGGATCATGCTTTATCGAAAGCGGTTGACTGGGGTGCTAAGGTTATTCTATCCGTTCCCTGTTGTCAGCATGAGTTGAATGGTCAGCTTCAGAACGAATTGCTGCAACCAATATTGAAGTATGGAATCATTAAAGAAAGAATGTCTGCGTTAATCACAGATGCTCTCAGGGCGGAGCTCCTGGAAACCAAGGGATATCGGGTACAGCTTCTTGAGTTTATCGATATGGAACATACACCTAAGAATATACTAATTCGGGCAGTGAAAAGGGAAAGGCAGAGAAACCTGGAAGAGAAGGAAACGAAAATTAAGGAGTGCATGGAGTTTCTGGGTGTATCACCAAGCCTTTACAGGCTATTGCAAAAATAAGGGCAGAAGAAGGGATTAATGGTGCTGAAGTTAATATACCGCGTGCTTATTTTAATAGGAGTATTTGTGGCCTCCCTCTTTTATTTTTCAAGGGATATCAAGGAGGTTGTTTTTGATGTTGATAATACCACAATGATGGCGGAAACGACCTTTCCTCTGGTTACCGTTCGAACGGGGGACTCCGTAATCAATCGTCTCCATGGCTATAGCAGCAACCTGGATGCCAATAAGCTCAGGGAAGGAGTAACTCCGCTTAGCCCGGATCAGTCCTTGGAATTAATTATTAATCAGGAAGATTATAATATTAAGAAATTAAATTATGAGGTAAGGGAATTTTATGATAATGAACTAATCGAAGCGGATTCTGTCAGTGTCTTCGGGGAAAATGGCACGGAGAAGATAGCCAAGCTTAAGTTTAAGACAGAGCTGGCGGCAGGGAAGGACTATGCGGTTAAGTTTACTTTGATCACCAGTGAAAGTAAGAAAATTTATTATTACCAGAGAGTTAAGCGATTCGAGAAAGATTATCTGGATGAAAAGCTTTCCTTTGTTATGAGCTTTCATAATGCGATTAAGGATAAGGATACAGCAGAATGGATTACAGAACGTCTTGAAACAGATAAGAAACAGGAGAATACAACTCTATCTAGAGTAAACATCCGATCCAGCTATGATTTGGTTACCTGGGGCAGCTTAAAACCGGAATTTCTGACCGAGGTGGTTCCCACCGTGATCGAAATCAGTCAGGAGATGGCCTCCATAGAGCTGTATTATATGATCAGAGCTGAAATAGCCGGTGCACCGGAGATTTTTGAGGTGAAAGAGTTCTACCGTGTACAGTATACGAATGGTAAGATTTATCTTCTTAACTATGAACGAAATATGGAAGCGTTATTTGATGTGAAGCTGGCTAGTGTGTCAAAGAGCCAGTTAAAGCTGGGGATATCCTCGGTAAAGGATATCCCGAATCAAGTCAGTCGGGATCAGAAGAAGCTGACCTTCGTAAGAAACAGAGAACTATGGTTCTACGATCTGGAGCAGAATGATATTATCCGGGTATTCTCCTTCCGTCAGGAGCAAACGGATTATATCCGTGACCTGTATGACCAGCATGATATCCGGATTCTCAATATGGATGCGGAGGGGAATATCGATTTTCTCGTATTCGGCTACATGAACCGGGGTCAATATGAAGGAAAGGTTGGTCTTGTCCTATACCGTTATATCAGGGCAGAGAACCGAATTGAAGAGAAGGTATATATCCCTGTGGATGAGCCGTATCAGACCCTGAAGGAGAATCTTGGATCATTTTCCTATGTAAGTGATCTTGGGGTATTTTACTTCCACCTATATCATAATTTTTATGCGTATAATCTGATTACCGGACAGCTGGAGGAGCTGGCCACCGGTATCGGAACCCATCAAATTGTATTTTTTAAGGATAAGGCCTGCGTTGCCTGGCAGGGAAACCCGGACCCCAAGCTGTCAAAGAACATAGTCATCATGAATCTGGAAACAGGAGAAAAGCAGAACATCGAAGCACGAGTTGGATATAATATCCTTTTGTTGGATATGATAGATTCTAACCTGATCTATGGCTTTGTGGTAGAGGATGAGGTTACAACGCTTATTGATGGCAGAACCATTGCTCCGATGAATATGCTTGAGATTGCCTCTATTGACCGAAATGTTCTGAAGAATTATAGTAAAACCGGGTTCTATGTTACCGATGTAACGGTTAAGGATAATATTATTGAACTGGAGCGGGTAGAGAGTGTAAATGATAACGGAACCTATGTGTATCAGCTTGCACCAAAGGACTATATTATGAACCAGATTAAGAATGAGAGACCGCTGCTTGGAGTAACCGCCCGGGTAACCGATCAGGCACTGACGGAGCTCTATCTGGTCCTTCCGTCAGGATTTACTATGGAAGCGGTTCCTGACATGAAGGTAACTGTGAATACGGTTATTTCCCAGGATCCGACCTTAAGGCTTCAGAAGCAGGAAAGGGATGAAACCCTGTATTATTCTTATGTTGCAGGTGAGATAACCGGTGCCTATAAGGAGACTGCCGGTGCAATTAAAGCGGCGGATGCTGGTATGGGTGTAGTAATGGATAACCATGGACGGCTGGTATGGGAGGAGACCTCGAAGACTCCCAAGAATACCATATCAGGCTTTGACGGTACCAAAGTGAATAAGACAGAACAGTCAGTGGAAAGCTGCTTAGGAATATTGCTTCAGTACCTGGGTAAGGGTTCGGGAAGTCCGGTGCCTCTGCAGGGAAAATCTATTTATGAAGTATTAGCGGAGACAGCAGGGAAAACTCCGGTACGCCTGACAGGCATCACCCTGGAGGAAGCGTTATATTATATAACACAGGGGAAACCGATCATTGCCATGACAGGTCTGCATGATGCAGTACTTATCTTCGGATGTGATAATTTTAATATTAATGTAGTAGACCCCCTACAGGGTAAAATCCGTAAGATTGGCCTACAGGATAGTAAAGTGATGTTTGAAGGGGCAGGAAATGTATTTATTTCTTACCTTGAATAATAAAATGCAAAATACGATAAGGAGACAAAAGAATGGATGAAAGAATTAAGAAATTAGCTCATAATTTGGTAAACTACTCCATGGAGGTTAAAAAGGGCGATAAGGTATATGTACACTATATCGGTATGTCAACTCAGAATCTTGCAAAACAGCTGGTAAAGGAAATCTATAAAGTCGGAGGAGTGCCCTTCGTACATTATACGGACCCGACCCTCTTAAGAGAGGTACTCTTAAATTGTACTGAGGAGCAGATAGCATTATCAGCCAGAATTGGTGCTGCTGAGATGGAGCAGATGGACTGCTATGTGGCAGTGCGAGGCAGTGATAATGCATCTGAGAATGCTGATGTTCCTGCGGATAAGATGAAGCTGTATGAGACCTATTACACAACACCGGTGCACCATGATATCAGGGTTAAGAAGACCAGATGGGTTGTGCTTCGTTATCCAAATGCGGCTATGGCACAGCTTGCTAACATGAGTGTGGAGGGCTTTGAAGATTTTTACTTCAATGTATGTAACCTGGATTATGCCAAGATGGGTGAGGCGATGCTTAATCTGAAGGCTTTAATGGAACGTACGGATAGGGTAAGAATCGTCGGACCCGGTACAGACTTAAGTTTCTCTATTAAAAACATACCTGCAGTTCCCTGTGATGGCGGAAGAAATATCCCGGATGGTGAAGTCTACACCGCTCCGGTCAGGGACAGTGTTAACGGTACTCTGACTTACAATACACCGGCAGTATTCCAAGGCTTTACCTTTGAGAACATCTCCTTCCGTTTTGAAAATGGTAAGATTGTAGAGGCCACTGCCAATGATACGGCGAGAATTAATCATGTGCTTGATACCGATGAAGGCGCCCGTTATATCGGAGAATTTGCAATCGGTGTGAACCCTTATATCTTAAAGCCGATGAAGGATACTTTATTTGATGAGAAAATCATGGGCTCCTTCCACTTTACACCGGGTAACTGTTATGAAGACCAAGCGCCGAACGGTAATCATTCTGCAATTCACTGGGATTTGGTATGCATTCAGACACCGGAATACGGCGGTGGTGAGATCTATTTTGACGATGTATTAATCCGTAAAAATGGCCGGTTTGTTTTGAAAGAACTGGAATGCCTGAATCCTGAAAACTTAATATAAGGAGGCCTGTAAAAGCATGAAGCTACTGACAGCGGTAATACCCTGCTATAACTCGGCTGCCTATATGAGCCATGCAATAGAAACTCTGCTATCCGGCGGGGATGAGATGGAAATAATCATCGTTAATGACGGATCGACGGATGAAACTCAGAATATCGGTGAGGAATACCAGGCGAAATACCCTGGGATTATTCGTATCATCAGCCAGGAAAACGGCGGTCATGGTGAGGCAGTGAACACCGGACTTGCCAATGCCAGCGGTTTATATTTTAAAGTGGTTGACAGCGATGACTGGGTAAATGAAAAAGCACTCCATCAGGTGATGGAAACCCTAAAGAACTTGATTGCGGATGGTAACAGCCCGGATTTGTTCCTGGCGAACTATGTTTATGAGAAGGTGGATGCCAAGAAGAAGAAGGTAATTAATTATAATTGGGCACTGCCTAAGAGTCAGATATTTACCTGGGATGATATCATGCATTTTAAGCAGAGCCAGAATATTCTGATGCATTCCACAATTTATCGCACAAAGCTTTTGAAGGATTGTGGAATTCATCTGCCGAAACATACCTTCTATGTGGATAACATTTTCGTGTATCAGCCTCTTCCGTATGTGAAGACTCTTTACTATATGGATGTGAATCTGTATCGCTATTTTATCGGCAGGTCGGACCAATCCGTGAATGAACAGGTCATGATTAAGCGGATTGACCAGCAGCTTAGAATCACCAAGATTATGATTGAGTCCCACAACCTGCTGCAGATTAAAAGCCCGAAGCTCAGGAACTATATGATTAAATATTTATCCATGATGATGACGATTTGCTCCGTATTCCTGATTAAGGAGGGCAGCGAGGAAAGTCTCGCCAAGAAGCAGGATATCTGGGATTACCTAAAGAATTATGACCGGTGGCTGTATAAGAAGATCCGTTCTCAGATCCTCGGACGTTCCATGAACCTTCCGGGTAAATTCGGCAGAAAAGTGGTAGAGATGGGCTATAACATTAGCAAGAAAATCTACGGCTTTAACTAATGCTCCACCAAATAAAATAATTTATTAAGAAAAGTAGCATCGGCGGTTACTAACCGCCGGTGCTACTTCTTCGACAGAACCGGATTGTCTGCCTATGGCAGTCAATCGACATTAAAAAAGGAACCGTCATTCTTACTTTGTGGGTCTTATTAAACCCCGTAGGCTGGCGGTTCCTTTAAAATCACTTAATAGCTTATCTTTTTATTATACTTCTCTGTTATAAAAGGGATGCATTACTGTGTTATCCATCCGTAATAATCCGGCGGCTTAGGGAACATTCCTTTATGAAGCCTTGGAGAGCTCCTGCTTGGTCACCTTCCCCCAGGAAGGGAGATATACTAAAGCATACATGATGATGCTTAATCCGATACCTCCAAAAAGATCCAAGACAGAATGCTGCTTTAAGAATACCGTGGATAAGCAGATCAGTATGGTTAGCAGGAGGGCTGACCACTGCAGCCATTTTATCTTTGCCAGGCGCTCACTCTTATGAATGGCTATCATGGCTCCAATTGAATTGAAGACATGGATACTCGGGAATACATTGGTTGCTGTATCAAAATTATATAATCTGGACAGGATGTCAATAAAGATATTACTGCGGCCTAAGGTTTCCGGGTCTACACGCAGGTCATGTCCATTCGGCCATACGGTGTAAATAATCAGACAGATCGTCATACCGATGAATAGGTAAGCACAGATTCTATAAAACTCATGCTTTGAGGTAAGGAAGAAATATGCCACGGTAACAAAAATATAAGCAAACCATAAAAAATATGGGATGATGAAGAATTCGTTAAAGGGGATCAGGTCATCCAGCCCGGATTTTATATGGGTAAATTCCGAGGTAGCTGTAATGGTACGTTCCAGATAAGTAAACCAAAGCATATAAACAAAAAAATAAGACAGGATTGCTCCGTGCTTATATTTTAAGATTAGTTTCTTTAAAGCAGTAAGCTTTTTCATTTTGGTCCAGCCTTTCCGATAATTGGTGAGAGATAGTATCCTCTATTAGCATTGACAATTATATCACAACTATCCGGGGATAACAATATACAGAAAGTTACTTTATTTTGCAGGGTTAGCCTTGGTTAACAGGGTTTGGCAATTTCTTCTGAGAATAAAGCATGGACAATAGCTGTGAAAATTATTATAATGAAGCTATCAATATAATTTGGTAAGAAGTAGTAGAATTATTTAGTAATATAATGGTAATTACTATGGGCATAGAAGCCCTTAAATCAATAGGAGATAGGAGGAAGCTTATGAAACGAGTATTTTTGGTTGTATTGGACAGTGTAGGTATCGGTGAAATGCCGGATGCAGCAATTTATGGAGATGAGGGGAGTAATACCTTATATTCAGCCTCCAGGAGCCAATATTTTGATATGCCGAATATGAAGAAGCTGGGATTATTTCATATAGACGGATTGAAGGAGAAATTCCCTGACATAACCGGTTCAGATGACTTTGAGGGTAGTATTGCAAGGCTGGCAGAGAGCTCCAGCGGCAAGGATACTACGACCGGGCACTGGGAGATTGCCGGGATTATATCAGAGAAACCGTTCCCTACTTATCCGGAGGGCTTTCCGGAAGAGGTAATTAAGGCATTTGAAGAGAGAACCGGCAGGAAAGCCATCTGCAACCTGCCCTATTCCGGTACGGATGTGATCCGGGATTACGGCAGAGAGCATATGGAGACCGGGGCACTGATTGTTTATACTTCTGCAGACAGTGTATTCCAGATTGCGGCCCATGAGGATTTGGTTCCGGTTCAGGAGCTGTACCGTTATTGCGAAATAGCCAGAGAGCTTCTTCAAGGGGAGCATGCGGTAGGTCGTGTGATCGCAAGACCCTTTAAAGGTGATTATCCGAATTTTGAACGGACGTCGAATCGTCATGATTATTCCCTGGCACCCTCAAGGACGATGCTGGATCAGCTGAAGGAGAAGGGCCTTGATGTGCTTGCAGTCGGTAAGATCAATGATATCTATGCCGGTAAGGGAATCACAGATACCGTACGCACACAGAATAACGAAGAAGGTATTGAGAGACTGATGGAACGCACCGGCAGAGACTTTAACGGTATCTGTTTTGTAAATCTGGTGGATTTTGATATGGTTTACGGACATCGCAACAATGTGGACGGATATGCCAAAGCTCTGACATACTTTGACAGTCAGCTGCCAAGAATCCTGCAAGGCTTACGGGAAGAGGATGTATTGATGATTACTGCTGATCATGGCTGTGATCCGGCTACCCCTTCCACAGATCATTCCAGAGAATATATTCCCTTAGTGATTTACGGTGATAAGATTAAGAAGGGTCGGAACATTGGCACAAGAACTACCTTCTCCGATATCGCCGCTACAATACTGGACTATTTTGATATCCGGCCGGAGGTAGCAGGTACCTCCTTCCTTAAGGATATCTTAAGCTAAGAATAACTTACAGATTCAGACACGAGATATCCGTCCTGAGAGGCTTGCAGGGCGGAT
Source organism: Bacillota bacterium (assembly GCA_023409835.1). Taxonomy (GTDB): domain Bacteria; phylum Bacillota; class Clostridia; order Lachnospirales; family Lachnospiraceae; genus Mobilitalea. The sequence goes on from JAEYQV010000026.1 coordinate 9,770, forward strand.
ATCTCAGACTTTAGGGAGATTTGCCTATGGACCGTATTGCACACCCGTTTCCTCCGGTTTATGATGAGCATTCCAGGATACTGATTCTTGGAAGCTTTCCTTCCGTTAAATCCAGGGAAGGTGAGTTTTATTACCACCATCCTCAGAACCGTTTTTGGAAGGTAATCAGTGCTGTATTCGGGCAGGATATTCCGGTTACAATTGAAGAGAAAAAGGAATTACTTCTACGTAACCGCATTGCAGTATGGGATGTTATAATGAGCTGTGAGATAACCGGCTCTTCGGACAGCAGTATTCGCAATGTGGTGGCGAATGATATCTCCTTTCTGCTTAAGGAAACCGGTATAGCCCGAATCTATGCCAATGGGGGTACTGCTTACCGTCTATACCGCAAGCATATATTACCGAATATCAGAAGGGATATCATTCAGCTTCCTTCCACCAGCCCGGCGAATGCGTCCTGTTCCCCTGAGACCTTAATCCGGCAGTGGAGCTGTATCAGGGAAGGAAGTAAGGATTAATTTACGAAAGGACATAATTATGAGAATTGTGATACAGAGAGTAAAGGAAGCTAAGGTTACCGTGGAGGAGCAAATTACCGGAAGGATCGGGAAGGGATTACTGCTTCTCTTGGGGGTCGGGCAGGAGGATACGAAAGAGGTTGCAGACCGTTATATCGAGAAAATACTGAAGCTGAGGATTTTTGCGGATGAGAACGGCAAGACAAACCTGTCCCTGCAGGATGTGAAGGGGGAGATATTGGTTGTATCCCAATTTACTCTATATGCGGATTGCAGGAAGGGGAATCGTCCGGATTTTACGAATGCTGCCGGAGCGGTTAAGGCAATGGAGCTATATGAATATTTCCTAAGCTGTATTCGGCAGAGGCTTGGAAGTGTGGAGGCCGGAGTTTTTGGCGCGGATATGCAGGTCGAATTGATGAATGACGGTCCGTTTACGATTGTTTTGGATGAGAAGCTGTTATAACTTTATAACAGCTTTTTCTTATCGGTTGGCTTCCACAGGCAGACATTCCGGTTATTAAGTTGGATAATCTATCGCCTTACCTTTTTTCATGAGTGAGATTCTATGGAAAATGATTGACAAAGTATTTGTTTTCTTTATACTTATACCTATATGGCAAAGATTGGCATATCATTTTTATCTTTAGGAGATTGGAGGATAACATGATAATAATTAAGGATTTAACCAAGGTTTACAAGCTTACTAAGAAGCAGATGCAGGAGCAGAGAACCAAGAAGAATATGAAGAAGGCAGTGGAGCATCTGAGCCTTACGGCAAAGCCGGGCGAAATCTATGGGCTTCTGGGACCGAACGGGGCGGGCAAGACGACAGCGCTTCGTTGTGTGGCAACTTTATTAAAGCCTACAGAGGGAAATATCACCGTATGCGGCCTGGATACCGTGAAGGAATCTGAGAAGGTAAGGGAGAGAATTAGCTTTCTTACGAATGAGATTAAGCTGGATCCTCAGTTTTCACCGAAATATATGTTTAACTTCTTCGGAAGACTGCACGGTCAGGATGAACAGACAATTAACTCCAGAAGAGAAAAGCTGTTTGAACATTTTGAGATCAAAGGCTTTGAGGATAAGAAAATCGAAGAGCTGTCCACCGGTATGAAACAGAAAGCCTCCATCGCGGTCAGCCTCGTACATGACCCAGAAGTGGTCATCTTCGATGAACCAACGAACGGCTTGGATATTGTTACGGCAAGAAATGTTACGGATTATTTAAAGCTTCTTAAGAAGGAAGGTAAAACCGTAATTATCTCTACTCATATCATGACAGAAGCCGAAAAGCTCTGTGACCGCATCGGAATCATCATAAACGGTGAGCTTGTCATGGAGGGCACTCTAAAGGAAATATTAGCCAAGACTCATACAAATGACTTGGAGGATGCTTTTTTTGAACTGTATAAATTGAATAACCGGGAGGAGGCATAAGGATGAATGGTGTAAAGCATATCATAAAAAAAGAACTGACCAGGGTTTTTACTGATAAAAAGCTGATCATCAGCTTGTTTATCCTACCCGGGGTACTGATTATGGTGATGTATACTCTGATGGGTAATCTGATTAAGAATATGGAAAGCGATATTGAGAAACATATACCTACCGTCTACCTCCAGAATGCCCCGGAGGATCTTGGGGCAGCCATGGAAGCTGCGAAGTTTGAGGCTAATATCACTTATTTAAATTCGACGGAGAATACCCAAGACATTAAGGATAGTATTCTGAAGGGTGATATTGATCTGCTTGTAGTCTTTGATGAGGGCTTCCGGAAAACGATAGCAGATTATTCAAAAACCGGAGATGCCATTCCGGAGGTAAAGACCTTTTATAATACGGCAGAGGACTATTCCAATGCTGCAAGAACCAATTTTGTTGGTAATGTATTAAGCACCTATCAGCAGACCCTGCTTGCTAAGCGGTTTGGTGATATGGAGCAGCTTCAGGTATTCTATATTGATAAGAATCCCGAGGCATCCATCCTTGTTGATGAGGAAAAGGCAAGCGGTAAGAGCTTGTCCATGCTGCTTCCGTTCCTGATCAATATCATGCTGTTCCAGGGAGCAATGGGACTTGGCATTGATGCAATAACCGGTGAGAAGGAGAGGGGTACCTTATCCAGCATGCTGTTATCTCCGATTAAGAGAAGTGAGATAGTATTTGGTAAGCTGGTATCTCTGGCTATCCTGACCAGCTTATCCGCTGTAATCTATACAGTGTCCGTAATCGTTGGAATCCAAAATCTACAGGGTGGTGCAATGGGGGGAATCGGTAATATCAGATTTACTCCGATCGAGATATTGCAGCTCTTCTCCATCCTTGTTGTCCTGGTATATCTCTATGTTGCGCTGGTATCACTGGTGGCCGTCTATGCCAGAACGGCTAAGGAAGCAGGAACCTATGTTATGCCCCTTATGATTATGGTTATGCTCGGCAGTATTATGACAATGTTTTCCGGCGGGGTCGATAAAGGAATTGAATATTATGCGATACCGGTCTATAATAGTGCCATAAGCATTCAGAACCTTTTCATGGGGGAATATACGGCAGCCCAATACGGAATTACTGTTGGTACACTGGCAATATTAGCAGCGGTAATAACTTCTCTTATTACAAAAGCCTTTAACAGCGAGAAGGTTATGTTTAACGCTTAATAGTTACATTTCACTGTTATAGGGAGGACGAAAGAGAATGCCGGAATCATTTTATGATATGGTGGTTGTATTATTCTTTACCGTGGTACCAGTAGTATTAATAGGCGCTCAGATTTTTATGTCTACCAGGAAGAAGCTCCTCTGGGGCTTTGTTGTACCGTTCCTCTGGTCAGCACTGGGTACCTGGATTCTGATTAGAGGCTACCTTAGTGACAAACAGTTTTCCTTCGAGATGCTCATCGTTTTCCTCGTAGGAGATGCGGTATTGTTTGGAATATTGGCGCTCTTCAACCACCGTAAGAGAAGGAAGAAGAAATCATCTTAAGATTACACCCCGGAGCTGTAAACCTATGGCAGCCCCGGGGATTTTATTTGTGGTTGGCTGTCACAGGCAGGAAATCCGGTTAGTATGGGAAAGGCCGGGTATCTGCCTCGGCAGGAAGACTTCGGGGAGTGCTTGGCACTCCTTTTTTGATGGAATTAAACTTTCATAGTTTCTAAAATAATAAATATATATGTATTAAGAATAGAGCCGGAGAAACAAATAATGACATCACAGCAGTGGCCGCAGTTAATAAGTGAGGATTATGCAGACCTCTTAATTGAATATAATGGGAATATGTCGGTATTTGATGCTTTTCCGGGGGCGCCGGTCCATATCATAAATTATCTGTATGCAGTCGTAAATGTACCTGCCTCAACGATTGATCAAAATGCTATTTTAAGATATGGCTATTCAGCACTTCCTGATTGCTATGGAATCATCAGTTTGTCCAGTATCGAGTCATCCGGTATTATAAGAATCAGAAATGTTCCTAATTTTGATTTGCGGGGGAAGGGCATTCTTCTCGGAATTATTGATACCGGGGTTGATTATACGAACCCTATTTTTCAATATGCCGACAAAACGACCAGGATAACCTCAATCTGGGACCAGACAATACAAAGTGAGAACACTCCTCCGAACTTCGGTTACGGTACCATGTATACCAGAGAGCAGATTAATGAGGCCCTGAGAAGCAGCAATCCCTTAGATATAGTGCCCAGTACCGATACGGTTGGCCATGGTACCATGGTGGCGGGTATCGCCGGCGGTAATAGTGTACCGGATAGCGGCTTCTATGGGATAGCAACCGATTCGGAATACGTTGTGGTGAAACTAAAGCAGGCAAAGCAATACATAAGGGACTATTTTTTTATACCTCAGGATGCAGTATGTTTTCAGGAGACAGACATTCTCTTTGGTTTACTGTATCTTGTTAATAGTGCCATCAGCCTAAACCGGCCGATGGTCATCTGCTTAGCCCTTGGGAGCTCCCAGGGAGGCCATGATGGCAAGGGCATAACACCTTCCTATCTGTCCTTAAATGCAGCCAAAACAGGCATAACAATCATTGTGGCAGCAGGTAATGAAGGAAATGCCAGGAGACATTACTTCGGTAGAATCAATCCTGCTACCGGTTATGACACTGTGGAGCTGAATATTGGAGAAAATGTGGCTGGTTTTTCAATGGAGTTATGGGGCCAGGTGCCGGGCCTGTTCTCAGTTGATATCCTGTCACCCTCCGGTGAATATATTCCGCGTATTACATCGAGCGTTAATACGAATAGAGTAATAACCTTTATCTTCGAAAGAACGGTAATATACTTGGATTATCAGATTATAGAATCACAATCCGGTGATCAGCTAATTCTATTTCGTTTTGCCAATCCGACACCAGGTATCTGGAGGATTAACGTATATGAGAGAAGTAATAAGGATTATGGTTTTCATATCTGGCTACCGATGCAGGGCTTTATTTCGGAGGACACCTTCTTCATCCGTTCAGATCCGTATACTACAATCCTATCCGCAGGGAATAGTGAGACCCCTATTACTACTACAGCATATAATGATGAAGATGACAGCCTTTACCTAAATGCCAGCAGAGGCTATACCAGAATTAATTATATAAAACCGGAGATCGCTGCTCCGGGCGTTAATATCATCGGACCGGATCTTAATCAGGGCTTTACACCATTTACAGGAACGAGTCCTGCGGCAGCACATACTGCAGGAGTGGCAGCAATGCTTATGGAATGGGGTGTTGTACAGGGAAACCTACCTGATATGAATACGGTAACGGTGAAAAATCTTATGATCAGGGGAGCCAGAAGAGATGTGAATATCGTCTACCCAAATCGGGACTGGGGGTATGGGATCCTGGATATTTATAATGTTTTTGACAGCCTTAGAGCGGGTATTGTGTTATGAATGAATTCTCTTGGGTAATTAGATTAAAATAAAGAGGTGGACTATGACAGGGGAGGATCGACAGAGGATTACCAGTGATGATTATATTGATTTAATTGTGGATTACATGAATAATCCTAATCGGCTGCTAGGCTACCAGGACGCAACGGTTCAAATCATGAGTGATGCCTTTGCAGTAATATATGTACCTGCCGCCCAGCTCCAAGCTCCGAATCTAGGATTAAGTTATTCTGTAATACCAAACCTGTACGGACTGACAGATGAAGCCGGTCTGGAGGCCTCCGGAGTATCCGAGCTGCGCAACATACCCAGATTTAATCTCCGAGGGGAGGGTGTCCTGATTGCAGTTATCGATACGGGAATAGATTATACGAATCCTGTTTTTCTGCGCCCGGATGGAACGACTAAGGTTGCTGCCATATGGGATCAGACGATAGAAACCGGTATCTCTCCCTTTAATACGGAGTTTGGAACAGAATATACGCAGGAACAGATTAATGAGGCTTTAGCCAGTGGTAATCCAACAGCTATAGTTCCGAGCGTGGACACGAACGGACATGGAACGAGGATGGCTGCTATTGCTGCCGGAAATGAAAATGAGAATGAGAGATTTGCCGGAGTAGCACCGGATTCTGAGCTGCTGATTGTAAAGGTACGGGAGGCAAAGCAGGTGTTTCGATCCTTTTTTGAAATCCCGCCGAATGTTGTATGTTTTCAGGAGAATTCATTAATGTGGGGGGTACATTACTGCACCCTTAAGGCCACGGAACTGGGAAGACCAATTGTCATGTGCTTCGGCTGCGGTACATCACAGGATGCCCATGATGGAAGATCGCCTTTAAATACGCAAATTTCATTGGTGGGGAAATTCCCTAATACAGTCATAGTGACATCGGTAGGAAATGAAGGAAGCAGAGGAAGGCATTATGCCGGAGTGATTGATCCCAGCATAGGGAATGACGTGGTGGAATTAAACGTAGGGGAAGATGAAACAGGCTTCTCCATGGAGCTATGGGGGGATGCACCGGGAATCTATTCGATCGATATACTATCTCCTTCCGGAGAGTACATATCAAGAATCCCTGCCGGACTAAGAGTTAACCGGGTAATCACGTTTATCTTCGAACCTACGGTAATCTCTATTAATTATCAGACAGTTGAGACCCAGACCGGTGATCAACTAATCGAGTTCCGTTTCCGGAATGTATCTCCCGGTATCTGGAGGTTCACGGTTTATGGGCAGGGAGATCTGGCAAGCCGGTTCAATATCTGGCTGCCAATGGGGGATTTTATTACCACAAGTACATATTTTGTTCAACCCAATATCTACACAACTCTTCTGTCTCCCGGAACTGCCTCTTCACCGATTGCCGTTACGGCCTATAATACGGTGAACGGGAACCTATACATTAACGCAGGAAGGGGTTATACCAGAGCTAACGTCATTAAGCCGGAGCTCGCGGCACCCGGAGTAAATTATATTGCACCGACCTTGAATCAGACCTTTGAGACCTATTCCGGTACCTCCATAGCATCTGCACATACGGCAGGGGTGTCCGCCCTGGTGCTGGAATGGGGCACCGTGAGGGGGAATCATCCCGGGATGGACTCCGTTCAGGTTAAGAATTTCTTCATTCGGGGAGCCAGAAGAAGGGAGAACCTAACCTATCCGAACAGGGACTGGGGGTACGGGATTCTTGATATTTATAATGTGTTTAATATCATGCGTGGAGATTCGTCTGTTACTTAAGATTAAAAATAACGATTGGTTGGAAAATAAAACTATGAAATAAATGTATAAAGTTTCCCATTTTACAAACAATATAAGCAGATAAACTAATGTACAAATAAACTGCAGAACAGAAAACGTAAAATGGAGGAAATTATATATGAAAGCAACCGGTATTGTAAGAAGGATAGATGATCTTGGCCGTGTCGTTGTACCCAAAGAAATTAGGCGTACATTAAGAATCCGTGAGGGAGATCCGCTGGAGATATTTACTGACAGAGAGGGCGAGATTATTCTGAAGAAATACTCCCCGATCGGAGAATTAGGGCAATTCGCAAAGCAATATGCGGATTCCCTGAACCAGACCACCGGGCATATTGTTGCAATTACCGATAAGGACCAGTTTATTGCGGCATCAGGGCCTACAAAGAAGGATTTGATTACGAAGAGCATCAGTCATGAGCTGGAGGAAGTAATCAATGAGAGAGAAAGTATTGTTGCAGGAAAAGATGATAAAAATTATATCAGAATTACAAACGAGGATGACGGAGAGTTTACTTACCAGGTAATATACCCGATCATCAGCGAAGGCGATGCCATTGGTTCCGTTATTATACTGACCAAGGATCCGAAGGTGAAATTCGGCGACCTGGAAACGAAGCTTGCCAGTACGGCGGCAGCTTTCTTAGGAAGGCAAATGGAACAGTAAAAGAAGTAGGTAGAGAGTGTTGGTAAAATTCCGATTGACTTTTACAACGCTCTCTTTTCTTTATGTGTATATTACTTCGGTAGATTACGGCCGGACAAGCCGCAGGCAAGCTTAGAGATGGCGGGGACTTGAGGGAGTAGCTACAGCGATATTTCTTTCGATACATATTAAGGATTGAATCGCAGGGGTAGTACTGTTATAATATGGGAGGGTAATCACGGAAGGAATCGCCGATTGAGGCGTTAGAGGAGCTAAGGATGTCAAACGATCAATTTATGGAGTTTATGGATATCATCAGAAAGCTACGCAGCGAGGAGGGATGTCCCTGGGATAGGGAGCAGACCCATTCCAGCCTAAAATCCTGTCTGATGGAGGAATGCTATGAAACAATTGAAGCAATTGAGAATAATGATATGGATAACCTGTGTGAAGAGCTCGGAGATCTGCTGCTCCAGATAGCGATGCATAGCGTTATTGCGGAGGAAACGAAAGAATTTACCATCTCGGAGGTTATCGCCGGGGAAAGCAAGAAGATGATTCGAAGACATCCCCATGTCTTCGGGGAAGCAACCGTTAGCAGCTCGGAGGAGGTATTGAATAACTGGGAGGATATTAAGAAAAAAGAGAAGGAGAATACAAATCCGTCTGAGGAGCTAAGAGCAATACCAAAAGCATTTCCAGCCATCCTAAGGGCGCAGAAGGTAATCAAGAAAGCAGGCAAAGCCGGGGTGGTTTTTCCGGACCGGAATGAGACTGTTAAACTGGTGTCCGAAAAGCTTAAAAAGCTCCAGGAAACCATGGAAAATGGGGATGATAACCGTATAAGTGAAATTTTTGGAGATATGCTATTTTCTATTATGGTTTTATCGCTGATTTTACAATTAAATGCAGAAAATTCCTTGACAAATGCTACTAATAAGTTTATAAATAGATTTGTAGACGTCTTTTCTCAAGCTGAAAGAGAAGGCAGAAATCTATGCGATATCTCATCCGCAGAGCTTGATGCTTTGTGGCGGAGTCATAGAAAAATATAACTATCACTTTAGAGGAGGAGAAATCCATGAACAAAGCAGAATTAGTTGCAGCTATTGCAGAAAAAACAGATTTTTCTAAGAAGGATTCAGAGAAGGCATTAAAGGCTTTCATCGATGTTGTTACAGAAGAATTAACCAAAGGTGAGAAGGTTCAGTTAGTTGGTTTCGGTACTTTTGAAGTTGCTGAGAGACCTGCTAGAACAGGAAGAAATCCTTTAACCAATGCTCCTATGAATATTGCTGCTTCTAAAGCACCTAAGTTCAAAGCTGGTAAAGCTTTAAAGGACGTTATCAACGCATAATTATCATTTAAAACAAAAGAGGCTGTTTTAAATTCCGGATCTCGTTGGGGTGTAGGGTATTTAAAACAGCTTTTTTATGTAATAGGATATTTCACCCTATTACATAAAACTGCTCCGCAGGATGCGCACTCGCGTGTATTGTATTTTGTCGGCTATGCTGACCGCGTCTCGTTAAGCTTGCAGAGCAAGCCTCGAGAGTTTCGATAGGGAAACTCTTTATTCCATATGAGTTTTAAGTGTTAGGAAAGGGTATGTTATGAGACTGGATAAATTTTTAAAGGTCTCCAGACTGATTAAGAGAAGGACCATTGCAAATGAGGCCTGTGATGCCGGCAGAGTTATGATTAACGGTAAACCGGCCAAAGCCTCTTCCAATGTAAAAGAAGGCGACATCATTGAAATCGGGTTTGGAACCAAAGCAGTAAAGGTAGAGGTATTAAACGTACAGGAAACCGTTAAGAAGGACGAGGCAAAGGAGCTTATTAAGTATCTTTAAAACCGTCATGAAGTATAAAGTCTCCTCATATATTTAAAAAGGTGAACTTGGTCTACTGATAGGGCAGGTCTTTTTATTATATCAATCGAGGAGGCTTTTTTATGGAAGAAAAACAACAAATTCTAAAAGGTCACAAGCTAAACATCAATGCAAGGAAAACAGCGGCTATTACCGGAGTCAACGACGTACTTTCTTTTGATGCAGGGGAAGTACTTCTTCAGACGGAGCAAGGAATTCTAATGATCCGGGGACAGGAGCTTCATGTCAATCGTTTGACCCTTGAAAAAGGTGAGGTTGATATTGACGGAAGAATTGACAGCCTAACCTACTCAGATACCGCTAATTATGGTAAATCAGGAGAATCCTTATTCGGAAGGCTTTTTAAGTAGGAGGCCTTATGAATGCTGCGATTACGGTAGAACTTCAATTTTTTCTGATCTCCATCCTATGGGGAGCAGTTATTTTACTGGGGTATGATATTCTGCGTATCTTTCGAAGACTGATACCGCACAACAGTTTTTTCCTGGCCCTGGAGGACCTGATTTTTTGGGTACTTACCAGTGTATTTATTTTTGCCATGATCTATACTATGAACAACGGAACTATCAGGGGCTTCTCCGTTATGGGGATAGGTATTGGCATGACACTGTATCATTTTGTCCTCAGCGAGCTTGTCGTAAAATGGATTACAAAGGTGCTCTTACTTCTCCTTAGCCCTCTTAAGTTTGTCATTGGCAAAATAAAAAGAGTACTTCATTTCTTTGCGTCCAAATTAAAAAAGGTATCAGTTTTGATTCATTCACGATTGAAAAAAAATGTGAAATCGGTTAGAATAGCGTTAAACATAAAACGAAGGAGACGTGCTGAGAAACGCAGCAAGCAGAGGGAACTTAAAAATGCTAAAAGGGCTTTGTCAGACAGCAGAAATGAAGCGAAAAAGAGCAAAAAGAAATCTGGCCGGAACAAAGCAGGTAATGATATTGCCCGCAAAGATAATGTAGGCAATGACAAAGCAGGCATAGATATTAACGGAAAAGCTGCTGTTGATATCCCTACGGTGACCGTAAGAAGGCCGGACAGGAGGGCTTCCTATGGATCCATCAAGGGCAGTAGACGATCTTAAGATCCATGTTGCCGGGAATTAGAAGCTAGGAGATGGGATAGTAACATGAAGAGAAGGAAGAATAGGACAGGCATTGGTATAATTGCATTCGTAGTTCTTTGCATCTGCGGTATTGTTGCTTACGGTAAGCTTAGCTTAGAGAAGCAGAGAGATACCCTGGCAGCTAAGAAGGCTACTCTGGAATCCCAAATCAAAGATGAAGAAGAGAGACAAACCGACATTAAGAATTATGAGGCTTATGTCCAGACGAAGAAGTATATTGAACAGATTGCCAGGGAGAAGCTGGGCTTAGTTTATGAATATGAGATACTTTTTGAAAGAGAAGAATAAGAGAACAATAAGAGATGAATAATTTTAAGAAGACTGAATTTTACCATTGACAAGCATTAAGAAAGCAGATATAATGAATTTCGTCACTTTGGCGAAGTAGCTCAGTTGGCGAGAGCATGCGGTTCATACCCGCAGTGTCGGCGGTTCAAATCCGTCCTTCGCTATTGATTAAGGGTTGTTGTAAAACAACCCTTTTTGTTGCGTTTATTTCTGTGTTCAGGGATCAATTTCAAGGTATGGCTTATTAAATATTTAGTATAATGAATGTCCGGTTTTTTGGGTTTCACGGAACCAGGCTTTACGGTTGAGAATGCAGGGGTATTATCATCATTATCCCCTGAGAAAGCTCCCCTACTCCGCTCGCGCCAGTGCTGCCTGAATGAGGCAGGCAGCCACTGTCAGGCACATAGCTCCATAGGGTTTCTTCTCAGGGGACAACGACGACATACCCCTGCACTTTATGTATGCTGCCTGGCTCCTGTGAAACCCTAGGAACAATAAGGGTAATTATGAGCAAATACGAAACGAGTAGGTAATGACTTAATAAATGGGCTTAATTATTAAGTATGCCATTGAATTAAATACTAAAACATACATAGGAACAAACAGATAAGCAAATAAAGAAACAAACGTAGAGTAAACATAGAACAGACATAAAAATAAGCTTAACATATTAAGGGTTGTTATAGAATAACCCTCGGAGGGAAATAAAAAAGTATCATGTTGGAGTATGAGATTTGTTAATGGGGAAATAAAAAAGTATCATGGTGGAGTATGAGAATTGCTAATGAAGGAGATAAAAAGTTTCTTGGCGGAGAATGTAAAATTTCATAATGAGGAGATGTAAAGCTTCATGAGCTTGTATACTCTTTAGATAAATAAATAGTTTATGTGGTTGGACTCCGCTGGGGGTTTAGGGGGAGGTCGAAAATGCTTTTCAGGCTCTTAAGATGCTTTAGGTTCCTATATTCGATGGAATCAGATTTTCTAAGGAATTCTTGTCAATAAGTTTTTGGTTTCAGGGTATTGTTTTTGACAAAGATTTCATTTGGGACTGCCTATAATTACTGCACATATCGATACAACGTCAGTAGCAAAAGGAGCGTAACTAAATGAAGTTTCTTCGGATCAGGTATTTATTTGTATATTTTATTGGATATGTTATAGCAAGGGCAGTGTTCTTCCAGATGGATCCGCTTGCAATCGGTATGTTTACTGCAGCATACATGGAGAGAGCCGGAGGTGGGCTTCTTTTTTTGGCTGTTTTAGCCGGAATCTATAGTGCGTTGCCGTTTACCGTTGCTTTAAAATATATGATGACCTTAACAGCAGCCTTCGTTATTCTGGAGGCGCCTTTTATCAAAAACAGAAACATATGGAGGCCGGCTCTCTATGCGCTGCCGGCTATTATCCTGGGGATATTCTCCATGATAGGGGCTCCGGCAGCTGGCTGGTCAGGGAACTATATCGCCATGTCAGTATTGGAAATGGTGATTGCCTATATATCAAGTGTTCTATTCAGCAGAGGGACAGGCTTTCTGCTGAGGGAGAATAAGAATTACAGAATCAGTAATGAACAGATGGTAAGTCTGGCATTTATCGTAGCGGTATTCCTATATGCCGTTCCGGAATTTGGAGGAGCAAAGGTGGCTCCGGTTGAGACGGCAATCTATTTTATCATCTTATTTTTCACATATAAATATGGCATCGGACAGGGCACGGTGGCAGGAGCAGTATCCGGAATTGCCATGAATCTGCGGGGAGCCTCGGCTTCCGGAATCGGACTATACACGATGATGGGAGTGGTGGTATCCGCCTTTCGTGAGCTCGGGAGGATACCGACAGCAGCCATATTTGCTGCAACCGCCGGTGTAGGAGGCCTGATTTTCAAAGAAATGGCGCTATCGGTCAGGGGAGCCGGCGCGCTGACTTCAGCGATTATTTTGTTTCTCTTATTACCCAGTAGTATGGTATATCGCCTGGATTCGGAGGAAGGTGTAGAGGGGAGAGAATCACTTGCTGCCCAAAATCTTAAGAAGATAGCCAATACCCGTATGAAGAGCTTCTCAGATTCCTTTCTAAAGCTTTCCCGGACGCTGGAAACGATCACAGATCAGCAGATGAAAATGAAGCAGCAGGAGTTGAATTATATCTTTGAGGATATCTCAGAGAAGCTCTGCAAGAACTGTATAAACTGCGGCCTATGCTGGGAGAGTAATTTTCAGTCGACCTATCAGTCTACCTGCAAAATGTTTGAGGTTGCGGAGAAGAACGGTTTTATTCGTATGGAAGACATCCCTGAGCCTTTTCTTGAGACCTGCATCTGTGCGGATCAGTTTCTGATGGAAACAAATCGGGGCTTTGAAATATCTAAGTTGAATCATATCTGGAGCAGTAAGATTGCTGAGAACAGGGAGGTATTTGCCGATCAGCTGAAGGAGGTTTCCCAATGTATACAGAATATCACCGGAGATATCTATGGTACTGCCCAGGTGCTGAGAGCGGAGGAGGAGTTGGTCAAACGAAGATTGAAGGCAGGACATGTTTCCGTGCAAAGCATTGCAATCATTGAGCGCAATGATAAGCGGAAAGAGATCTATCTGAAGGCAGCAGCCGGAAGAGGTCACTGTATCACTGCTAAGGAAACAGCCGGTCTGATAGGGGAAGCTCTGGGCGTCAGGGTCCGAGTATCAGATTCTTCGAAGACTGTATTATCCAGAGAATATGAGAATTTTATCTTTATGGAGGATACGAAATTCAAGGTTCTCACCGGTGTGGCCAGGGCGATGAAGGAGAGTGTTTCGGGGGATAATTTCTCACTGCTGAAGCTGGAGACCGGGGAGTATATGATCGCACTGTCGGATGGAATGGGTACTGGGAAGGAAGCCGGACAGGAGAGCGAAACGGTGATGTCACTCCTGGAGCAGCTGATTGAAGCGGGTTTTAAGACGGAGACCGCCATTAAGCTGATTAATTCCAGTCTGGTATTAAAGTCGGAGAAGCAATCCTTCTCTACGATAGATATGGGGATTATTAATCTATTTACCGGAATGTGCGAGTTTACGAAGATTGGGGCAGCAGCCGCGTTCATTAAGAGGGACAATTGGGTGGAAACTATCAGTTCGACCACCTTGCCAATCGGAATGTTAGGAAATGTTGATTATGATGCGGTGACCAAGAAGCTATATGAGGGCGATATCGTAATTATGGTGACAGATGGTGTTCTGGACTGCATCGGAGAGGAGAATAAGGAGGCATATATGGAACGGATGATTGCAGAATTAAAGAGCAATAATCCACAGGAGATTGCAAATAAAATTCTTGATAATACCCTTGCCCAGAGTAATTATGTCCCAATGGATGATATGACTGTAATTACCGCCGGAATATGGTTAAAATAGAAAGAGAAGAAAATAGCATTGAAATTATGAAATGAATGGATTATGATAAAATAAATGCACGATTTCGGTGACTTAAGTAACCGGATTGTCTACCATTGGCAGCCAACCGCGAATAAAAGCCTAATCTGGCTTCGTCATAAACATCATAAGGGACGAAGCTCCAACGGGCATTGAGTAAAATATCGTACCCGAGAGTGTTAGAATTAACTACAGGATGGAAGAATGCTGAATAAAGTATCAGAATATATCAAAGAAAATAGTCTAGTTGATGACAAGGATAAAATTGTCGTTGGAGTATCCGGCGGTGCTGATTCCATCTGCCTGCTTACGATTCTTAAGGAGCTGTACCAGCAGGCCTCTGTCGAGCTCATTGTCGTGCACATTAACCATGGTATCCGGGGGGAAGAAGCAGCAGAGGATGAGCAATTTGTCCGTAGTCTTGCCCGGCACATGGGATTGCAATATTACTGCTTCCACTCTGACGTACAAAAAATTGCCGCAGACAAAGGCTTATCCGTGGAGGAAGCAGGCAGAGAAGTCAGATATGAGGCATTCTTTGAAATTTGTCGTAAGCATAAGTGTAATAA
>JAEYQV010000044.1 GCA_023409835.1 Bacillota bacterium
CCATGAGAATCGGTAAGCAGATGCAGTTCTTCGGAGCCCGTGCTAATCTGGCCAAGGCTCTGCTCTATGCCATCAACGGTGGTAAGGATGAGAAATCGGGAGAGCAGGTCGGCCCGATGTTCGCACCGGTAACCGGCGACTATCTTGATTATGACGAGGTCATGGCGAAATTTGATCAGACCCTAGACTGGTTGTCCGAGCTGTATATTAATACACTTAATGTCATCCATTTCATGCATGATAAATACAATTATGAAAGGCTTCAGATGGCCCTCCATGATATTAATATCCTTCGTACCGAAGCCTGCGGTATCGCCGGCCTGTCGGTGGTTGCGGACTCCCTGTCTGCAATCAAACATGCGAGAGTTAAGGTGATTCGCAATGAAGTAGGTCTTGCCGTGGATTATGAGATTGAGGGCGAATACCCCGCCTATGGAAATAATGATGATCGGGTCGATCAGATCGCAGTTGATCTTGTAGAACACTTCATGAATAAGCTCCGTAAGGTAAAGACCTACCGGGATTCAAAGCAGACGCTATCCGTATTGACTATTACCTCGAACGTGGTGTACGGTAAGAAGACAGGAAGTACACCGGATGGACGTAAGGCAGGAGAACCCTTTGCACCCGGAGCTAATCCGATGCATGGCAGGGATAAGAAGGGAGCAGCGGCTTCCATGGCCTCTGTTGCCAAGCTGCCCTATAAACACGCGGAGGACGGTATTTCCTACACCTTCTCCATCATTCCAAAGGCACTGGGGAAGGATCAGGAGGAAAGAATTCATAATCTGGCCGGTATGCTGGACGGTTACTTCCATGACAAGGGACATCACATCAATGTTAATGTCTTTGATAGGGAAACGCTTCTGGATGCCATGGAACACCCGGAGCAGTACCCTCAGCTTACCATCCGTGTATCAGGCTATGCGGTAAACTTCGTGAAGCTGAGCCGCGAGCAGCAGCTGGATGTTATCCACAGAACCTTCCATGAGAGATAAAGGATTTCCGGCCGAGAGGATAGAGGTGAAGGCAAAGATGCCTTCCTCATTCGGCTATCATAACTATAGGTACAATAAGATAATCAGATATCAGGAAAGGCTGGTGGAGCTATGGAGATAACAGGACGAATTCATTCCTTGGAGAGCTTAGGAACGGTTGACGGACCGGGAATACGCTTTGTAGTTTTCCTGCAGGGCTGTCCCCTGCGCTGCCAGTTCTGCCATAATCCCGACACCTGGGACGTTGCGAAGGGGAAGGAATATACCCCGGAACAGCTGGTGGAGGAAATCCTTCGTTATAAATCCTACATGGATTATTCCGGCGGCGGAGTCACCTTTACCGGCGGAGAACCAATGCTCCAGGCGGAATTTCTGCTTGAGGTCAGTAAGCTGCTTAAGAAAAAGAATATCTCAATTGCTGTTGATACCTCGGGCTTTATCTGGAACGATCATGTGAAGGAGCTGCTTACGTATACGGATCTGGTGCTACTGGATATTAAAAACTATGATCCCATGGTGTATAAGACCGTAACCGGTGTCTCCCTTTCTCCGACTCTAAAGCTTCTGGATTATTTAAGAGACGCAGATATTAAGACCTGGATTCGTTACGTACTCGTACCCGGTCTGACGGATAATCTGGATAGTGTGAGAAAGCTGTCGGAGCATCTGGATCATTATCCGAATGTGGAGAAGATTGAGATTTTGGCCTTCCACAAGATGGGCGAATACAAGTGGAAGGAGCTGGGGCTGGAATATAAGCTTAAGGATACGAAGGAACCCGGCAAAGAGCTTCTGAAGGAGGTCAAGGCTATCTTTGAAGCCAACGGGAAGACGGTATCAGCGAATGTGTAAACCGCATTGTAACCGGTGCACGGATAGAGCAGGGATATAGAAACGATTTGCTTAATAAAACGTTGATGGAGATAGAGCGTATCTCCTATCATATAGAGGGAGACGACATGCTTCCGGATTGATGAGCCGCAATTATATGCTTGTGACCATAACCGGAGGCATGTCGTTCTTTTGCATTGGCGGTTGGCTTCACAGGCAGACAATCCGGTTACAATAAGCATAATTGCATACAAGTGAACATAGGGGGAACATCGGCTGCCCGCCTGAGATGTACGATATTGGGAACAGGGCTACGGTATATATCATCCGTAATGATGATAAGTGGTGGAAATAGGAATGATTTATGCTATAATGGAAAGTAACTGTCTGCCCGGTATAGGGTGGAGAGGCATGTATGGTGTATTAAAGCGACGATAAGGAGTGGAATATATATGAGGATTTATTTGATCAGACACGGTGAGACAGACTGGAATTTGGAGGGCAAGCTTCAGGGCAGGGAAGATATCCCATTAAATGAAAACGGAATCCGACAGGCATATATATGCGGACAGGCATTTACCGGCAGAAGGATCAAGGCGGTGATAACCAGTCCGTTGATCCGTGCGAAGAGAACGGCCGAGATTATCGCGGAGAGTATTGGCCTTCCTCAGATCATTGTGGAGGAGGGGCTCATAGAGCGGGATTTTGGTGTATTGGCAGGCAGAACCTATGATTCTAAGAAGTATTTTGATACCTTTGGAATTGAAGAGGGCATTGAAAATTGGGAGGAGCTCCATAATCGTCTGATTGGATGTATTAAGAGGTTGGCGGAACGCTACTACGATGAGGATATTATTCTGGTGTCCCATGGAGCTGCAATCAATTCCGTAATCTCTGTTCTTTCAAACGGCGAATTCGGCTCCGGTAAGACAAGGCTTAAGAATGCCTGTATCAGCATCATTGAATATCAAGAAGGACGTTTGCAGTTAAAGCAGTATAACCTTACGGCGGAGGAATTTACAGCTGTTCCATAAGCTCAGGACATATGAGATGGTATTTATTTAGTTGCCTTTGGGAAAATAGTTGACAGGCATTGACAGGAGTGATAGAATCTACTTCTGTTCCCAATTTTGGACATGATTTTTATTGTATTGATAACAGAATAAGCACTGCGATCAGTACATCGAACCGTTTTTAGATATCCCTGAGACGGTGCAACACTTGGCAAGATATTTCACGATATAACTACCAGGAGGAATTAAAATGCTTCATTCAAACAGGAATTCTCTGACCATTATGGTCCTCCGGTATGATACCGGAGCTTCACAACACCTCATAGTATACTTCCGGAAATACCGGAAGAAGATCAGAGCCCCCGTTGGGCTAAGCATCAGAGGAAGACCCACAGAAGCCATAACTTAAATAAGAACAGTGTTTGGGAAATAAGCCGTTATTTTGTGGATAACTGGACGAGCGAGGATTATTTCCGTGGAATTTTTGCGCTCTTTTTTCGTAAAAGAGCAAAAAAAAAGCTGTCCTAACGTTCTGACAGCGAAAAAGCTATTTTTAGCTACACTTCATTTTCAATCATAACACAACGGAAAGAAAAAGTCTAGTAATATTTTATTTTAGCTCTATCATGGAACTGTGGCGTATCAACTGATCTCAAAAGGAGGCTGTTATGGAATATATATATGATAAGCAGGAAGCGAAGAGGGAAACAGGGAAGCTTAAGGAAATGGGTTTACCGGAGAATGAAGAGGGAGCAGGAATACCGGAGGCTCATCAGACTGTGGATTGGCTTCAGGAAGAGAAGCAGTTAAAAAAGTGCATCGAGGTCATACAGAATAATATCGACTACTATTCGGGAGAGTTAATGAAGGTCAGTGCCGAGACAAAGGAACTGTATGATAACTACCGCTCCAGTAATCCGGAGCTGCATAATGATCTGGTCATTGGGCTGGATATGAAATCACAGATTGAACGTATTCTGTCTAAGAACCTTGCTGCCCTGAAGAAGCCGTATTTTGGCAGGATTGATTATACCGAGTGCGGGGAGAAGGACCGATTCTCCCTCTATATCGGGAAGAACGGAGTTAGGAAGAGCAAGATGGAAAGCCTGATTGTGGACTGGAGGGCTCCGGTCTCCAGTGTATACTATGAGAGTGAAATCGGTGAAAGCTCTTATCTGACACCCTTCGGAGAGACGATTGATATCAATCTGGATTTAAAGCGAACCTATGAGATTGTCGAGAGCGAGCTGGTTGATTTCTATGACTCGGATGTGGTCACCAACGATGAATTCCTGACCAAATATCTGAGCAAGAACAAGGAAGTGGTGCTGGGAGAGATCATCGCTACAATTCAGAAGGAGCAGAATGAAATCATCCGGGATGCACCGTTCCACAGTGTTATTGTACAGGGGGTAGCCGGTAGCGGTAAGACTACCGTGGCCATGCATCGTATCTCCTACATCCTATATAACTATAAGGATAAATTCCGTCCCGATGAATTTTATATCATCGGCAGCAATAAGATGCTGTTGAATTACATCACCGGTGTTTTACCGAATCTCGATGTTTATCATGTGAATCAGTTGACGATGCAGGAGTTCTTCCTGCTGCTTTTAGAGGGGGATTTTGATCTTAAGAAGGGGAAGTATCACTTAAGCAACAGCTTCCTAAAGCTGGAGCAATCGGAGCAGGAAGCGGGCAGAGCGGAGCTGAAAGCTTATAAGGGCTCCCTGCATTTTATTAAGGCACTGGATTACTACCTGAAGCAATATGAACTAAGAACAGTGGTAACGGAGCCGGTCGTTTATATGGGAGAGACTCTGTATACGAGGGAGGAGATTATCTATTTTCTCAATTTCTTCAAAGAAAAGCCGTTACAGGAGAAGATTGATCTGCTGAATAAACAGCTGATCTACCGGATTTCCTCCATGAACGAACAGGAGCTGCACCGCAAGGAGGTAATTCAGGCCGAAGTGAAGAAATACAAGAATTACTTCGGGAACCGTAGCCAGAAAATCAAGCTGATGGAGGTATACTTAGAATTCTTAGCTTATCTGGAAGAGAATCCGTTAGAATTTAAGGAGCAGGGAATCGTATGCTTATCCAGAGAGGCCATCAGTGAGCTGCGCAGGGATTTACAGAACAAGAGAATTGACCTGTATGATCTGGGTATGCTGATTTTAATTAAGAAACGCTTGAAGCAGACAAGGGATTTCGAATTTGTCAGTCATATTGTAATTGATGAGGCGCAGGATTTTGGAGTCATGGTATTTGATCTGTTCAAAATCCTGTTTCAAAACTGTACCTACACGATTATGGGTGACGTATCCCAGAACATCCATTATGATACCGGTATGAATGACTGGGAGGCTCTGAAGCAGGAGGTATTCCAACCGAATAAGGATAGGTTCTATGTACTGGCGAAGAGCTACCGCAATACAGTGGAGATCTCCGAGTATGCCAGCCGGGTTTTGAAGAAATGCTCCTTTCAAACCTATGATATCCAGCCGATCATCCGGCATGGGAAGGAGGTCAGCCTGCGTAAGGTTTCCGGAGAGCAGGAAATGGCTGCGGAAGCAGTGAGCCTACTGAAGGATATCTTAAAAAGCGATTTTGATACCGTTGCTGTCATCTGTCGGACGGTGGAGGAGACAAGAAGAGTGGAGGAGCTGTTAAGACCTCATATCAATATAGAGAAATTGCCCGAAAATATGGAGGATATGACCTTCATGAACGGAATTATGGTGCTGCCCATTCATATGACAAAGGGACTGGAATTTGATGCGGTTGTTATCTGGAACCCGGATGTGAATAGCTACCGTGCGGTGGATGCGGATGCGAAGCTTTTATATGTTGCGATTACACGGGCGATGCACGAGCTGTATATCGTATACAGAGGACACCTGACAGAGCTGCTGAATTAACCGGATTTTTATCATAGCGTTCATAACCATCGGTAGTCATTCTTTATAATGAGATTTTAATCCTGGGCATATTGATGAAGAGGATAAGAAGTAATATAATTCAGGTTATATCAGATATCCCTTGATTATAGTTTCTGCAGCATGAGAAATGCTTGTAATAAGCATTTAGGCTGCCGCTGACCGCCATATCCATATGGCTGCAGGAACTGCCCAGGAAAGGAGCTTAGTCATTGAATAATCAGAATTCGGAACAGAGGAACCTAAAGAAGAAGCAGGTGCTGCTTAAGCATCTGATGAAGCTTGAGAAGCAGGAGGAGAGCTTTTTACAGCCCAAGGATAACAGCTTGCTGAGGAAGAAGCTCAATCCAATGTTGAATAAGGTTCAGGAAAAGATACCGCCTAAGCTGAAAAGTACCCTGGATACCGCCTTTTATAAGGGCTTTCGCCTGGTATTTGAAAAGGGCAGTGCTTATATTGAGAAAACCTATAATAAGGATAAGATTCAATTGGAATATGACTTAAATAACTATGCGGTTGATAAATATGCCAGTAAGAAGCTGATGAAGAGACTGGATAAGCAATCGAAGCTGTCGGGACTTATGAATTCCTCCATAGCAGTGCTGGAAGGCGGAGTCCTTGGTCTACTGGGTATCGGTCTTCCGGACATTCCGCTGTTTATCGCTGTCATCATAAGGACCGTGAATGAAATTGCACTTAGCTACGGATACAATTATGATACCGAGGAGGAGAAGGCTTACCTCCTGACCTTAATCTGCGGTGCATTATCACGGGACGGTCTCCAGAGACAATATAGTGAGAAAGCAGATGCCTTCAGCTCAAGAATTGATTCCGGTATCATAACGGAGCTTAATCTAAATGAATTGATGCGGGAATCGGCGGATCAGTTATCCGATGCCCTGCTGACGGCAAAATTCATACAGGGAATCCCGCTTGTCGGTGCCATCGGTGGTATAGTCAATCATACCGTAATAACCAAGATCAGCCGATATGCGAAGCTGAAATACAAGAAGAGATATCTGCAGAGCAAGTTAAATCAGGGATAGCTGTTATCCTCGTTGTGCTATCGCTTTTATCACAGAACAATAAGTAATATGCCGGTGAGCCATATCTTCGAAGTGAATGGTGACTTCTCTGCCTTGATGTGGAGATCTAAGGTTGTACTGATTTTACAGCGAAGTTAATCCTGTCCGGAGGATTATCCACCGGGCTTCAATATGCTATAACAATATAATTGATTATAATTAACATAATTGAATAAAAAATTGCTACAAAGTGCTCTTGACAAACCGTCCAGGTATTTATATAATGGAAAAGTACTTTTTGAGTGCATGGGATCTTAGCTCAGCTGGGAGAGCATCTGCCTTACAAGCAGAGGGTCATAGGTTCGAGCCCTATAGGTCCCATTTTCATGAAAATGAATTCCATATGGCGAAGTAGCTCAGTTGGCGAGAGCATGCGGTTCATACCCGCAGTGTCGGCGGTTCAAATCCGTCCTTCGCTACTTGATCAGGTTGTATCATTACAGATACAACCTGTTTTTATTTCATGACAAGTGAAACGATATATGGCTTCCTCTTGTATATAGAAAATTGGGTAGTTATAAATAGAACACTCCGCCATGCAAACGAAGTTCGCTTTGGGATGGCGCATATCGAAATTGGTTGACGAAGCCCGGAATATTACTTAAAATGAAGCTAGTTCCTAGAATAATGAGGTGAGTATGTGGACGGGAATACAGTAATAACCATCAAAACAGCAGGGAGTCATGCTTCCAACTACATTGATTGCCGTGAGGGGGAAACTCTTCTGGAGGCGATGCAGCGACAGGGGCTTCCTTATCGTGCCGAATGCGGAGGCATAGGTACCTGCGGCAAATGCAGGGTTAAGGTTCTTGATGGGATACTGGAGGCCGGTTCGCAGGACAAAAAAGTATTTGATGAAGAGGAACTATGTCAGGGACTTCGCCTGGCTTGTAAGGCGTATCCGAAGATGAGCTGTACCATTGAATTGGTTTCCGGGGCAGAGGCTGGGGACTATGAAATCATAGCCGGAGATATTCCCGGGAAAACCGATCAGAGCACTGTTAGTAAGGATAAGACAGTTAACAGGAGGGGTAAGAGCAGTGCTCACCTCTTAACTACAGCAGCATATATGATTGCAATTGATTTAGGAACAACGACACTGGCCTTCCGACTGATGGAGAAAGTAAGTGGGAGGCAGCTTGGAACCTTTACGGCAATGAATCCTCAGAGAGCCTACGGTGCTGATGTGATCACCCGGATTAAGGCGTCCGCTGACGGTAAAAAGGATGAGCTGAAGGCTTCCATTCGAGAGGAGCTGTCACAGGGAATCAAAACCCTGACAGAGCACCAGGGGATAGACCTTAGCAGGATCAGCCGGATCGCTATAGCAGGGAATACGACGATGGTACATCTGTTATTAGGTTATGACTGCAGCAGTCTGGGAGTATACCCCTTCACACCGGTCAATATCGGTATTGTAACCACGGGGACGAAGGAGCTGTTTGACTTATCGGAGAATATTCCGGTTATTATATTACCGGGAATCTCCGCCTTTGTCGGAGGCGATATTACGGCGGGATTACTGGCCTGTGGCTTTGACCGGTCGGAGCGGTTAAGTCTGCTGGTGGACCTCGGGACCAATGGGGAGATGGCTCTCGGCAACAGGGATCAACTTCTGGTCACCTCCACAGCGGCAGGCCCAGCCTTTGAGGGAGGCAATATCTCCTGCGGTGTTGGCAGCATACCAGGAGCAATTACCCATGTTACTATAGCTTCATCCGTTTGCCGGTATGAAACCATCGGAGGTAAGTCTCCGGTCGGAATCTGCGGAACCGGCGTGATAGAGCTTGTTTCGGAACTATTACAAAATGGCTTGCTGGATAAGACCGGACTGCTTACTGAGCCGTTATTTGAAAAGGGGTATAGAATTGAGCAGCTTGTCTTCACCCAGAAGGATGTCAGGGAGCTTCAGCTGGCAAAGGCTGCGGTTCGGGCCGGCATTGAGATACTGGTCAGACGCTATGGGATCACCTATGATGAGATTGATCAGGTATACCTGGCCGGCGGCTTTGGATATCAGATGAATATCGAGAAAGCAATCCATATCGGACTGCTTCCGGAGGAGCTTCAGGGTAAAATGGAAGCGGTCGGAAATAGTTCCTTGTCCGGTGCTATAGATTATCTGACCGATGGGACAGCTGAGGATAGAATGAAACAGATACTGACAACCGCGAGGGAGCAGCATCTTTCTAATGATAAAGACTTTAATGATTTATATATCGAGCACATGTCATTCTAGCAGGCTCTTCGCCGGTTTTGCCGCGGTTGACAGAGACGGACTTTGAAGTTGAAGCCTGACGGAAGCAAAGGATAATATTTGCTATATATTATGATTACCAGGAGAATGCAGAGTATCGAACAGGAAGGATAGCTGTTCGATAGGTCGGCAGAATGGAGGAATAGAAATGAGAATCGGAACAGGATATGATGTTCATAAATTAGTAGAGGACAGGGAACTTATTCTGGGAGGAGTGAAGATCCCTTATGAAAAAGGACTGCTGGGTCACTCCGATGCGGATGTGCTGACTCATGCCATAATGGATGCACTGCTGGGAGCGGCAGCATTGGGAGATATCGGGAAGCATTTTCCTGATACGGATCAGATATATAAAGGTATCTCAAGCATCGAGATTCTGAAACAGGTAGGAAAGCTGCTTGAAGACAAGCTGTATCTGGTGGAAAATATCGATGCGACGATTATTGCCCAGAAGCCCAAGCTAGCTCCCTACCTGACGCAAATGGCAGCCAATATTGCGGGAACTCTGGGGATAGAGGAGGATCGGGTAAATATTAAGGCAACCACGGAGGAGGGGCTCGGTTTTACCGGTCAAGGGCTTGGGATAGCTGCTAATGCAGTCTGCTTGCTGGAGACCATGCTGAATTATCAGGTGGATGTAACCCCGAAGACTTCCGGGAAGGGCTGCAGCGGGTGTAGTGGATGTCCGAAGAGGGAAGGATCCGCTGATTAAGCATATTAACCGCAGATACAGCCAGCCCGTCAAAGTGAGATCAAATCATAGATATCATATAGGAATTGGTGAAAATGCACAGGTATGAGGTCTGCGTATATAATTTTTTTATGGGTATTGACAAAATATTGAATAATGCATAAAATGAATAAAATAAATGTTAACGATAGTAACTTTCATATAATCAAAAGCAATGAACGGAAAAGTAGCTTATAGAATAGTATCAGAGATAGAATGTCACCGGCTGAAAGCATTCTTTACGAAGATATGAGCGAAGTGCATCCGGGAGCTGGTTCGGTGAAATAATTTAGCCGGACTCGGTAACAGCCGTTATCTGTGTAAGATGCATACCGATTTTTTAGCAAGGTATGTAAATAGAGTGGAACCGCGTATTTCACCGCCTCTATAGATTAGAGGCGGTTTTTTTATTTGTGTGACAGCATAATAATTCTCATAGGAGGATGAGACAATGGGATTTATGAAATATATCAAGGAAGAAATGCAAATCATAAAGGAACGGGATCCTGCAATTAAGACTCCGCTGGAGGTATTTCTCTACCCAAGCTTCAAAGCGATTATCCGTTACCGCATTGCACATAAGCTGTATCTGAAGAAGCATTATTTTCTTGCCAGATGGTATTCCCAGAGAACGGTCAGAAAGACCGGCATTGAGATACATCCCGGTGCCACGATTGGCAAGGGATTATTCATCGATCACGGACACGGAGTCGTCATCGGAGAGACAACCATAATTGGAGATAATGTAACCCTATATCAGGGAGTTACGCTGGGAGGTACCGGCAAAGAGCAAGGAAAACGTCATCCGACGATCGGAAATAATGTTATGATTAGTGCGGGAGCTAAAATTATCGGCTCCTTCACGATCGGAGAGAACTCTAAGATCGGTGCCGGATCAGTGGTATTAGCTGAGGTTCCGCCGAATTCCACCGTGGTCGGTGTTCCGGGACGGGTGGTTAAGCGGGATAATGTCAAGATTCCCAGGGAGGATATGGACCAGATTCATCTGCCGGATCCGGTTCAGAATGAGATGTCAGGCCTTCAGAAGGAGAATGACTGTCTCAAGGGTGCATTAAAAAAGCTTTTTGCCAGAATTGATGAACTGGAGAAGATGCTGAAAGCAGCCAATAAAGAAGAACGCTAATCAACAGTACATCCCTATAAGCAGGCAATTGTTCGTACTGAGGATAGATAGAAAATGATAAGAACATGATAAGGAGGAAACGTAGCATGAGAATATATAATACATTGACCCAGAAGAAGGAGGAGTTTATACCGATCGAGGAAGGAAAGGTCCGAATGTATGTCTGCGGACCGACGGTATATAATTATATCCATATCGGCAATGCAAGGCCGGTCATTATCTTTGATACGGTCAGGAGATACTTTGAATATAAGGGATATGAAGTAAATTACGTCACAAATTTCACTGATGTTGATGATAAAATCATAAAAAAAGCGATTGAGGAGGGAGTCGATTCCACCGAGATTTCAGAACGCTTCATTCAGGAATTCAAAAAGGATACGGAAGCACTCAATGTCAAGAGGGCAACCTGCCATCCGAAGGCAACCGAAGAGATTGACGGCATGATACAGATGATCAGTACCCTGATAGAGAAGGGCAATGCCTATGAGAAGAATGGAACGGTATATTACCGTACCAGAAGCTTCGGAGAATATGGCAAGCTCTCTAAGAAGAACATAGATGACCTGGAGGCCGGTGCCCGTATCGCAGTCAGCGAGGAGAAGGAGGATCCGATGGATTTCGTCCTGTGGAAGCCGAAGAAGGAAGGAGAGCCCTACTGGACCTCACCCTGGAGCGACGGTCGTCCGGGCTGGCATATCGAATGCTCGGTTATGAGTAATAAATATCTTGGGGAACAGATCGATATCCATGGAGGCGGAGAAGATCTTATCTTCCCTCATCATGAAAATGAAATCGCTCAGAGTGAAGCAGCCTCAGGGAAGGAATTTGCCCGTTATTGGATGCATAATGCTTTCTTAAATATTGATAACAAAAAAATGTCCAAATCTGATGGGAATTTCTTTACGGTGCGTGAAATATTAGAGAAGTATGACTCCCAGGTACTTCGCTTCTTCATGCTGAATGCCCATTACCGCAGCCCGCTTAACTTCAGTCGTGACCTGATGGAAGCAGCGAAGAATTCCCTGACAAGAATTCTGACTTCGGCAGGACAGCTGGAGCACCTGCTGAAGAGCGGAGTTTTAAAGGAAGAAGAAGCTACTTCCGAGGAGAAGGAGCTTTTAATGGAAGCAGATACTCTTCAGAAGAATTTCGATACTGCGATGGATGATGATTTTAATACAGCAGATGGGATTACGGCAATCTTTGAACTGGTTCGACTTGCCAACACGAACTGCAACGGAGCCTCAACCAGAGTCTTCGTACAGGCAATTTACGATAAGATCGTACTTCTGTGTGATATTCTCGGACTGAAAGCTCATCAGGAGGAAGAGCTGCTGGATGCAGATATTGAGAAGCTGATTGAAGACCGTCAGAATGCAAGAAAGAACAAGGACTTTGCCAAGGCAGACGAGATCCGTAAACTTCTGCTGGAGAAGGGTATCGTATTAGAGGATACCAGAGAGGGAGTAAGGTGGAAAAGAAGCTAATGGAGGAGACAATCAGCATGGCAATGGCAGGATATATGAGAAAGGCCTTCCGCCTTCCGGAGACGGATCTTAAGACCTATTCACCGTTAACTCTGGCCTATATCGGGGATTCCATCTATGACCTGATCATCCGTACCCTTGTAGTGGAGGGCGGCAATGCCCCGGTCAACAAACTTCATAAGCAGGTTACCAAGCAGGTTCAAGCGACCTCCCAAGCGGAGCTGTTCCACCGGATAGAGAAGCAGCTGACCGAAGAAGAGCTTGCCGTATATAAGAGAGGAAGAAATGCCAAATCCTTCACCTCCGCCAAGAATGCAGGTATTGTAGAATACCGTACCGCCACCGGGCTGGAAGCCCTTTTTGGATACCTCTACCTCTCCGACCGGATTGACCGAATCCTCACCCTGATACAACCTGTAATCGATCAAATAACCAAAGCACAGGAATAAACGGCTGGAATCACTTCACGAAACAATAAATTCATTGTGCTTCCCATAATGCATTGTTTGAGAGTCATGTTGCTGATGTTGTGTGATCATAGGCGGACAATTTATTGTCCGAATATGACATACAACATCAAGATGTGACTCTCAACCTGTGTATAACACCTTGTTTCACAAGGTGTGGGGAAGCGTAGGGGGCTTCTTGCGTCGCTATAGCTTAGTGCGACAACCTCCATTTATCGTCTCACATAAACGAAACCCGACAGCCTCACTTTATTAAAACAATCATATAAGGTAAGTTTTTCTTAAACATTTTGCCATTCTTTTGCCTTATTATATTCCTAAAATAAACTCAGGATGTGAAACACTGGCAAAGTTGACTAATACTAGTAATAAGACTGCAGCATCTGCTTATATTTTAAGCCCAAGAGACCGCAGCTTTTTACAAGCAAGGAGAATGAATGATAAGAAAAGGAATGTACAATTATGCACGAGATAACAATACATTAACCCGCAAATCCGGTATTACACTGGCGGCTATCATATTTATCGCAGTTTTTGGCTTATTATGGGTAAGCGGTACAAAGCCCGCAAAAGAAGCAGCTGCGGCAGCTCAGAAAGCGGATACAGTTGACATCAGGATTATCGGAACGACGGACCTGCACGGACAGCTGAACAGTAAGGATTATGAGCTGGGTGTGGATTATAACAACGGTGGCCTTGCAAGGGTCATGGATCTGATTACCAAGACGCGGAGTGAGCTGCCGAAGGAGAATACCTATACGCTGGATGCCGGGGATGTATTATATGATTATACCACGGAGTATATATTTTCCGAGAGGCAGAGTGAAATACAACCAATCTACAAAGCTATGGCAAAGATTGGGTATGATGCTATTACGCTCGGCAACCATGATTTTGATTATGGCTACGATTATATTTTAAGACAGCTGGACGGTTCCGGGCTACGGGGGATTACAGTTGTTTCCAACGTTACGGACTCCAAGACGGGAGATTATCCTTTCCTGGAAAGCATGTTGATCACTCGTAAGCTCAAGACCTCCTCCGGCAAGGAGGTTGAGATTACCGTAGGGATTATCGGGCAGACAATTCCAACCTTAACTGCAAAGACCCATAGCTATACCGGAATTCTTAAGACGGAGGATATGGTACAGAATGCGCAGGCGAAGGCTGCCAAGCTGAAGGAGATGGGAGCAGATGTTATCATTGCTCTTTCCCATACAGGAATTGGTCCGGAGAATCCGGAGCTTAATTTTAAGAATGTGGCTTATGCCTTGACTACAATTCCTGAGATTGATGTGGTAGTCTGCGGACATGAGCACAATCTGTTTCCGACTACGGATATGACCTCCCCTTATTATAAGCTTCCGAATGTGGATAAGAAAACCTACCTGATGAATGGGAAAAATGTTGTCATGGCAGGAGACCGAGGCAAAGCAATCGGAGTTGTTAATCTTACCCTGGATGTAACCGGTGATACAGTGAAGATTGTAAATCGCAGCTCTGAGATCCGGAAGGTAACAGCGAGCAACACCACAGAGAATAAGGCAATCGCCACAGCCTATGGTGCCTGGGAGGAGAAGCTTTCCCAGTATTCCACGGAGATTATCGGAGAGCTTAAAAAGGATTCAGTCATCCAGAATTTCTATGGTTTGTTAGGAGATAATACCGCTATCCAGCTTCTGAATAATTCTAAGCTGCAATATGCCTTAAATTACGTAAATACAAACGGAAAGGACTATAAGAACTATCCGATCATTGCAGCCTCGGTATATTCCAGCTATGGTGTTAATTCGGTGAACGATTATATTAATATCCATGACCAGATTACAGAGTCCGGATTAACGGCGATCCAACCTTACAATGATTATCTCTATCTGTATACCATTACCGGAAAGCAGCTGAAGGAATGGCTGGAGTGGTCAGCCAGTGCCTATGAAACCATCAATTCTACTGTTGCCTGGACTGACCCTACAATGTCCTCCCTGATGAAATCGGAGGGACTTAAGTCTCTGATACGGGAGGAGTGGTTGAATGACTGGAGCAGCTTCTATATCTTTGATGGAATAGATTATGTTATCAATCCGGCAGCGGAGCCCCGCTATGATATATCCGGCAATAGAATTGGCAACAGCACCCGTATCCAGAGTATTAAGTATAATGGGGCTGATGTGAAGGATGATATGGTATTTGTTTTGGCAACCAACAAGATTACTAAACCTGTGGATGCCAATAAGGGAATAGAGAAGCAGGTTGTATTGAATGGCTTTAACAGAAGCCAGACCATTCTAAGTAAATATGTTGACCAGTCCTATCATTGCGGTGAAATCATACCCCAGGTGGATTACAACTGGAGAGTAAGTTTTCCGGCCGGCTACCGGTTCCTGACTAAGGCACCTGCATATGCGGATTCATTATTCATAAGTACTCCCTGGTATGTTTCCTATCTTACGGAGAAGAATCAATATCGTTATTATGTAGCTGCTTATGAAACCTCAGACAAGGATCTGACAGGACCGAATATTATTGCTGCCCCCACCGTTACGAG
This sequence comes from Bacillota bacterium, assembly GCA_023409835.1. Classification (GTDB taxonomy): domain Bacteria; phylum Bacillota; class Clostridia; order Lachnospirales; family Lachnospiraceae; genus Mobilitalea. The sequence goes on from JAEYQV010000044.1 coordinate 15,503, forward strand.
TGCTACCGCCAGTCCATTTGATGTAGTACTGCAGGTTACTGATGCTTCCGAGGTCAAAGCTGTCCGGTTGATGTACGGGGATTACGACCTCGATTGCGAAGGCTGGCCTACAGCTAAGCAAATTGTTAATAATTCCTTTACCGTATGGGAAAATGGAATATATTCCATCTATGCGGAGGATGTCTATGGAAATCAATCAGTGAAGCGGCTGGTAATTGAGAATTTTAATGAAAATATGCTGGCAACACCCAAGGTAAATTCCTATACGAATCGTAAGACGAAGATCAGCGGTACGGCAGAGCCTAAGAAAACGGTTGTGTTTGATGCCTATACCGGTGTATATGAAACACAGACCGACGGGAAGGGCGCGTTCTCCTATGCCTTACCGTCCCAGCCCTCCGGTTCGGTAGTATCTGTATATGTAAAGGATGAAGAGAAGGGGCTGGAGAGTGAACGGGTTTCAGTCATGGTAAAGCGGACCGGACCCAACCAACCACTCTTAAATCCAATCTATAATAACATGAACTATATTAACGGAGATACGAATGATACGGATGCAGGCATTATCGTAATAATTGAAGATAATGTATATGTATCGGAGCAAGGTGGAAAGGAGTTATTTGAGAAGGCTACGGAGATTTATAATTCCGGCTATACCGTGATTCCTACCTATGCAGAGGTGAATGAAAGCGGATATTTTCTGGTTGTTCTTCCTCCACAGGAGGCCGGTAAGACAGTAACTGTATATAATATCGATCATCTGTCCAGAGTTAGCCGGGCAATCACTACCAAAGTAGCTGAGGTTGCTCCGAATGCACCGGTGGTATATGAGGTAAGCAATATCGAGAAGTCTGTTTGGGGCTATGTGCCCTCTGCACAAGGCACTGTTTATGAGATGGTACTTACCATGGGAGACCAATCATATACGGTCAAAACAGATAAGAACGGTAAATTCTATTTTTATAATCTGGGTCAGTTGTATGCAGGTCAGACGCTCCAGGTAACAGCAATTGATCATATGAACGGCTCCATCCGTTACAGCTATGCGACTCAGGTTGTTGTAAATGATATTGAAAAATATGTAAAGCCAGACTCTAAAAATCTGACCTTGAACAAGGTTACAAATAAGTCCTATCTGATATCAGGGTATTATTATGATGGCGGAACCGTTTATCTGGCAATCGGCGAGGGGAAAGGGGAGAACTTCAAGAACTCACTGTATACCCTGAATACGGATGAACTTTATAAATTCATCCATTATCTGGACCAGAATCTGGAGCCCGGTGCTAATATCTATGTCATGACAAGATTCACGGATGGCAAGATACTCAGTGCTAATCAGATTGAGGTTGTCTCGGGAAGACCGGATACCCCGATCCTACGGAAGGATATTACGAATACAGATAAACAGGTACAGGTAATTGCGGATAAAGACAGTGAAGTGACTTTAACAATCGGCAAGAAAGTATATACCTCTAAGGAATATAAGCAGGAGGGAGGAACAGGCCGGTTCATCTATACCTTAGCTATCGACCGCGATGTGTCCGGTTTACCAGTAACAGTAATTGCTTCCAATGTCACCGGAAGCAGTGATGTACTGAACAGTAAGACAGTAAAAGCGGCTCCGGATGCCCCGAAGGTTAACCCGGTTAAAGCAGGGGATACAACGATTACCGGTACCATTGAGCTTCTGGATTATACAGCTTTGCCAGCTTCGGAGGGCGATACACAGGAGCTTCCGACTGTGACTCCGGCTCCGGCCTCGGAGCCGTCCAAGAACGCGACTGCTTCGGAGCCAAAGCCAGAAGCAACAGCGACGGATAATCAGGCAGAAGCAGCTGACCAGCTTCCGGCCAGTTTGAAAAATGCTCCCGCTAAGGTAGCAGGCACTCAGACCAGGGTCTTTGCACAGATTGGTAAGAAGACCTATGAAGGTACGATAGATGATCAGGGCGGCTTCGCGATTACAATTCCGAAGCAAAAGGCCGGTACTGCAATTAAGCTATGGGGCTCCAATAAAGCGGGCAGAGGCCCCTTAATTAAAGTGGTAGTAGTTGCAAAATAATGCGGATAATTCACCGATGACGTGCTGATGTCTGATTAATGTTCAGAGGATGGATTTCGCACTCAATATGTGATATGATGAAGCTGTACAGGATAAGCACCCTTAACGGTTTAACCTAGGGACTTACCTTGTACAGCTTTTTCTCATGATATAAAAGTTATTCCTATTTTCGAAGGTATAAAAGTATGGACCCGATATATGACCGCAATACGAAGGAAGAGGGAGGATCACATGATGGAGCTTTGGGATATTTATGATCAATGTTTTATAAAGACCGGAAGAGTACATGAGAGAGGGAAACCGCTTTCGAAGGGTGATTATCATCTGGTAGTACACATCTATCCTGTCAACAGCAAAGGAGAGATACTGATTCAAAAACGAAATGAGCATATTAGCTGGAAGCCCGGTTTCTGGGCTGCAACAGGAGGCTCTGCCGTCGCAGGAGAGGATGCCTGGACTGCCTGCAGGCGGGAACTGATGGAGGAATTAGGTATTGAAGCCACCAGGGAAAATACCAGTCTGGTATTGATGAATCGACGCCACGATAATTTCATGACCCTCTGGGTGGTGAAGACGGATATCCCGGTCTCGGAGCTTAAGCTGCAGCCGGAGGAGGTAGCGGATGCAAAATGGGCTACACCACAGGAAATCAGAGCCATGATTTCGGAAGGGATTTTTGTAGAATATAATTATCTGGAGTATCTGTTTCAATACATTAAAAAATGAAACAGGAACCGGATGAAGTCGGCAATCGTCTAACGGATGAATAGGAAAATTCTATAAACAATAATATTTTTTACTTTACGGGAGGGGAAGATATGAGAAAATGGAAAGCTGTAACTGCTATTTTACTAAGCTTACTATTCGTAGCTGGTTTAACAGCCTGCGCGCGGAAAAGTGATACCTCACAGAATACAAAAGCAAAATATGATTTCGATACCGGTAGCACCGGTTCGGTTTCACCAAAAGAATCAGCTAACTATGATGGGGAATCCAGTGAAAAACCTCAGGCAGATGGTAAGGTGATTCGAAATTCAGCTGCAGTTACCTCTGAGAATCCTAAGAACGAACCGATGGAGAAGATTATCCGACGAATCGACATGGAGCTGGAGACTCAGGAATTTGATGATCTGATTATGGCAATCAATGAGGAGATCACCAGACTAGGAGGCTATGTCGAGAGCTCTAATATCAGCGGTAGACGTTATGTAACCTATAATGATTTACGTCGTGGCAATATCGTAGCCAGAATTCCGAAGGAGAAGCTGGATGAATTCGTCGGTACGGTATCCGATGCCTCAAATGTTGTCAACAAAACCGAAAACACGGAGAATGTTACCCTGCAGTATGTGGATACCGAGAGCCATATCAAGGTCCTGGAGCTTGAACAGGAGAAGCTTTATGAGTTACTCGGAAAGACCGGAAAGCTGGAGGATATCCTGACATTGGAGAGCAGATTAAGCTCCATACGTTATGAGCTGGAGAATTACAAGTCACAGCTGAGGCTGTATGACAATCAGGTAGAATACAGCACGATAACGCTCCGGATTGAAGAGGTGGAGCGGATGACACCAAAGAAAGAGGATAAGGTAACCGTTTTTAAGAGAATTCAAACAGGTTTAAGTGATACAATGTATGATATCAGCGAAGGCTTCAAGAACTTTATCGTGGGCTTCGTTGTAAATCTGCCTTATATTATCTTCTGGGGTGCGTTCCTTCTGGTATGCGTTATACTGGTCAGAAAGGGTTATAAAAAAGCCCGCAGGATAGAGCAGCAGGCCAGGAGCGAGAATAACGGAGAGCTTAAGGATAACGAGAATAAGAATAAGTAATCCCGATATGAAACTATGGGTAACAGCTTGGGCAAAGGCCAATAACACAAGGTTATGGTGCTTTCAGCCCAAGCTGTTTTTATAAACGGCCGGCTGCCACAAGAAAACAATCCGGTTCATGACAAATGAAGCGATTTATGTCCTCTGCTCCATCAGGTCCTGCAAAACAACACGAATATCAGCCCTTTACAGGGCTGTTTTGCTTTGCTATGATGAAAAGAAGGGGGTGTTAGGATGGATAAGGTAATATTTCATATCGATGTAAACAGTGCATTCTTAAGCTGGGAAGCAGTCCACCGGTTAAACAACGGAGAGGAAACAGATCTGAGAAATATTGCCTCTGCTGTAGCAGGAGATAGGAATAAACGGCATGGAATCATTCTGGCAAAATCCACTCTGGCAAAGCAATGCGGAGTACAGACGGGAGAGCCGATAGGGGATGCCCTGAAGAAATGCCCAAACCTTACTCTGGTGCCACCGAACCATGAACTATATGAGCAGTACTCAGAGTCCTTTATTCATATCTTAAGGGAATTCTCTCCCTGTGTAGAACAATATTCCATTGATGAAGCATTCTGTGATATGACAGGAATGGAAGCATTATTCGGGCCTCCCCTGGCTTCTGCAGACAAGATCAGGAACAGGATTCGGGAGGAGTTGAAATTCACTGTAAATATCGGTATCTCTACCAATATGCTGTTGGCTAAGATGGCATCGGACTTTAAGAAACCGGATATGGTCCATACGCTGTACCCGGAGGAAATTCCACAGAAGATGTGGGGGCTTCCGGTAGGAGAACTGTTCTTTGTCGGCGAATCCACCGTGAAGAAGCTGAACACCCTTGGTATCCGTACCATCGGAGATCTGGCCAGAATGGATGTCGGAATCCTACGGGCGCATCTTAAGAAGCACGGTGAGGTTATTCATAGCTTTGCCAATGGAATAGATGCATCCGTAATCTCTCAGGAGGAGACAAAGAATAAGGGGTATGGTAACTCCACCACGATTGCCTTTGATGTGGAGGAGGAGTCTACGGCTAAGATGATACTGCTTACACTGGCGGAGACCGTCGGTGCAAGGCTCCGTAGAGATAATATGATGGCTAATGTGGTCTCAGTCAGTATCGTCAATTCTGATTTCCGTCATTCCTCCCATCAGATGACGTTACTCAGCCCCACTCAGAATACGAATGATATTCACCGGGCAGCTTGTCTTCTTTTTGATGAGCTCTGGGATAATTCACCGATCCGTAACCTTGGTATTCAGACCAGCAAGTTAGTATCGGATGCTTCGGCAAGACAGATGAACCTGTTTGGGTTTGAGACAGATGAGAAGAAGGCTAAGCTGGATGAAGCCATTGACAAGATAAGGAACCGTTATGGAAGCTCCTCCATTCAGAGGGCAAGCCTGGCGAAGCTTAATAATCAGGATAAATAGTCCATCATAGGATAAACAGTCGATTATTTTCGCATGAAATGCATGGAAAAATATGTAAACCGATGCTAAGATGATAGTATAGCTGAAAGGAGACATATGCCATGCTGCTGCGGAAGACAGAAACCATAATACTATTTCTTATCATTCTAGCTCTGAACAGAGCAGGGCTGGGACATTGTATCACTCCGATGGAGGCCCTGGATATGGTGCAGATACAGTATGCCACCAATTTCAGCAGGGTGAGCCCGGAGGAGAATTCAGGAGAGTATTATTACAAACTGGACTCTGCAGAATATTATCTGGTATATGAGGAGCAGGAGGAAGACAGCTTCTATATGATCCATCTGTATGAATTCATATTGGACGAACCGGATACGGGAATAGGACATACCTATACCTATGGCTGGTATGCGGTTAACAGGCTGACCGGAGAAATAGAAGTAAGAAATTATTGAGGAAAGCTATAGACTGATTGACGCCCATTTTCCTCCGGAGAAACGCCGGAAGCTGGCTATTACGCGGAAGACCTGGTCCACACATAAGGCGATCCAAGCACCGTATAATCCGAAGCCGGCAGGGTAGCATAGGAACCAGGTAAGGAAAGGCCGGATGATGGCAATACTGATGAAAGAGGTCACAGCTACAAAGTTCGTATCACCTGCACCCCGCAAGCAGCCGGACATAACTACCTGAGAGGTCTGGGCATGGGTTCCCAGGGCTGCCAGTAGCATGATATTACCGCCCAAAGCGATAATGGCCGGTTCCGAACTGAACAGGGATACCAGGAAGGTTCTGCCGAATATAAATACAAAGAAGATTATGGTTGAGATCATAAAAGCCAATCGCTGTCCGATTTTCCCATTGATAATAGATAAATCCGGCCTTCTGGCACCCAAATTCTGACCGACCAGGGCGGAGGAGGCTATGGAAAGCCCGTCACCGAAGGCAAAGGAAAGACTCAGAATATTCATACAGATCAGATGGGTTGCATATTCTGTGGTACCTAGTCTTGCAATAATAGCGGAATAAACCAGAAAGCCGATTCTCATAAATACCTGCTCGACGAAGGCACTGCTGCTGACTTTGATAATGGGACCCAGTGCAATCCGGTTAATCTGCCAGCCGACCTTCTGAAAGAAGCTGAGATAATTTTTACGCTTAAACAGAGTTGTCAGGGAGATGCAGAAGGCTGCACAGGCACCCATAGCAGTGGCAATGGCAGCTCCGCTGACTCCGAGCTTGGGGAAGAAGCCGATGCCGTTAATCAGAAAATAGTTAAAGATGATATTGACGATATTGCTGACCAAATTAGTGGTCATGGATATCTTAGTTTTACCGCAACCCCGCTGTGCTGCATTGATTGTTAAATTCAAGGCCTGGAACGGAATGCTGAACATAAGAATTCTAAAATAATTCATAGCGTCAGGAAGGTAGGACTGTTCCGCTCCGGCTAATAATAAGATTGGTTTTGCAAAGAGAAACCCAAGCAGGGACATAAGGACAGAAATAATCGCTGAAAGAAGGATACCGACCCGTAGGACTTTATTAGCTCCCGGCTGATCGGATTGTCCCTTGCGTCTGGCTGTTACAGCAGTAATTCCGATATTAAGGGAGGTTATCATGGCCAGAAGAACCAATTTGGGCTGATTTGTGATACCGACTGCTGTGATTGCTCCCTTTCCCAGGACACCAACCATGATGGTATCCATGGAGCCGACCAGACTGACCAGAAGGGATTCTAAAGCAGAGGGCCAGGCAATCTTATAAAAGCTTTTATAGGCATCAGAAGAGGAAGGCAGCTCCCCGAGGATCTGTTTTGGTTTTAACATACTGCTAACGGACAATAAATTCTTCATAGGAATTCTCCATTCTGTCAAATCACTATTTCTGCACTTCTATTAAGAACACTCCTGTTTATTCGGCATTATTTCCACCTAATTATAACGGATTACCATAAGTTTTAAGGTTAATATTCTGATTATAGCATCTTTATCCGTGAAATCAATGTTGTAATTTTACATTTAATCTGTCAATGATACATAAGGAACGATGAAAGAATTCTTATAATCCATGATAAGAATCGGAAAAGCCAAAGCAGATTGCCTTTTTCTTGAAACAGTGTTAAAATTATACCTGTATCACTAGATAAGTAATGAGTACGCAGAGTACTCTTAATTAACCTTAGATAAGGAGGATGCAATACAATGAATATACCTACTCCGCATAATGAGGCTAAATCAGGGGAGATAGCTAAGACAGTCCTGATGCCGGGAGATCCGTTGAGAGCGAAATTCATCGCAGAGAATTACCTGGAGGATGTGGTCTGCTTTAATAAAGTAAGAAACATGCTTGGTTTTACCGGTACCTATCAGGGCAAGAGAGTATCCGTAATGGGCAGTGGAATGGGAATGCCTTCCATCGGAATATACTCTTATGAGCTTTATAACTTCTATGATGTGGATAACATCATCCGAATCGGCTCTGCCGGTGGAATTGCTGAGGATATCAAGCTAAGGGATATCGTCATCGGGATGGGTGCTTCTACGAATTCTAATTTTGCAGCGCAATATAAGCTACCGGGGACTTATGCCCCCATTGCTGATTTCGATTTACTCCGAAAAGCGGTTGAAGCGGCTGAGAGGATGAAGATTAAGACAGTAGTCGGTAATGTACTCTCTTCCGATACCTTCTATGACGATAATAAGGAAGCTAATTCCCTCTGGAGGAAGATGAATATTCTGGCAGTTGAGATGGAAGCGGCAGCATTGTACATGAATGCAGCCAGAGCAGGTAAGAAGGCGCTCTGCATCCTGACGATTTCCGACCATGTATTCACCGGAGAATCCCTGTCGGCAGAAGACAGGCAGCTTACCTTCCGGGATATGATGGAGATTGCTTTGGAGATTGCATAAATATAATAGAAAAGAAGGCAGAATATATATGGATAAACAATTAATATTTGAAAAAGTGGATCATACCTTATTAACCCAGACAGCTACCTGGGAGGAAATTAAGCAGATCTGTGATGATGCCATCACATATCAGGTTGCGTCGGTCTGTATTCCACCGGCTTACGTAAAGAAAGTTAAGGATTATGTGAAGGATCAGATGGCAGTCTGTACTGTCATCGGGTTCCCGAACGGCTATAATACCACCGCGGTTAAGGTGTTTGAGGCAAAGGATGCCATCAATAACGGGGCTGATGAGATAGATATGGTAATCAATCTCGGACTTGTGAAGGACGGAAAATTTGATCAGATCCTTGAGGAGATCCGGCAGCTGAAAGAGGCCTGCGGTAATCGGATATTAAAGGTTATCATCGAGACCTGTCTGCTTACCGAGGAAGAGAAGATTAAGATGTGTGAGGTGGTAACCAGCTCCGGAGCAGACTTTATCAAGACCTCCACCGGTTTCTCCAAATCCGGAGCCACCTTTGAGGATGTGGAGCTGTTTGCGAAGCATGTGGGTAGCGGAGTGAAGATTAAAGCGGCAGGAGGTATCTCCTCCTTTGAGGATGCGGAACGGTTTATTGAGCTGGGGGCGGTAAGACTGGGAACCAGCCGTATTGTTAAGCTGGCGAAGAACCAACAGGGTTCCGGCTATTAAGTTCATCGTTTAATGGTTTTCGGGATCAGTACCTGCGCTTATGATAGATTGCATTACCCTATTATTAAACGGAGGGTGATTCACTGGTTTAAGGATAGTATAAAACTGGAAGATGGATGATTTATAAGGAGGTTAAGCTATGCAAAATGAATATGAACAGAAGAACAGCCTTGTACGTCAGGAAAAGGGGGAGCTGATCGGTAAGCAAAGCCTTGTGAGCCGGTCCGTGATCAAGAATCTGATTCGGGATGCAATCGACAGTATGAAGAATGCGTATACCCCCTATTCGGATTTTGTTGTCGGAGCAGCCCTGCTAACATCAAAGCAGAAGATATATACCGGCTGTAATATTGAGAATGCTTCCTTTGGTTCTACAATTTGTGCCGAGAGAACTGCTTTTTCCAAAGCAATCAGCGAAGGAGAAAGGCAGTTTGCCGCGATTGCTATTGTAGGCGGTAAAAACGGAATGTTAGTTGACTATTGTCCTCCCTGTGGTATTTGCAGACAGGTGATAAGGGAGTTCGTTGATCCAAATAAATTTCTGGTTATTCTGGCAAAATCCGAGGAGGATTATGTGATGCTATTCCTGGAGGAATTATTGCCGATGAGCTTTGGACCTACGAACCTATAATGATATATTAGAGAGGCGGACTATGATCTATACAGTGACCTTTAACCCATCCCTGGACTATATTGTCCGGGTTGGGGAATTTGAACTGGGCAATCTACATAGGGCAGACTCGGAGGAGCTTTATGTCGGCGGTAAGGGAATTAACGTTAGTGCCGTTTTAAGACAGCTGGGAATCGACAGTACCGTCCTTGGCTTTGTTTCCGGTTTTACCGGCAAAGAGATATACAACCGTCTGGAAAATATGGGATTAACCTCTGATTTCATCACAGTAGATCATGGGATGTCACGGATTAATATTAAGCTGAAATCGAAGGATAAGGTTGAAACTGAGATTAACGGACAGGGGCCGATCCTTGATGCTGCTGATCTGGAGAAGCTTTACCGGAAGCTGGAGATGATCCGGGAGGGTGATATCCTGGTGCTTTCCGGCAGTGTACCGGGACATATGAAGGATCGGGATAAGATCTATGGAGAAATCTGCGAAAAGCTGAAGGACAGGCAAGTTAAGCTTATAGTGGACGCAGAGGGCCAGCTCCTGCGGAATACCCTGTGCTACCATCCGTTCTTGATCAAACCCAATCTGCATGAGCTTGGTATGTTATATGACCAATTACTTTTAACCGAGGAGAGTATCATCGATTGTGCAATGCGCCTTAAACAGGAAGGAGCTCAGAATGTTCTGGTCTCCATGGCCGGTGACGGAGCCCTGCTAATCGATTCGAACGGAGGAATTACAAGACAAAGCGCACCAGTGGGTACGGTGATGAATTCCGTAGGTGCAGGAGATGCGCTGTTAGCGGGCTTTCTGTCCGGACTTCTTAAGATGGGACGGGATGGCCTGAAGGACAGCTACACCAGAGAGGGCTATTTCTTCGCCTTAAAATATAGTGTAGCAGCAGGAAGTGCGGCTGCCTTCACAGATGGCCTGCCGGATCATAAGCAGATCGAGAAAGTCTTCCGTAGCTTATAAAAAACATTAGATATTGTAATGAATAAAGTATGTATAATTTTACAAAGGAACTTTTAATTATAACAAAACTATGCTATAGTGTTCGGTAGGCGGATTAGTTCGTAAATAATTAAGACGTTTTGCATGCTTGCATGCAGAAACGGCGGAATTTTTACGAATAAGCGCAGCGTAAGCGATGGGCCGAAGGCCAGGAGCTTGCAATCCGCCGTAAAGTGCGGGAGCTAGCAATCCGCCGTAATTAATTACTGTAGTGACACTCAGAAGGTAGTATGGACGATAAAGCAAAGAAAGGAATGGTTTAAAATGTACTCATTTGATGAAGTAAAGTCATATGACCCCGAATTGGCCAATGCGATGTCTCTGGAAATCGGCAGGCAGAATGACCATATTGAACTGATTGCTTCGGAGAACTTTGTAAGTAAGGCAGTTATGGCAGCCATGGGAAGCCAGTTAACCAACAAATATGCGGAGGGCTATCCGGGCAAGAGATATTACGGAGGCTGTGAATATGTCGATATGGCAGAGAATCTTGCGATTGACCGTGCAAAACAGTTATTCGGCTGCACCTATGCCAATGTACAGCCCCATTCCGGCGCTCAGGCTAATATGGCCGTATTCTTTGCATTATTAAAACCCGGTGATACCGTTATGGGCATGAACCTGGCCCATGGAGGACATCTGTCCCACGGAAGCCCGGTAAATATGAGCGGAAGCTACTTCAATATCGTTCCCTACGGAGTCAATGATCAGGGCTTTATTGATTATGATGCCCTTCGTAAAATTGCGATTGAAAGCAAACCGAAATTAATCGTTGCAGGCGCCAGCGCTTATGCAAGAAAAATAGATTTTAAGAAATTCAGGGAAGTAGCGGATGAGGTTGGAGCATACCTTATGGTGGATATTGCTCACATTGCCGGATTAGTTGCTGCAGGCTATCATGAGAGCCCGATTCCCTATGCCCATGTTACGACCACAACTACCCATAAGACCTTAAGAGGACCGAGAGGTGGTATGATTCTCTCCAGTGCAGAATTTGCAGAGGAGCATAAGCTGAATAAGGCGATATTCCCCGGCATTCAGGGCGGACCCCTGATGCATGTGATTGCTGCGAAGGCAGTCTGCTTTAAGGAAGCCCTTGATCCGAGCTTCAAGGATTATGCAAGAAGAATTATTGAGAACTCACAAGCACTGGCTAACGGCTTAATGAAGCGTGGTTTTAACCTGGTATCCGGAGGAACCGATAATCACCTGATGCTTGTAGATCTTCAAAATATGGGTGTTACCGGTAAGGATGCGGAGAAGCTTCTTGATGCCGCTAACATTACCTGTAATAAGAACTCCATCCCGAACGATCCTGCATCACCGTTTGTTACCAGCGGTATCCGTCTCGGAACAGCTGCTGTTACCACCAGAGGCTTAAACGCTGCAGATATGGATACCATTGCGGAAGCAATCTATCTGCTGATTAAGGATGTGGATGCGAATAAAGCAACTGCAATGAAACTGGTAAAGGAACTTACCGATCAGTATCCGTTATATTAAATAAATAAAACCCCGGCTCTAAAAAACAGCTACGATATCAGGGATACAGATATTGAGCTGAATTTTGACCGGGGTATTTTTTTGCTTTATTTGAAACAAAAGAATGTTGATTGATGGAAGAAGCTGTATTATGATACAAGTAGAACTGAAAAGTACAGGTCCGGCTAAACCGAAATGGACTCAGGAGGATACCATTTCGGTAATAATCTTATCGGTAAATATATAGCTAAAGGTGGTAAATATATGGATGAATGGAAGAAAGACCGGATTGGCTCAGCTATGCGAGGGGAGAACCCCACTGTAATATGCAGAATGAAAAGTGGCTTTGCCGTAATCGGAGACCCGCAGTTTTTGCCGGGATACTGCATTCTGCTAGCCTGCCCGAAGATCGGAAGCCTGAACGATTTATCAATTCGGGAGAGACAAGATTTTCTGCTGGATATGAGTCTGCTGGGAGATGCAATAACAACTGTCTGCAAGCCCTTAAGAATTAATTATGATATTCTCGGCAACTCCGATGCGTTCCTTCATGCCCATGTCTTTCCAAGATATGCCTGGGAAGAGGAAGAGCGGAGGAGGATGCCGGTCTGGCAATATCCAAGAGAGAACTGGAGTCTTGAGCAGTACCAATTTCAAGAAGAGAAGCAGGGTAAATTAAAACACGAGCTGACACAACAGCTTCAAGAATTGATGAGGCTTCATTACTAGGAGCTAATACTCCCCCGGGCAGAGGAAAAGCCAACTGGTTAAGTTGGCTTATTAAAGGGGGAGATTCATGAAAAGTAATCTATTTCAATTTTAGGGTTTAGCTATTTAAGATTAAAAGCTCTTTGTTTATCTTATAGATACATCATAAACCTAAAATGTGTTAGGATTTTTAACAAATAATGAACGTTGTGTGAATACTCAGCAATTGGGGTCAAGAAAAATGCTTTCAGATAATATAAACTGTTCTTTAGGTAGTAAGGCCGTTATAGAAGGTAAAACAGTGAATGCTTATAACTTAAGATACTTATGAATAAAATGCTTATACATAAGATGCTTGTATATAAGATGATTATTCATAAGCATGATTATTCATAAGCATGCATAGGAGGGCTAATATGTTGGAACCTGAGGTTGTGGAAGCAGCGGATAGGATGCAGGAATACATTAATCATCATATGAATGAGAAGATAACCCTGAAGCAGCTCTCGGAAGCAGCCGGATATTCACCCTGGCACAGCACCAGGATCTTTAAGGAGGTAATCGGCAGAACTCCCTTTGACTATATCCGGTCGCTCCGGTTATCAAAGGCAGCTCTGAAGCTTCGGGATGAGGAGCATAGGATTATTGATGTAGCCCTTGATTTTGTCTTCGATTCCCATGAAGGATTCACCCGGGCATTCTCCAAGGAATTTGGCCTTTCCCCTAGAAGGTACTCCAAGGAGACTCCGCCGATACAGCTGTTTATGCCGAATAATATACGGAGCTACTATCAATATTTGAATAGAGGAGCGAAGCATATGTCAGAGAAAAAGAGTACGAAGATGGTATTTGCACAGGTAATTGACCGTCCGGAGAGGAAGGTATTACTGAAGAGAGGAATGAAGGCAACCGAATATTTTGAATATTGTGAGGAGGTTGGCTGTGATATCTGGCCACTGCTGACTAGCGTAAAGGAAGCAATGTATGAACCGATTGGGATGTGGCTGCCGAAGCATCTGATTAAGCCCGGTACCTCCATGTATGTTCAGGGAGTTGAACTTCCGCTGGATTATCATAAGGAGATCCCGGAGGGCTATGAGATCATTCAGCTTCCGCCCTGTAAGATGATGGTATTCCAGGGACCGCCCTACGAAGATGATGATTTTATGGATGAGATCGGTGAGGTAATGGAAGCAATCGATCATTATGATCCTAACTTATATGGGTTTGAATGGGCACCGGAGGATGCACCCCGCTTCCAGCTATCTCCGATGGGTTACCGTGGATATATTGAAGCCCGTCCGGTGAAACCGCTGAAGTAAGATAAAAAGAACAGATTTGGATAATGGTTACAATATAAGACAATAATCACAGAATAGATACTAATTACAGATTAAGATATTAATTACAGAATAAGATATTAATTACAGAATAAGATACTAATTACAGAATAAGGTACTAATTACAGAATAAGATACTAATTACAGAGTAAGATACTAATTACAGAGTAAGATACTAATTATAGATTTAGATGCTAAATCCAGAATAAGATATAACAAGAAAGTTATAACAGGCAGAGGGTAAACCTCTGCTTGCTTTTTATGGTAAAATGAATTATGTTGATATAAACATTCTTAAGCGACCTAAATTTAACAAGTGTACGTAAAGTGTTGAGAAGATGAAAGATTATCGCAAAGAGAAATGGATATCAGCCGCTAGGTATATACTGTGCCTGCAGAGTACGAAAATCAAAGGTTTCTCATGAAAAACTTTAGTTTAGAGAAGGGGGTTATGAAATGAAAGAGGAGATAAAGAAGCTGCTGTATGAGAACGGTGCATCCCTTATTGGCTTTGGCAGGCTTGAGGGACTGTACAGTAAGATGAGCCCTGATGCACCGAGAAGTGAGGATTCCGAAACAGAACCCTTCAACATACCGGAATATCCATACGGAGTAGCTATCGTACTTGCTTATCCGAAGGAGGTCATCCGCGGAATTGGTAATTCCCCGACGATGGAATACTATAACGATTATCACAGACTTAATGATGAGTTGGATGAGCTGGCTGTTATGTGTGCGAAATACATAGAAGAGCAGGGGTATTATGCATATCCTCAGCTAACTGCGACAATGAAGGAATACGGAATCTTCAGAACCATAATGCCTCACAAAACTGTTGCGGTAAAAGCAGGTCTGGGCTGGATCGGAAAGAGTGCATTATTTGTCACAGAACAATACGGTTCCGCAGTCCGATTAACCTCAGTATTAACGGATGCCCCTCTGGAGGTAAAGGATACCATCCTTCCGTCCGGTTGTGGGGATTGCATGGTCTGTACAAAGGCCTGCCCCGGTAAGGCTATCTCCGGCCGTAAGGTAAGTCCCGGGCTTGACAGAGATGAATTCTTCGATGCGCTGGCCTGCAGGAAGAAGGCACGTGAGCTTGCGGCCGAAGCGCTGGATAAGAAGATTACTCTATGTGGAAAATGCATTGAGGTTTGTCCTTATACCAGAAGATATCTTGGGTAATAGGAACTCACCTAAATGGTGAAATGATATGTTGGCGCATGCTTCCATTCACAAAAGAAGTTCGAAGGAGTAAGAGTAAACCTCCTATGTTAACATAAGAGTGGGTTTGCCAACCACAAAAATGAACATAGGAGGTATCCGCGATGGATATGAATAGCTTAGCACATACAACATGGGAATGCAAATATCACCTGGTTATAATACTTCCTTCAGATATCTGCCGGTGTAGGAAGCAGGAACCTTCACAACCTGCTCCGGTGTACCCTCTGCAACAATATAACCGCCCTGGCTTCCGCCCTCCGGACCGAGGTCGATGATGTAATCGGCTGATTTTATCACATCCAGATGATGCTCGATTACGATGACTGAGTGTCCCTGATCTACCAGCTTGTTCAGGCAGATGAGTAGCTTCGAGATGTCGGACAGATGGAGTCCGGTGGTGGGTTCATCCAGGATATACAGGTTATGGGCACCCTTTTTGATCTTTGCCAGCTCATAAGCCAGCTTAATGCGCTGAGCTTCACCTCCGGACAGGGTAGTGGAGCTCTGGCCCAGACACATGTACCCAAGTCCCAGCTCATTCATGATCCCTAATTTATGTTTCAGGTAAGAATGATCTTTGAAGAAAACAAGGGCTTCCTCAACGGTCATCTCCAGGATATCGGAGATGTTCTTACCCCGATATTTGATCTCGAGACCTTCCTCTGAGAAACGTCTTCCCTTACACATCGGACAAACAGTCTCGATATCTGCCATGAACTGAAGGTCCGTGACGATGATTCCGTCACCGGCACAATGCTCGCAGCGGCAGCCGTTCGCATGGGTCAGGGAGAAATCCAGAGCGGTATAGCCGCGCTCAAGAGCCTCCGGCTGTGCGGCAAAGAGGTCACGGATCTTATCATAGATACCGATATAGGTTGCGGGATTGGATTTACTGTTCCTTCCAATCGGAGACTGGTCAATATTTATTACATTATTGATCAGATCCGAGCCGAATAGAAAATCATGCTCTCCGGACTGAATACGGGCACAGGTCTTATCAATTCTTAACTGCTTATACAGGATCTCATTGATCAGGGAGCTCTTTCCTGAGCCGGATACTCCGGTGATACACAGGAAAACACCCAGTGGAATATCCAGATCGACATTCTTTAAGTTATTCTCTCTTGCACCCTGGATGGATAGAAATTCATCCCCCAGCTTCCGGCGCTGTTTCGGTACCGGTATGGAAGCCTTACCGGACAGGTATTGTCCCGTGACGGAAGAGCTTTCCCTCATAATATCTTTTATGGTGCCGCTGGCGACCACATTGCCCCCATGGATTCCGGGGCCGGGGCCGATCTCGATGATGTGATCAGCACTCCGAATGGTATCAATATCATGCTCTACAACGATAACGGTATTACCGATGTCACGGAGCTTCTTCATGGTCTCGATCACCTTACCGGAGTCCCTGGGATGAAGCCCGATACTTGGTTCATCCATGACATAGAGCATCCCCATCAGCTCACTGCTGATCTGGGTGGACATCTTGATTCTCTGCATCTCCCCACCGGAGATACTGTCACTTCTTCTCCCAAGATTAATATAATGAAGACCGATATCGATCAATAGCTTGATCCGGGAGGATATCTCACGGACAATCGTTTCGGCAACCTCGTGAAGCTTCTCCTCGAAGGTTAAGGATGCCAGGAAATCAAGAAGCTCCGGCAGCTGCAGCTTACAAAGCTCATCGATACTCCTGCCACCGACGGTTACCTGAAGACGCTGCTTCTTAAGTCTTGCGCCATGACATTCGGGACAGATCTTCTCAATCATACAGTCCTTAATAAAGGAGGGCTCGAAGGCTTCCGTAGTTGAGGTTCTGCGGATATAGGATTTGTACCATTGCTCCAGCTCATGAACATAGCCCCAGAAGGGAACCTCCTTGCCGACAATCCAGTTTCTCTTTGTGGAGCCCGGCGGCATCTGCATCTGAACAAGCTCTCCCTTCGTCCCGTAGAAGAGCAGCTCATGGATCTCGTTCGGCAGCTCATTAAAGGGGGTATCCAGACTGAAATTATACTGCTGGGACAGACTGTACAGCATGACACTGCGATAGCTATCCTTACTATTGATATTATAAACGGTATTCTTTAAGGCTCCCCGGTTGAGGCTTTTCTCCGGGGCGACGACTAAGAAGCGGGGTTCAACCACATAGGACATCCCGACCCCAAGACAGGTATGACAGGCACTTACCGGGGTATTGAAGGAGAAATGGAAGGGCTGCATCTCACACAGGAAGACATGGTGCTTCGGACAGGCCATTCCTTCATAAAAGGAAGTCTCCGCTCCGCCAATCACCTCCACCTTCACCATGAAGTCCTCCTCCAGTGCCAGAAGGGAGGCTTCCATGGACTTAGTCAGCTGGATATAGGAATCGTTCTTTAGGGTAAAGCGATCGATGACCAGCTCCATCTGATAGGACTTCATCTCATTCAGCTCCCGTTTGTCTGACAGCAGGAAGGGTTCCCCGTCCACCAGGAGCTTTCGAAATCCCTTCTCTCTTAAGTTCTGGAAGGTATAGTTGTAATCTTCTCCATATGCCTTATAAACAGGTGCACGTAGCTCTATGACCGTGCCAATCGGCAGGGAACAGATATGCTCTGCAATCTGTGCCGCTGACAGCTGGTGCAGGGGGTGACCGCAATCGGGACATCTGCCGATACCGACCGTGGAATACAACAGTCTTAGATAATCATTAATATCGGTAACGGTTCCGACCGTGGAACGGGGATTGTTATTTCCCTTCTTCTGCTCAATGGCAATAACGGGTGAAAGTCCTCGGACATAATCCACCTTTGCTTTCTTAAGCTGGCTGATTCGGCTCTTGGCAAAGTTGGAGATTGAATCAAGGAAACGCCTCTGACCTTCCCCGTAAAGGACATCGAAGGCCAGGGAGGATTTCCCCGAACCGGATACGCCGGTGATGACGGTCAGCTTATCCCGGGGGATTTCCACGGATATATTTTTCAGGTTATTCTGTTTTGCTCCGGATATCTCGATACTGGTTCTAACAGACATGGTAATAACTCCTCTCAAATGGTTAACTGTCAGGTGACTTCTCAATGGAGGAAAGCTTTATACTTAAGCTATTCCAGGTGGAAGGAAGATGACAGGGATTAGTTTATAGGTTGGATTTTAAAGTATTGTCCTGGTGAGTTAAATATATTAAGCTATTCGATGGAAGGCAGACAATAGCAGGAAGGTGAAAGGATGTCAAGGAATATCAAGGAATATATAGATACCCAATCTCTTCGACCGCCTTCTTACTCTTCGGTGTAATGCGGATGGTTTGAGAAACCTTCGCAATGACACCTTGCTCAGCGAGATAATCGAGCAGTCCGATGATATAATGACCTTCCGTATGAAAATACTTGGCGATCATTGTCACGGTCTTCAGCTCCTGATCCTTCATATACTCGATGAGCGGCTTTTTGATGACATCCAGATGAAGCTTCAGATAAGCATCGATACCTTCGATCAGCCTCTCCAGCTCCTCCTCACTGAGGTGATGGGACATCGTTTCCTGGTAATAGGGAGTGATCAAGTCAGGGTTCAGATTAAGTGCTTTCTGAATAACCTCTCTGATCGGGGGCTCACCGCTTAGACTTACTTCAATATTTGAGAGTACCTCCGCGGCTCCTAAAAGGTAGTATTGCGCATAGATCGGGTCCTTCTTCACCCTCAGCCATTTCCGTGCCTTATCATAGATATAAATTAAATGGCAGGCATCAAAAAATACGGATATCGCAATATCATCACTTCCATAGTGCTTAAGCTCCTCATAGTATTCATAGAGGCTGTCGTCGGTAGTGTAAACGATTTTTCCTTTCGAAAAGTACGATTGTGCGAAGGAACCGCCGCCTGACCGCTCCAGCATCCGCTTAAAGGAGCTTCTGGGGGCTATACTTACATTAATCGTGATATCGTCCTCGATGACACAATAGGAATCGGTTTTCAGATGCTGATCTCTAATGATTACGGTCATATCAATGTCGCTTCGTTCCCAGACCTGGTCATAAGCGAGACTTCCGCAGATGATGACGGCAATGACGTTCGGGTCTGTCTTGATTTTACTGATGAAGCTCTCTGTTGCAGCCAGATATCGTTCCTGTAAGGTTTGCTGTAGGTTTGTATCCATTCTCGTTTCCTTTCCTTTCCTGCTATAAGCTTACGAGCTGAGATAAGGCCTGCTGATACCAAGTCTTGCTACCAACTCAGATTCATTTCTTCTGACGGAGGCCGGTCCAGCCGCAGACCGGGGAGGAGCATGTTCTGCCCTGGGGTAGCTGCCTATCATCCTATGACAGAACCTGCCATAGATCCTCGTAAGCATAACTTAAGGGTTAATATGGAACCATTATACAGTACCGTAATGGGAGAAAAGGACAAAAATTGCTCTCCTGCGAGGAGAAAAGGACAAAAATTGCTAAGATGCAAAAAGTGGAAAATTAAGACGTGCAAAGTCCGGGGCATATGTTATAATGTTGCTTAAACAGGAACGGGAGAAGCAACCGGAGGATTCATGGACAATTATCTGTTGGCAATAATCAAAAGGACAACTGAATATATCGAGGAGCATTTGCTGGAGGAGCTGGACCTGGATAACATATCTGAGAATGTCAACATGTCCAAGTTCCATTTGCTCCGAATCTGGAAGGGTGCTACCTCAACCGGGCTGATGGAATATGTCAGAAGAAGAAGGATTGCACAGTCCTTAAGCGATCTGATTAACAACCGGAACAGTATAGAATTTATCTCCTCGAAGTATTCCTTCGGGTGGGAGAGAACCTATAACCGGGTATTCAAGGACGAATTCAATACCACCCCCGCCAAATGGCGACGCAATCCCTGCCCCCTGAATATTCTGGATCGTTTTAATGCAGACTTCATGAACTGCTCCGGAGAAGGTCTGGTGTTCTTTAAGTCCGTTACTGTACTACCGGCTTTCATAATTGCAGGGATCGAATATAAGCTTGATATAGAAGAGAACCGGAGAGAGCTGACTGCCAATCGTCTCGGAGTGGATTTCTTCTATCATAAGCGGCCGGAGGTCATCAATCCCGTGGATAAGGATATCTATATCGGGTACACCAGCATACCCAAGAAGTCGGGAAGCTTTACCTATTACCAGCCCTCTGTGAAGATAGACCAGAACAGTATCCCGGCACCGGGTATGAAGGTCAAGCATATTAAGCCTCACAAATACGGGGTATTTACCTACATGGGGCCGCACCGGCCGGAGGAGCTGTCGGCTAAGAAGCTGGGTGGTCTGTGGCAGTTTATAACCGATAACTGGATGCCGACGGTAGAATTTAACTTAATCGAGCACTTCCGGTTTGAACAGGTTAATTATGCGAAATGTAACAGGCAGTATTGTGAGTGCGATCTGTATTATCCGATCTCGGTATTATAATGAATTAACGGCAATAGAGGAAGAAAAGGAGGCTGTTTGAATATGAATAAGATTTTGATTGTGGTTGATATGCAGAATGATTTTATCGATGGTGCCCTTGGAACGGCGGAAGCGGTTGCCATAGTACCAAAGGTAAAGGAAAAGATAAAAGAAAGCAGGGCAGCAGGAGCTTTGGTTATATTTACACAGGATACCCACTCGGAGCATTATATGGAGACCCAGGAAGGCCGGAAGCTCCCGGTTCCTCACTGCATCAGGAATACAAAGGGCTGGGAGATTGCAGATCAGTTGGATGCCGGGGATTCTGCTGTCATCAATAAGCCTACCTTTGGCTCAGTTGAACTGGCTCAGTTAATTCAGGATAAGTACCCCGCCAATGAGATAGAGCTTGTGGGGCTCTGCACAGATATCTGTGTAATATCCAATGCACTGCTTCTGAAGGCTTATATGCCGGAGGTGAAGATTACGGTAGATGCAGCCTGTTGTGCCGGAGTTACTCCGCAGAGCCACAGGAATGCACTAGAAGCAATGAAGATGTGCCAGATTAATGTAGTTAACGAATAGAAGGCTTCATAATATAAATCGTACTACGGAGATACCGGATTGTCTGCCTGTGGCAGCCAACCGCCAACAAGAGGATACGAGATATCATTCACCTATTATAAAATCGGTACGCCCCGCGAAAGTCATGCATAATCAGCTTCGCCTGGGCGTACCGTTCTTGTCTGTCTTATTCTTTCTTATCCTGCGGTTATCCCGCATTCAGATGGATCAGAGCTTAAATAGCCCTTTCTGCAGCATTTTGTGGTAGCAATTTGTGCCAAATATAATACCTACGATAAATACACCGGCACAGCAGACATATTTTACTATCTTCGTGACATCCACAGATACGTTAACAGTAGTATTCGGACCATCGGAACAGCAATTACCTTCCTTAGACATGGGATCATCCTTTCTTATTCTTAGTTTATCATTATCTTGTTAAATAATATTAATTCTTATTCACTTTCATTCATGTTTCAGCCGGGGGGCGGATCCGTAAGCTCCGTTTAGGAATAGGCTATTGCTTCGCCGGTCCTTAGAACTGCGTCAGGGATCCCTTAGAAGCCCAGCTCTTCCCCTACGAGAATCACCTTGATTCTGCCCGGAATCTGGGATTTCCGTGTTATGACGATCTCGCAGCAGAGGCAATCATCCACCAGACAGTTTGCACATCTGCCTAATTCGGCACAGGGAGTCTTCTTATTCAGGCGAACGGCATTCGGAGGAGCAGCCATGTTACGGACACGTTCTATTCCGGTATTAACGTCTGTAACTATTTTATTCATTCCGGCTATAACGATAACATTCTTCGGTCCGGCGATCAGGCAGGCAACCCGATTGCCTCTCCCGTCGATATTCACCAGCTGTCCGTCCAGGGTGATCGCATTGGAGCTCATAAAAAAATAATCTGACATAACGATCTTGCTGTACATCAGGGAAGCTTCCTCCGGAGTCTTAGCACTTTGGCGGTCATATAATAGGTAATCGGAGTTCTTCAATTCTTCTAATAAGCCAATCTCATTCAGGGTCTCCGCTCCGCCCCAGGAGATGGAGCAACCGGGAGTCAGAAAACGCTTCGCCATGAGTACGGCATCCTTCGCATCCGAGCAATAATAGCCTTCGATACCACGCTTATTAAATTTCTCAATCAGGCTGTCCGCCAAATTCTCGTAATAGGTTGTCTTTGCAGACATAATATTTTCCTCCTTTTATTTATTGCAAACTGAGCCTATATAAAACAGCCCAATTACTTACAGTAGTACAGAAGTATTACATATCTTGATATTTTATTACTATATCTTAGAGTTTATCATGCTTCTTCACGAAGCATACGCCGATCGCTCCGGGTCCGGTATAGGTACCGATGGTTACTCCGATTCGAAAGATTGGATAGACAAGGTTACGGCCAACAAACTGCTCCAACTGCTTCTGCAGGTATTGGGCATCCGGAAGGGTAGTTGCATTTACGATACCAAAGGTATAATCTGCCGGATTCTCATTCTGCTCTTTAAAATATTCCCCCACCATCTCGACCAGCTTATCAAGAGAATTTTTCCTTCCGCGGATATTGGAATAGGGAATCAGCTCTGCCTCCTTCAGCTGAATCAACGGCTTAAGATCGAGCATGTCCTTAGCAAGTGCATTTACCTTACCGATTCTTCTTCCTTGGGTCAGATAATCCAGGGTATCTACGGTAAACATGATTCTGGCAGTGGTTTTTAATCGATCCGTGGCTGCTACCAGTTCCGAAGCTGTCAGCCCGGCTCTTTGCAGCTGTGCCATCTGCAGGAGCAGCATCCCCTGAGCAGCAGTAGCCTGAATACTATCAATTATGTAGATTTCTGCATTCGGGAATTGTTCCTCCAGGATCTGTTTAGCATTCATCGCGGATTTGTAGGATCCGCTGAGCTTTTGGGTGAGACATAGGCAGATGACATCCTTGCCCTCCTTCAAGACCGGACGGAAGGCTTGAATATAATCCTGGACAGAAGGAAGAGAGGTCCTGGCAAATACATTTTTCTTAGACAGGGTTTCATAAAACGACTCCTGTGTTATCTCAAGATTCTCCTTATAATAGGTTTCCTGATCAAAGCTTACATAGAACGGAATCAGCTCAATCCGGAATTCCTTTCGCAGGCTCTCGGGTAAATCACATGCTGAATCACTGAATAATTGGTACTCCCTCATGGTTCCTCCTAATCACACGGTATAAAAGTAGTATTCAATACTACATCTATTGTAATCGAAGTAATATCAATATTCAATAAAAATCATCAGAATATTCTCTGTAATCACCAATGAATTAGTGTTTGTCGTATCCGCATTTTTAAGGTATACTAATAGTGTTTGGATTCTGATTAATTGATTATCTGGGATCTATTAGGAGAAAGCAGAGGGACGATCGACCTCTGTTATGAATTCAGAAAGTTGGGAAGAAATGTCGAAAAGCTTATATATTGCAGAAAAACCCAGTGTTGCGGCTGAGTTTGCCAAAGCACTTAAGATATCCGGGAGGAAGCAGGACGGCTATATTGAATCAGAGGAAGCGGTAGTTACCTGGTGCGTCGGGCATCTGGTCACGATGAGCTATCCCGAGGTTTATAACCCTGCTCTAAAGAAATGGAATATGGAGACCCTGCCCTTTCTGCCGAAGGAATTTCTGTATGAGGTCATTCCGAATGTCAAGAAACAGTTTCATATCGTAAAAGAACTCCTGAATCGTAAGGATGTCGATACTATCTATGTCTGTACGGACTCCGGGCGTGAGGGAGAATACATATACCGGCTTGTTGACCGGGCAGCCAAGGTACCGGCTAATAAGCTTCGTAAGCGTGTCTGGATTGATTCCCAGACAGAGGAGGAGATACTCCGGGGGATCAAGGAAGCAAAACCCCTGTCAACCTATGATAATCTGTCCGAGGCAGCCTATCTCAGGGCGAAAGAGGATTACCTGATGGGAATTAATTTCTCCAGAATATT
>JAEYQV010000124.1 GCA_023409835.1 Bacillota bacterium
TATCTCAGAGACTTAGGCTATATGCCGGAGCAGGTTCAGGATTTCTATCCGACTCCATCAACGATTTCTACCTGTATGTACTATACCGGACTGGATCCCAGGACAATGGAGGAGGTATATGTACCAAAATCTCCCCATGAGAAAGCGATGCAGAGGGCTCTGATCCAATACCGTAATCCAAAGAATTATGAGCTGGTTGTGGAGGCACTTACAAAAGCCCATCGTACCGATCTGATCGGTTTTGATAAGAAATGTCTGGTTCGTCCCAGACAGCTTTCCAGAGAGAAAAGATGGGTTAAGGATAACAAGACCTCTGATGACAAACCGAAGGGGAAGCAACCCTTTGAGAGTAGTCATAGGACAAAAGGCAATGAGAAAGCCGTAGAAAGACAGAATACAACAGGACGAAAGAGGTCGGAGTCTCAAAATAAGAAGTATTATGATGAGGATCAAAGGTACAGCTCTAAAGCTTCCGGAACCAATTACTCAACACAGAATGCAGGTAAAAAGGGTGGCTTTGGTAGTAAGAAGGGAAGAGGCTCGTCTGCACAGACTGACAACAGAGCAGGAAAAGATTATTCTCCTAAGACTGACAGCAGAGCAGGAAAGGGCACGTCTGTTCAGGCCGGCAGCAGAGCGGGAAAAGGCTATATGCTTCCTTCAGGCAGAGGAAAAGGAAGAAGCGTAGAAACCCATAATAGCAGAAGCGTAAGCAGAAAGAGCTCCGGACGGGGCTTGACAAGAAAAGGTTAGTAATGTTATACTACGCAAGGCATCTGTTTTACTATTTGATATCGTTAACTTGTATCAGCTCTTGGTCCAGGCAGACTAAGAGCTGTTTTTATAAGCGGTTGGCTGCCAAAGGCAGACAATACGGTTATATAGGTAATACGAAGGGATACGCCTTCGGTACTCTATGTAATAAAAGCACCGTCAGGATGCTATAGAGGCTTTGCTATACATGGGAAGCAAGGCTTACGGGAAATGCATACACAATGTGTAGAAAGGAAATAATATGGAAACAATGAAATTTCACGAA
Organism: Bacillota bacterium; assembly: GCA_023409835.1. Lineage (GTDB taxonomy): Bacteria > Bacillota > Clostridia > Lachnospirales > Lachnospiraceae > Mobilitalea. Next base: position 1,040 of record JAEYQV010000124.1, read on the forward strand.
ATGGAACTTAGTCCCTATATTCTCAGAGCAGTAGAGGAAATGGGATTTGAAGAAATGTCACCGATTCAGGCGAAGGCAATTCCTGCAATGCTTGCGGGTAAGGATATTATAGGTCAGGCTCAGACAGGTACCGGCAAAACGGCAGCCTTCGGGATACCTCTGCTTCAGAGAATCGATACGAAGGACAGAAACCTGCAAGCTTTGGTATTATGCCCAACCAGGGAGCTTGCAATTCAGGTTGCGGAGGAATTCCGTAAGCTGGCTATGTTTATGCATGGTATTAAGATATTACCGGTCTATGGAGGACAGGAGATTTCCAAGCAGATACGTTCTCTTAAGGGAGGGGTACAGATTATCATTGGTACACCGGGACGTGTTATGGACCATATGAGAAGGAAAACAATCCGGTTTGATCATCTGAAGCTGGCAGTATTGGATGAAGCGGATGAAATGCTGAACATGGGCTTCCGTGAAGATATAGAGACCATACTCAGTGATGCACCCACGGAGCGTCAAACGGTATTATTCTCGGCAACTATGCCGGGACCCATTCTGGAGATCGCCAGGACCTATCAGAAGAACGCAGAAATAATTCGTGTCGTCATGAAGGAGCTTACCGTTCCTAAAATAGAACAATATTATTATGAGGTTAACAATAAGAACAAGGAAGAGGTACTGGCAAGACTTTTGGATATGTATAACCCCAAGCTATCCCTGATATTCTGCAATACCAAGAAGCAGGTGGATGAGCTGACCAGCAATTTGCAGGGTAGAGGATATTTTGCGGAAGCACTGCATGGGGATTTGAAGCAGGTTCAGAGGGACCGGGTCATGAACAGCTTCCGGAATGGCAAAACAGATATTCTGGTTGCCACGGATGTAGCAGCCAGAGGGATTGATGTTGATGATGTAGAAGCGGTATTTAATTATGATGTCCCCCAGGATGATGAGTATTATGTCCATCGTATCGGCCGTACCGGTAGAGCAGGAAGAGATGGTCGGGCATTTACCCTGGTAGTAGGCAGGGAGGTATTTAAGCTCCGTGATATTATGAGATATTGTAAAACGAAGATCAAGCTTCAGCCAATTCCCTCTATTAACGATGTTACAGCAGTGAAGGCAGAAAAAATTCTGGATAAGATCCATAATATCATTGCGGATGAGGATCTGTCTAAAATGGTGGCTTTGATTGAAGACCGGGTGAATGAAGAGGACTATACCTCACTTGAGATGGCGGCTGCCTTCCTTCGACTTGCGATGGGCGAAGAAGGAAGCAAGGAGGAAGAGGAAAAGAGATATACTGACTTCGGTGATACGGGAGCAGAAGCCGGAATGGTACGTTTGTTTGTGAATCTGGGTAAGAAACAAAACGTCAGACCGGGAGATATTCTTGGAGCAATTGCAGGAGAGACAGGTATGCCGGGTAAATTAATCGGCTCCATTGATATGTATGATAAATATACCTTTGTCGAGGTACCCAGGGAGTATGCTTCCGATGTAATACAGACAATGAAGACAGCAAAGATTAAAGGAAAGAGTATAAATATCGAACCGGCTAATCGAAAGTAGTAAGATAGACTGTTATAAGGGACATCATAGTAGGATTTATATTGACTATTTCTTAATCATATAATATAATAATAATTACTATTATTAAAGTAACCCATTCTCCCCATTTTTGCTATAGTTTAGGAGTGAAGGCAATGGCAGCAACAAAATACAGCCGTCAACGGGAGGCAATTAAGGAATACCTGTCACATACGAAGGAGCATCCGACAGCAGATACTGTATATATGAACATAAGAGGAATCTATCCGAATATCAGTTTAGGTACAGTATACAGGAATCTGAATTTGCTTGCTGCACAAGGCGAGATAATTAAAATTAACTGCCGGGATGGCAGTGATCGTTTTGATGGAAATCCAATGCTTCATTATCATTTTCTATGTAATGATTGCGGAAAAGTCCTGGACCTTAATATGGAATCGATTGAGCATATTAATGTTATTGCAGGTGCAGGCTTTAACGGAAGGATTGACGGTCATGCTACTTTCTTCTATGGGAAATGCCCGGAATGTAACAGGTAATATGAATCCATAATGATGCATCCCATAGAGGGGTGCATTATTTATTGATGAATAGTTACCTCATAGGTGTCAGCTTACCGACACCTGCCTTAAGAAACTAGTCTATAAAATTTATGAAATAGGTATTGACATTTACCAAATCATAGGGTATTATAATAGTAACAATTACTATTATTAAATTAAATACATAAAAGGAGAGTCAATCATGAAGAAATATGTTTGTCAGGTATGTGGTTATGTTCACGAGGGAGATAGCGCACCGGAGGCATGTCCTATTTGTAAGGCAGCCAAAGAGAAATTTGTTGAGAAATCAGGTGAAATGTTCTGGGCTGATGAGCATGTAGTCGGAGTTGCACAGGGTGTCAGCGAGGATATCATCAAGGATTTAAGAGACAATTACATGGGCGAGTGCACCGAAGTGGGTATGTACCTTGCAATGGCAAGAGTAGCACATAGAGAAGGATATCCTGAGATTGGCTTATATTATGAGAAGGCAGCCTGGGAAGAAGCAGAACACGCAGCTAAGTTTGCAGAGCTTCTTGGCGAGGTAGTTACCTCCAGTACGAAGAAGAACCTTGAGTTAAGAGTAGATGCAGAGAATGGTGCCTGCATGGGCAAGAAGGACCTTGCTACCAGAGCAAAGGCAGCAAATCTTGATGCTATTCATGATACAGTTCATGAGATGGCAAAGGATGAAGCAAGACACGGTAAGGCCTTTAAGGGTATGCTTGATCGGTATTTTAATTAATAACAGTAGCAGTAAGGCTTAGATATACATAGCTAAACCCCGGGACTGCATGTGATCAAAGCAATTGAGAAGCGTTACAGTCCCTTACTATAATTGCTCCCCCAACATAAACAAGAAGCGCCCCACCCCTCGGGACGCTTCTTGTGTTTTCAAAACTTATTTTATTCTGGTGATATGTACACAATAAACATATATATTCTGTATTTTCTTAGCCTCCACCCCGTTCACGTGAATAATGGGCTGGGTCTCGGAAGGAGTCGTATAAAGCTTAAATATAATCCCGTCCTGATTTACTCTCATATTCCGGATCGTCTTATTCACATAATCCTTCTTAGGAATCCCGATATAGTTAAATATAACGTCATAGGTGTCCGGATGGGTAAAGCATAAAATAATCTCATCTTTCTCATACATTCCGATGATTTCTCTGGCTTCTTCAAAGGTCATGTTCGTGCATTTGTATTCACCCTCATTGAACAAGGTATTCATGTTGCTGTTGTCTAGCAGTAATAAAGGCTGATTCATTGACATAGGGGACACTCCTTCCAGAGGCTGGTTTACAGCTGCTTAAACCATTAGTGGAAATTAATAGTATAGCTTAAGTATAGGGAGATAATGGGGATTTGTCAAGATGAGCAGAAAAAAATGACAAGAAAGAGTGACAAGAAAGAGTGACAAGAAAGAAAGACAAGAAAAGAATGAAAAGAAATGAATGACAAAAAACGGAGGAGTATCTTTCTGCATCCACGGAGAAGATTTTCCTGCTACAGCAGTTATATTCTGTAGCAGGCCTCTTCTCCGGAGATAACATGGATACTCCTCCGGAATTATTATTAATATATCCTATTGATAATAAGCTTATAGCGTTAATTAGTGCTGGTTAACTGTTCTCTTAACGTAGGTTGTATGCAGAAGCTCATGAGCCTTATGGCTTCCCGGTTTTCCGAGGTATTCTGCATATAGCTTCTGGATTGCAGGATTCTCATGGGATTTACGGATTGGCATTGCAGCATCCTGGTTGTAAAGAGCCTTTGCACGCTCTGCACGAATATCTGTGAAGTTTCGTACATTAGCGGGCTGGATCGGCTGTCCGCCGCCGTTAACACATCCGCCGGGGCAACCCATGATCTCGATCATGTGGTAATTTGCTTTACCGGATTTTACATCCTCAAGAACCTTTTTTGCATTGGTAAGACCGGATGCAACTGCAACATTGATGTCCATTCCTGCTACATGGTAGGTTGCCTCTTTAATACCCTTGGTTCCTCTAACCTCAGTAAAATCAGGATCCGGAAGCTCTTTACCGGTAAGAGTCTCAACTGCGGTACGAAGTGCAGCCTCCATAACACCGCCGGTTGCACCGAAGATAACTGCGGCACCGGTAGATTCACCCAGAGGATTATCAAACTCTTCCTCAGGAAGTGATGTAAAATTCAAACCGACACGATCAATCATCCTGGCAAGCTCTCTGGTGGTAATTGAGATATCAACATCCGGTACGCCGGCTGCATTCTGATCCTCTCTGCCGATCTCGAATTTCTTCGCGGTACAAGGCATTACGCTGACCATAACAATCTTACTCGGATCAATTCCCATCTTCTCGGCATAATAGGTCTTGGTAATAGCACCGAACATCTGCTGAGGAGATTTACAGCTGGATAAGTTCTCGATCATATCCGGATAATAATGCTCACAGTATTTAATCCAACCAGGGGAACAGGAGGTAATGAGCGGAAGAACTCCGCCGTTCTGTACCCTGTCAAGTAACTCGGTTGCTTCCTCCATAATAGTTAAATCGGCAGCAAAATCGGTATCAAATACTTTATCAAAGCCTAAGCGGCGAAGAGCAGCAACCATTTGGCCCTGTACATTGGTTCCGATCGGATAACCGAATTCTTCACCGAGAGCGGCACGTACTGCCGGTGCTGTCTGAACAATTACATACTTATCAGGGTCATCGATAGCAGCGAATACTTCATCTGTATAATCCTTCTCGGAAAGTGCACCGGTCGGACATACTGCGATACATTGACCGCAGGATACACAGCTGGTTTCGCCAAGGCCCATATCAAAAGCACAGGCAATGGTGGTGTCAAAGCCACGCTCATTTGCACCGATGACTCCGATGCCCTGTACTCTTTCACATACTGCAGCACAACGTCTGCAAAGAATACATTTATTGTTATCACGTAACATATGAGGTGAGGTCTCATCTAGTTCATATTGATTACGATCACCTTCAAAGATATGATCATCTGATACATTCAAATCTTTACAGAGCTTCTGAAGCTCACATTTTCCGCTTCTTACGCAGGACAGACATTTTCTGTCGTGATCGGAGAGGATCAGCTCCAGTGTCTGTTTACGGGATTGCAATACTTTAGGGGTGTTGGTGCGGATTTCCATACCTTCTGCTACAGGATACATACAGGAGGCAACGAGACTTCTGGCACCCTTAACTTCTACCACGCAGATACGGCAGGCACCGATTTCGTTGATCTCTTTTAAATAGCATAAGGTAGGAATATCGATGTTTGCCATCTTGGCAGCCTCTAAAATAGTGGAACCCTTCGGTACATCGAGGGACATACCATTTATTTTAATATTCACAGTTTCCATATTTACCTCCTTTATCGCTTAGAGATGGCACCAAAGCGGCATTTTTCCATACAAGCACCGCACTTGATACACTTACTCTGGTCGATGACATGGGCTTCCTTAACCTTACCCTGGATAGCGCTGTTGGGGCAGATCCGGGCACATAAGGTACAGCCTTTACATTTATCTGCGTCAATCGTATAGGACAGAAGAGATTTACATACGCCGGAAGGACATTTCTTGTCAACTACATGGGCAATATACTCATCCTTAAAGTAACGCAGAGTGGATAATACCGGGTTGGGAGCAGTCTGGCCAAGACCACAGAGAGCATTCTCCTTAATATAATAGCAGAGCTCTTCCAGACGGTCCAGATCCTCCAGGGTACCGTTACCCTTCGTAATCTTGTCTAATATCTCATAAAGTCTCTTGGTACCGATACGACAAGGGGTACATTTACCACAGGATTCATCTACCGTGAATTCCAGGAAGAATTTCGCGATATCTACCATACAGTTGTCTTCATCCATTACGATCAGACCACCGGAGCCCATCATGGAACCGATACGAATTAAGTTATCATAATCGATCGGAATATCAAAATGCTCTGCAGGGATACATCCGCCGGACGGTCCGCCTGTCTGGGCAGCCTTGAACTTCTTGCCGTTCGGGATACCGCCGCCGATCTCTTCAACGATTTCACGGAGCGTTGTACCCATCGGGATCTCTACGAGACCGGTATTGTTAATCTTGCCGCCTAATGCAAATACCTTGGTTCCCTTGGACTTCTCAGTACCCATGGAAGCAAACCATTCGGGACCGTTTAATATAATCTGAGGAATATTTGCATAGGTTTCAACGTTATTTAAGATAGTAGGCTTCTGGAATAAGCCTTTCTGTGCGGGGAACGGAGGACGAGGGCGGGGTTCGCCACGGTTGCCTTCGATGGAGGTCATAAGAGCGGTCTCCTCACCGCAAACAAAGGCTCCGGCACCAAGTCTTAAATCAATATCAAAATCAAAGCCGGATCCGAATATATTCTTACCGAGCAGGCCGTATTCCCTTGCCTGAGCGATTGCTATCTGAAGACGATCAACTGCGATCGGGTATTCTGCACGAACATAGATATAACCCTGAGTTGCACCAATTGCATAACCTGCGATTGCCATAGCCTCGAGAACTACATGCGGATCTCCCTCTAAGACGGAACGGTCCATGAATGCACCGGGATCGCCTTCATCCGCATTACAGCAAACATATTTCTGGTCCGCATCATTGGCTTTTGCAAGCTTCCATTTCATACCGGTAGGGAAACCGCCGCCTCCACGGCCACGAAGACCGCTGTCTAAGATGGTCTGGATAACCTGGTCCGGAGTGTACTCGGTTAATACCTTGCCGAGAGCTTCATAACCGTTGGTAGCGATATATTCATCAATATTTTCAGGATTGATAACGCCGCAGTTGCGGAGTGCAATTCTGTGCTGCTTTTTATAGAAGGCAGTGTCACTTAAAGCCTTTAACTTACCTTCTGAATCGGTTTCCTGATATACAAGACGGTTAACAATACGTCCCTTAACCAGATGCTCAGATACGATCTCAGGAACATCCTCCGGCTTAACAAGTGCATAAAAGGTTGCTTCCGGGTAGACGATCATGATCGGACCTAAAGCACAAAGACCATGACAACCGGTCTGTACGACTGCAACTTCATCCTTCAAGCCGGCTTTGTCTATCTCAGCCTGCAGTGTGTCAATGATTTTAGGTGCTCCTGAGGAAGTACACCCAGTTCCACCACAAACCAATACGTGTGAACGATACATAATGTGACCTCCTTTAGATTAACCGAGTAACTCGGCGATGGTATATTTTTTAACTACCTGACCACGGATAATATGCTGCTCAAGTACCTCAAGTGCTTTCTCCGGTGTCATTTTAACATAGGTTACTTTTTCTTTGTCGGGTTCTAATACTTCAACGATCGGCTCAAATTGGCATAAACCGATACATCCGGTCTGAACGACTGCTACATTGGTAAGACCTTTTGCCTGTACTGCATCGGAAAGTGCGTTAAGTACCGGCCTTGCTCCGCTGGCAATACCACAGGTAGCCATACCGACTACGATACGGGTCTGATTTTCGCTTTCGTTGCGAAGTCCCATCTGACCTTGCATCTTTTCCCTGATTGCCTTAAGCTCTTCTAGAGATTTCATCTGTTTCCCTCCTATATAATTAAATACTTACATCTCAGCTTTCGTAGAGGTGGCTATACATGGTAGCCGCCATCCACTTCTTCCTGGTTTTCTTTCAGATATTCTTTTATATATCCAGCAACCTGCGGTGTATGAAACGGGATGTCACCGAGTATCTGCCGTAAATCCCTGGTATCTAGCGTAAACTCTTTCCCATCCAGACCGTAGGTATACAAAAAGTCGATCTGTGTATTGGTAATGATTAATGTATAGATAGTGCTGTTAATGTCGCCAAGCGGCATTCGATCAATATGAGACAGTCCGAAGGTAGCAGTTACTGTCGTTCCCTTTCCTTCGGCAGAGTCCATGTCAAAACTTCCTCCGGTATCGACAGCCACTTGTTTAAAAAAGGGGATCCCTAAACCGACATTTCTTGTCGTTCGTGTCGTATAAAATGGATCTTCTACTTTGCTCAGCTGTTCCTTACTCATACCGCAGCCGTTATCTGCTATTTGAAGCGTGAGTGTATCTGATACTGTATCAATGCGGACCGTAATTTCTATCAAGCTGGCACTTGCACGGATGGAATTGTTTGCGATATCTAACACATTAAGTGATAATTCCGTCATCATATTTATTTATATTTAGCAATAATTCCGTCCAGATCTTCAAGCGTTAATTTCCCGTAAACATCTTCGTTTACTGTTAAAACAGGTGCCAAACCACATGCGCCGATGCAGCGGCAGGACTCCAGAGAGAACTTGCCATCCGGTGTACACTCACCATCCTTAATACCAAGCAGTTCCTGAAGTTTGTTAAAAATATCACCAGAACCTTTTACATAGCATGCTGTTCCCAGACATACGGATACCTTGTACTTGCCCTTCGGATAAAGAGAGAATTGAGAATAGAAGGTTACTATTCCATAAATCTTTTCCAAGGGAACATTCAATTCATCAGAAATTATGGTCTGAACTTCGATAGGAAGGTAACCATAAATATCTTGCGCCTTTTGTAAGATCGGCATAAGGGCACCCTTGTCATCACCGTGCTCAGCGATGAGCTTTAAAAGTGCAGCCTCCTGCTCCTTCGTTCCTGCAAAGGGTACTGAGTTTTTAGTTATACCCATTGTAATACCTCCTCGATATAAATATTAACGCCATAAAACATTGACATTATAGCATATGTGTGTTAAAAAATCTACAAAAAATATTAACAACTTTGTGGTAAATATGTAAAGTGATGTATGACAAGGTGCACCATGGGATCAGTGACCTTCGGGCCTTCCATGTAATAGGGGTAACAGCCATCCATTCCTTCATTGTTTTTTGTGACAAAAAGTATTATAATGGAGAAAGTCACATGAAATGAATCGATAACATCAGAAAAATCATGACCAAAGAGATATAAAGGATAGGTGGAGAATATGAGCGACAACAACATGGGTAATATGGATCAGCTACTGGCAGCCGTACCGGGAGGCATCGCTAAACTGGTTTTGGATGACGATCTTACCATACTATATGCAACGGATACGTTCTATTCCCTGATAAGAAACGCGACAGATAAGAGTAACACTAAGTTTGCGCCGGCACTGCTCCGGGTAGTTTATTCCGCTGATATCATATATGTGACTCAGCAGATCGCTGCACAGAGGCGAAGAAGGGATAATACAGTCAGCATTAATTTCCGTACGCTTCAGCCGAACGGCAGCTTTCGATGGGTGATGGTGAACGGAACCCGTTCTGAGGAGGTTTATCCGTCCGGGGGCAAAGTACTTCCCGTCTATTCCTGTATTGCAATGGATATTACGGATCATATGATAAAATATAAAAAACTGGAGCAGGAATTTGAATACCATAGAACAATTTCAGAATTATCAAAGGAATTGTATTTTGTGTATGAAATAGCCACAGATAATCTGAACTTTACCCCCTTGTTCCGGGAGGTTTTTAATAAGGAATCAGAGATTAAGGGCTTTAGCAAAAGGCTGGAGGAGACGAAGGTGGTTTTCCCCGATGAATTACCGGCCGTGATTAAAATATTTAAAAGTATGATGAGCGGTAAGAAGCAGGTAAGATTCGAATTGAGGCTGTTTACGAGGGAAGGAGTACCTACCTGGTATATCTGCTACGCTTCCATTATTTTCGATGAAAATAAAAATCCTTTCCGGGTAATCGGTAAGCTTGCGACTACTAATCCATTGCGAAGAGAGTTGGAACCTGTGGTATTACAGCCTCAGCTGGATGAGCTAATGAAGGTATGTACGAAGGAATGCGCTGAGAGATTGATTAAGGAGTCTTTATCGAAGCAGGTGCAGGAAAGCATATCCGCTCTCATGCTGCTGGAGGTACGAAATTATAAGAGTATCAACGAGGTTATGAAATTGTCGAATGGTCAGGACATACTAACCGCAGTTGCAGAGCATTTAAAAACCAAGATCCGTTCCACAGATATCATTGGCAGATTCGGTGTCAGTGAATTTATTGTTTTTATCAAGGATATTAAAATTGAGCGAAACGCCTATGAGAAAGCAGAACAGCTGTGTAAAGAGATCGATACGCAATACTCCTTTGGACATATTCGGAACAAACTCTCTGTCAGTATCGGATTAGCTTTTACAAAGGGAGAACAGCTGGATTATCCGACGCTTCTCATTAATGCAAGGACAGCATTGGTTATGGCAAAGAAGGAAAATACAAGTGCCTTTGAGGTGTTCTATAGTGCACAAAGTAATTCTTAATTCTATATGTATTGATACATTAACAAGATTTTAATAAAGTGGAGGAACCGTACAATATGACAATCGAAGATATTAGGGCAACCCTGGGAGCGAGATATGTCGCTGGTGAAGAGTTGAAGGACAAGGAGGTACATTCTGCTTGTGGGTCAGATATGATGAGCGATGTACTTGCATTTGTTAAGGATCAGGCTGTACTTCTGACGGGACTGTGTAACCCGCAGGTAATACGGACGGCTGAGATGATGGATATCATCTGTATTGTATTTGTTCGCGGCAAAATCCCGGATGAAAATATAATCGAGATGGCCAGAGAGAGGAGCATCGCCCTGATCACCACCGGACACCGTATGTTTTCAGCTTGTGGCCTCCTCTATGAAAAAGGTCTGCGGGGAGGTTTAACATATCAATGAAGGACAAAATAACTTTATATTATGAAGTACCTTCAGATGACTTTACCCGGGCCGGTGAAGCCTCAAGTAATGTTAAGAATATACTAAAGCAGATGGGGGTTAATCCGGAGATCATCAGAAAAGTAGCGATTGCGATGTATGAGGGTGAGATTAACATGGTGATCCATGCGAACGGAGGAACGATAGAAGTTACGATATCACCGGAAGATATCGTGATGATTTTAAAAGATCATGGGCCTGGAATTGAAAATATTGAGCTGGCCATGCAAGCCGGCTATTCCACGGCTCCGGATAATATCCGCGATTTAGGCTTTGGGGCAGGGATGGGCCTGCCGAATATGAAGAAATACAGTGATGAGCTTGCTATCGAAAGCACCGTAGGTGTCGGAACAACCGTTACAATGAAGGTAATAATGGCATAAAATAGATTAAGATTCATTGGGGGGGAAGCAGGATGAGTAAATTCTTTACATCGGTACATCTTAAGGAAGAGCTATGTAAGGGCTGCATCAATTGCATCAAACGTTGCCCTACGCAGGCTATCCGTGTAAGAAACGGCAAAGCCGTCATAACGAAGGAATTCTGTATAGACTGTGGAGAATGCATTCGGCTTTGTCCGCATCATGCTAAGGAAGCTACCTACGACCCGCCAAAGGTTATGCAGAACTATGAATACACCGTAGCATTGCCGGCACCCTCCCTGTACGGACAGTTCAATCATCTGGAGGACGTTAATATTGTCCTGACAGCACTTAAAAAAATGGGTTTTAATGATGTGTTCGAGGTCAGTGGTGCAGCAGAGCTGGTTTCAGAAATGTCTAGAAAATATGTTCAGGAGCATAAAGAACAGTGGCCGATTATCAGTACCGCCTGTCCGACGGTAGTGAGGCTGATTCAGGTACGCTTCCCTGATCTGATCGAGCATCTTCTTCCGGTCATCGCACCGGTGGAGCTGGCTGCCTCCCTGGCAAGAAAGAAAGCAATGGAGGAGACGGGACTTCCCTCCGACAAGATCGGAATTATTTTTATCTCACCCTGTCCGGCTAAGGTTTCTGCTGTAAAATCGCCGATTGGTTCCGACAAGAGTGAGATTGATGCCGTACTGGCGATGAAGGAGGTATATCCCCTGCTATTACCCTTAATGAAGCTAAGCATCGATGATACGGAGGAGCTTGGAATCTCGGGTAGAATCGGGATCGGCTGGGGTGGAACCGGTGGAGAGGCCGGTGGACTGTTAACCGATAATTATCTGGCAGCAGATGGAATTGAGAATGTTATCCGCATACTGGAGGATCTCGAGGATCGTAAGTTTGACCAGCTGGAATTTATAGAATTGAATGCCTGCGCCGGCGGTTGTGTCGGAGGAGTATTAACGGTTGAGAATCCCTATGCGGCAAAGGTAAAGCTAAAAAGACTAAGAAAATACATGCCGGTGGCATGTTCCCGTTTGGCAAACAGCAGAATTAAGGAGGCTTATTGGACGGATGAAGTAAAATACGAGCCGGTCTTTAAGCTGGGTGATACTATGCAGGACAGTATCACTAAAATGTCAAGGGTAGAGGAGCTTTGTTCTAAATTCCCGGGTCTGGACTGCGGCTCCTGCGGAGCACCGACCTGCAAGGCCCTGGCAGAGGATATCGTACGTGGTGTAGCCAAGGAACAGGATTGTATCCATATCTTGCGTGACTATATCCACAAGCTGTCGGACGAATTATCAAAGATTGATACGAAGAAATAGTTCGTATAAAGGCGGTTATGTGTATGAAATATAAGAAACCTTATCGATTGCTAATATTCCTGCTTCTGATGATATTGCTGACTGCTTGTAAGAGTGAACAAAAGGATGTCGAAAAGGACTTAATTGATAGTGAGAGAAATGATATCGAGAAGGACCTAACGGATGGTGAGAGGAATGATAGCGAGAAGGATCTAATTGCCAGTAAGAAGGATGATCTGTTTGAGCTTAGGCTTTATCTGGATAAAGGTACTTACTCCACAGAGGAAAATATCTTTTGCTATGCAACACTGGAGTATATCGGTGAAGAGGACAGTATTACAGTATATAGCTCTGATCCTTTGGTAGGCTTCGGAATCAAGGATGATAAGTATTTTGACGGCGGCTATGCAGTGAATGATATATTAATTCAGACATCCTTTCAGAAGGGACAGATAATAAGATATGACTTCACTAAGAGCGGCGGCTGGGATGCAGATCATCCATATGCCAAGTTTTATGAGAGCTATTATTCTAATCCGAATCTGATCCTTCCGGCCGGTGATTATAAGGTATCTGCCACTGTTAATTGTTCGCTGGACGAGAATAATATACAGGGAACAAGATACCGGCAGACGGTAACAGCTAATTTTAAGGTACAGGAGTGATGTATTGGAGTATATAACAATCCTCTGGTAAGGGAGATTGCATATTATAAATCCTATTATAGAAAGGGGCATATTAAGAGCAGAAAGACTCTTAAGAAATGTATGACAGTAGATAAGCTGATAACAATGGGAAAATTTGAGGTACTGAATAAAGGAGCAAATCCGGAGAGGGAGATTTCGGTACCATTTTGCTGCGACCTGTTAAGCATAGCAATGGGCAAGATGCCAGCCGGCGCGGCCTGGGTGACCGTTATGGGCAATGTGAATACCCTGGCAGTAGCTGCCTTAGCAGATGCGGCCTGTATTATTCTGGCTGAGGGAAGCAGATTGGACGAGATGGCCTGTATAAAAGCAAGGGAGCAGGAGATAACCGTGCTTCTGACAGACCTCCCCATCTTTGATGCAGCCATATGGATCTACCAGCAGCTTCATGCTTAAGCTATCTTATGACCTTCACATCCACTCCTGCCTGTCTCCCTGCGGGAATGAGGATATGACACCTGCTAACATCGTTAATATGGCAAAGCTGCTGGAGTTGGATGTCATTGCGGTGACGGATCATAACTCCTGCAGGAATTGTCCTGCGGTATTAAATCTTGCAGCCCGGAATGATATTGTAGCAATACCCGGAATGGAGCTCTGTACGCTGGAGGAGGTCCATGTGCTCTGTTTGTTTGAAAATCTTCAGGATGCCATGGGCTTTGATGATTATGTATATTCAAAACTGGTCAGAATACCAAATAACGAGAAGATATTCGGTAAACAGGAGATCTATGACGAAGAAGATCATCTGACCGGAACCGAGCCGTATCTGCTCATTAATGCTACAGACATCTCCTTTGACAGTCTGGGGGAGCTGATGGGCCAATACCATGGAATCTATATTCCTGCCCATATTGATAAGAGCTCGAACAGTCTGATATCAAACCTTGGCTTTATCCCTCCCGATTCCTCATTTGCCTGCGCTGAGTTGAAAGACATCAGTAGGTTGACGCAATTACGGGAGAGTCATTCATACCTGTCAGGTTGTAATATCATAACGGATTCAGATGCCCATTCCCTGGAATGCATCCATGAGCCGGTGAATTTCCTGCATGCAGACAGCAAGGACAGACAAGCCATTCTAAGGGCATTAACCAAAACACCGCTCTAATAAGCAACACCTGTATAGAGATAAGTAAATGAAAAACCAAATAAAAGAGGACTATTGTAAACAAAAAATATTATGCTATAATGTACACGATAAGCAGATTAGTCTCTATAAGTTAGGGGATTTTCCATGCTTGCATGAGAAAATCCAATGACTTATAGAGATAAGTGCAACGTGAACGAACGGACGAAGTCCGTGAGTTCCTAATCTGCGTCAAAGATTAGTCTTATAAGTTAGGGGATTTTCCATGCTTGCATGAGAAAATCCAATGACTTATAGAGATAAGTGCAACAGTGAACAGCGTATCCTCCGGATTCGCCACGGACGAAGTCCGTGAGTTTCTAATTGAACAGCGTATCTGCTGCGACAAAGATAGATCAGTAGCAAATATAAAATAAATTTATATAAACAAAGGAGTTTATGATATGGAATTAGTTGAGATCAGAGAGCTGTACCGTAATAAGGAACAGTATATCGGAAAGAATATTACAGTGGGCGGATGGGTTCGTAGTGTCAGAGATTCCAAGACCTTCGGATTTGTCGTACTGAATGACGGAACCTATTTTGAAACCCTTCAGATTGTTTATCACGATACAATGGATAACTTTGCAGCAGTCTCAAAACTGAATGTAGGCTCCGCCGTTATCGTGAAAGGTGAACTGGTGGCTACACCGGAAGCAAAGCAGCCCTTTGAAATACAGGCAACGGAAATAACCATTGAGGGTGCCTCCACCGCTGATTACCCGCTTCAGAAGAAAAGACATTCCTTAGAATACTTAAGAAGCATTACTCATTTAAGACCCAGAACTAACACCTTCCAAGCTGTATTCCGTGTCCGCTCCTTAATTGCTTATGCAATCCATAAATATTTCCAGGAAAGAGATTTCGTCTATGTTCACACTCCTATTATAACGGGAAGTGACGCAGAAGGAGCCGGTGAAATGTTCCGTGTAACTACGTTGGATCTGGATAACCTTCCAAGAACAGAGGAAGGTCAGGTTGATAATTCACAGGATTTCTTTGGCAAGGCAACGAATTTAACCGTAAGCGGACAGCTAAACGGTGAAACCTATGCGATGGCATTTAAGAATATCTATACCTTCGGCCCTACCTTCCGTGCTGAGAACTCCAACACAACACGGCATGCAGCAGAATTCTGGATGATCGAGCCGGAGATCGCATTTGCTGATCTGAAGGATGATATGGCACTGGCAGAGGGGATGTTGAAGTATATTATCCGCTATGTCCTGGAGCACGCACCGGAGGAAATGCAGTTCTTCAACCAATTCGTAGATCAGGGGTTGCTGGAACGCCTGAACAATGTAGTAAATTCTGATTTCGGCCATGTTACTTACACGGAAGCGGTTGAACTATTACAGAAGAACAATGATAAATTTGATTATAAAGTATTCTGGGGTTGTGATCTTCAGACCGAGCATGAGCGTTATCTGACCGAACAGGTATTTAAGAGACCTGTTTTCGTTACGGATTATCCGAAGGAAATCAAAGCCTTCTATATGAAGCTGAATGAGGATCATAAGACAGTAGCTGCGATGGATCTGCTGGTACCCGGTATCGGTGAGATCATCGGAGGTAGCCAGAGAGAAGATGATTATGATAAGCTTACGAAGAGAATGGAGGAGCTCGGTCTTAAGAAAGAGGACTATGAATTCTACCTTGACTTAAGAAAGTACGGTTCCGCAAGGCATGCAGGCTTCGGACTTGGCTTTGAGCGCTGTGTAATGTACTTGACCGGCATGGGCAATATCCGCGATGTTGTTCCCTTCCCGAGAACAGTGAATAACTGCGAGCTGTAAGATAAATAAGATAGGCTATGGCGTAGCATTATGGAGCCTATATGAAATGACCTTCTTAAATAGCCTATGTCAGAGCATTTTACCCGCATAAAATAGGGGATGCTGTAAGGAATAACATCAGATATCAGCCTGATGATATTGCCTTCAGCATCCCCTTTATGTACATTCATTATCTTTGTGGTATACTATTCCACCTTAGAGCCGCAGCCCGGGCAGAAGCTGGTACCTTCGGCAAGATCAACACCACAGGTAGCACATTGTTTCGCTTGAGGAATCGGAACACCGCATTTCGGGCAGAATTTTGTCCCCTTTGCAATCGTTGCGTTACAGGAGGGGCAAACAGTAGTTTTCTCTGTCTTTGGTATAGATAAACCGGCTGCCATTTCGGAAGCGGAGCTGGTAAACTGACCTGCCATATCAGAGAATACACCTTTCACACCTTTGCTTGTAAAGGCTTGCTTGTTTATCTTAAAGTCAAATACGAAGGTAACTGCAATTAATCCAAGATAAGATAAAAGTGATAACCAGAAACCAATCCCATGGTCAATATCAACACCCATATCTAAATAGTCAGAATCAAAGGAACCGGTGGCCTGGGAGGTGATAGCAAAGGTAAGAATTATTGCAATTACCGGAACAACTAAATAGAGCAGCTTCTTGAAGTTCTTAACTACAGGTATAAAGGGTATTGCGATCAGAAAAAGAGCGATTAGGATTAAGAGAAACATCAGCCCGGAATCAGATAACAGTCGAAAAGCTGAAGCACTTCTGGATTCGGAGAATCCCAAAAAATTCACTTTTACACTGACCCAGGGAAAAAAGAAGAATATTATGTTTAATGCACTGATGATAATCCTGGGTTCTTTTTTAATCTTGTCTAAATACTCCATATAAACCTCCCACGATACTATTTTTTACTACAGCTTCATTATAGCAGAATATGGAATATTTTCAATAACCGAAAGCTTGTCTGGTGAAATAATCCAATCATAACCTGACGCCTAATTCTTCTTCTTGTCCCAGATAGACCTTACCCTCGAAATACAGGCGGATATTATATGGCCAAAATTCCAGCAAGCGTAAGTAGTCCTTCAACTGAAACTGTGGATCAAAGTAATTAAGGATGGAGTTCAAGGCAGTTCCATGGGTTGCTATCCGAAGCTTTTGTCGCAGACAGAAACCAAATTCAGTATCTGATCTACAGTCTCCTTCACCGATAAATGCGTAACATTAATACGGGTATAATCATAATTATCATATAGTTCACGAGTGTTCTCAATCGCACGTTGTATTCTTGCAGCATCCCGTTTATCTGTCACCATGCGGTTAATATTCTCGGCGATACCGCATTCTAAAATTATCGGAACGAACTTAAATTCAACCGGCAGAGAGGATAATTGATTCATAATATCATCAAAGGTTTCCTTGCGATGACCATGGAATCCGTAATTCCATATGATATTTTGAAAGGTATGGCTTTTAATGTAATTCGACAATAAGAACAACATTGCAGATTTACTGAGCTTCTTCGTTTCCTCGGTATGGACAAATGGATTATAAGCACTGCACCATTCGGGGTCAACATATGCGGAATTATCCAGTCTGTGTAATAATTCGCGACACGCGGTTGTTTTACCGACTCCGTTAGGGCCGCAGATAAAGATCAATTTCTTCATCGGATGAAACTCCTTCACTAGGCAGTAGATACGAAAGATAGCAGCTAATTCCTGCTCTCCATATTAAAGCGTACCAGATCGGTGATCAAAACTTTGTCGAGGGGCTTATGAAAAGGTATCTGAATTGCACCTTTTGAGGTCTTATAATCGGTCAGACGGTCAGCAAATACCGTGATTGCTTCAGGGCCCGGATACAGACCGACATGGCTTTTATGAACCGCAAAATGTATAATATTGCCGTTGATATAAAAGGTAGGCATCTGCCAGCTGATCTTCTCCTTAAGATCAGGAGAAACCGAACGGATAAGCTCTGTTAACTCCATAAGCTTTGGTTGGATTTCAGCCGGACAAAGTGCAATGTATTCCTCTATGGTCCGTATTTTATTATGCTCACCCATTGTGATATCCTTTCTTATCATTATAATTGATCCATCAGCTCGGCTCTTCTGGTCCGATCCATCTTCTCCAAGGCATAGCGGTAGGCTACTCTTGGCATTCGGGGTTTATTGTGAAGTAGATATTGATAAACTGCAGCAGGCTCCTTCTGGGAAAGGACCTTAAGCATCCAACCGTAACCCTTAAGTACCAGATCATGCTCATCCTGCATAAGAAGATCGGAAATGTGCATCGGGTTAAGCCTCTCATAGCTTCCTTTGCGGATGGAGGGAATTAATATGACAGCAGCAGCTCTTCTCATCCAGAATTCCTCCCTTAAGCTCCAGGGGTTGATCCGTTGAATGAGGTCGGGATACTGATATAATAACTCACCGAAGGCATGGGTGCAGAAATCATCACAATCACCCCAACCGCGGACGTACTTCATCAGCCAGGCTTCAAACCGGTCAAAGTCGGACGATTTATAGAATTTTCTCATGCGATAGGCCCAGTCATACGCAATCACACCCAGCTCCCAACGATGTTGCTCTAATAATTCCTCGCAGAGATAGAAGACATTTGAGGTAGACTTGTCTTTGAGGGAAAGAAAAAGCTCGGAAGATATCTTTCGGATATCACCGGTTTTGTAATGGGAATTAGTCAATAAGGAGCTTGAGAGTTTATCTATTCTATTCGTTGTTGTTATTACGATATCATTCATTTTTCTCTCCTTTTCGGGCGGAGCCTTACAATCGTTATGATAGGCTACTAAGAGCTTAAGAACCTACGAATAACCGGGATACCTGCCAAGTCTGATTACGGCAGATAGTTTTTATACCGGTCAGCTTCATAGGTATCAAAAAGTAGGGATAGGTTTCTTGGGATGGCAGAAAGCCACTGAGTTAGTCCAAGTAAGTTGGATTTATCCTTAAGCTCTGTATGAAAGCTGTCGTAGGGACTGCCGGACAATAAGGCCTCGGTCTCCTCTTCGCTGAAGGTTACAATGGGAATGCTGTCAGGATAAGCTCGGTTCATGGGACAGTGGACCTGGCATTGGAGACAGTCGTATAAGGTATGATGGACATTTAGTGGTAGCCATTCAGGGAAAGCACCGGGCATCTCGTTCATAGCGGACAGACATTTCTCGTTATCAATTAAAAAGCGATCCTCCCGAATGGCTCCTGTTGGGCAGTGATGATAGCATATCCGGCAGGAACTGCAGAGGTCTGCTGATTGAAGGTCAAACCAGTTTGAATCGCTGCAGGGCAGGTCGGTAAAGTAAGCGGCAAAGGAAAGATTACTGCCCATCCCCTCTACATAACAGATATTATTCCTGCCATAAACGGCGAGACCGCTTCTTACGGCCAGTCGCTTAAGGGGAAGATGATCGGCCTTGATCAGCCGATAGCTCTTCTGTTCCAATAAGTGTCGAAGATAAGCCTCGGTATGGTCAAAGTCCGGCATAATAAGGCTAAGAAAATGATAAGTGACACCCTGCTTTATAAAGTCAACCCTGGCATAGGGCGGGTGGGGAAGAGCAACCAATAATATGGAGCGTATGGTAAAGTCGGCATCAGGAAGCTGAAATCGGTATAAATCACTTGTAATCCACTGCTGGAAACCATTCAGCTCCTCATGTTCTCTAAAATACCGAATTTCCTCCTTAAGCTCCTGAAGCCGTTCCACAGGTATGAGCTGTAGGCTGTCCCCATGCTCTGCAGCCGCAGCTTTTATTAATTCAAACATATTAATCCCCCTTGATATGTTGTTGGATTCGCTACTGACAATTAAATGGATATGGTATCCGGAGAATGACAGAAGTTACCATTATATTACCACAGGAGAACATACGTTTCAATCGAACAAAAGATTAAATTATATAATTATTAGTACCATGAATACTGATTAATTCCACCGATCCGGAAGCAGCTCATCAATTGTAGTAATCCTGCCTTCGTCAAGGAGAACCTCGCATTTGTAATTCTCATCATTAATCTGACAGATAAACTCCCGACATCTTCCGCAAGGGGGGACTGCCTTCCCCGTTCTGCCCATAACGGCTACCAGCTTTATTATTCGTGTCTCACCGGCAGTTACCATAGCAGCAATGGCCGCATGCTCCGCACAGAAGCCCATGGAACAGGGAGTATCGATACAGACACCGGTATATACATTACCCTTGTCGGTTAAGATAGCGGCGGCTACGGAGCCTGCCCAGGAATTGCGGGATATCTGCCGATCATTCACAGTAGCGGCAGCAATCTGAAATAAATCCTCAAAACTTTTCGTATTATTCATAAAAATCCTCCACTTATTAATTGGCTTAAACAGTATGAACTTTGGAATTTTAATATTTATACATTAACGGTATAACTCGATATCAAAAAACTTCTCCTGGAACTGAACCTGCTGAAGAATCTCTTCATCGGTAAAATCCATCCCTTCCGGAGCCACTACCCACTTGTCCTCATTATCATTCATACGGTGGATAACTGCTATCACAATTCCTTCAAAGGTGGATACCGGCTGCCTCACTCCCAACAGATAGATATCCTGCTCGTCACCATCCGCTGCCATTACCCCGTCCACATATCCATAATTAATCGGGTACACCATTCCTTGAAGGTGACGTGGATGGGTACTTCCGATCGGACGGTCTATCGTACCCGTGACTCTTGAGCCAAGAATCCCGGAATAGTCTAAGGGTACCTTGTTCTTATGGAAGCAAGGCTCTAGCGCTGCGGAAAGCTGGCTTTTTCCATTTACATAACATTCCCGGACTTCCCTTAGCATATCCTGATAGAAATGAATCGCCGACTGTCGTCGCTCCTTCGCGAGCTCACTTCCGCGAGCGGTATAGAATTTGTTGTACAGACCTTCCAGCTTGAATTTATACTCCTGGAAGAAGGAGGGTGAGTGGTCCGCTGTTCCATCCAGTACATTGCCGTCCTGATCGACAGAATACAGAGGGTCCGATACTTGACCTTTATAGACTAAGGTCCTGGCAATCCCCAGGGTTCCGGTGACGTCAATTTTATCCGCATCAAATAGGATTTTCGCCTCGAGGGTGGACGGCGGATTATCGCTGCGGAAGCGGTGGGTTAAGATACATTCTCTGATATGGGCGGCCGTTTTCTCCGGATATCCGCGATTGATAAGGTAGTGATAAGCTTTTAGGCTTCCAACCTGGGCATGACACAGCGTGGGGTTCTGAAACTGTTCCTCCCTACCGATATCATGCAGGAGGCAGGCGATAATCAGCACCTCCATATCCACCTCTTTCTCCTGTGAAGCGATATCCAGTGCAGAATATAGAACCCGGTAGACATGTTCTTTATCGTGGGCACTGTCGTTCATACACTCCAGCATGTATTTTTCAATGGTATTATATTGCTCTCTGTTCATAAGGAATTCCTCTCATCGCTAGTCTATTTGTTATTAAGTATGTAAGCATCCGGATATTCCGATTAATATCTATTCTCAATCCTTCTTGTTATAGGCAAATCAATCTGCTTCCGGCAGACTTGGCTCCCGTAATATCCTGTTGCAGCAGCAATGCATAAATCGCTTCTTGGCTCATGCTGCCATGCTTCTGGTACTTAAGCATTGCAGTTATTATACCATTTCATGGTATTATGTGTAAATAAAATACCGATGTTTTAAGGGCATTTATTCTATAGGAAGTGTTATCCCATCCGAACTGGTCAAGCATCCGATGATAGGAACTTTACCAAGAGGAGAACAAGATTTTGGAAAATATTAAAAATAATATCAAACATTTTACTTTATTCGAGAGTTATATAAGTGTTAATATGAATGTGGGGGTGAGAATTTGTTAAGCAGTGAGGATATGGATTATCTGATGGTGCAGATATCAAAAAAGGATATGAATGCTTTTCAGGAATTTTATATGGAAATGAAAAAGGCTATATACGGACTCGCTTATGTAATTACGAGATCACCTTATGATGCCGAAGATGTTATGCAAAGTACCTTTATTAAAATCTGGGATAAGGCGTATCAGTATCATCATAGTACAGATGCGAAAGCATGGACTATGAAAATAGCGCGCAATCTGGCTTTGACGAAAATAAAAGATAGAAAACGCTTTGTAGAACTGAATGCAGAGCTTCCATCGGAAGATGTTTTTGTGAGAACAATTCATTTACAGGAACTGAATGACCTGCTATCTACACTAAAAAAGGATGAACGCGAAATAGTAATACTTTATTCGATGGGCTTTTCACATAAAGAAATAGCAAACATAGTAAGGAAGCCTTATGCTACCGTACGCTGGAAGTATAGTAACGCTATCAACAAAATGTCTGTATTAGAAAGAGGTGGAGATTATGAACGAGCTTGATCTTTTCGCAAAAATAGATGATATTTTAGAAAAAAGTACGCCTGACAATTTTCAAATAATTAAAGAAGAGATCCAGAAGAAGGAAAATGAGAAAAGGAATGCATCAAAGTGGCTGTCATTAAAGGGACTCCGGGTTGCTACTATCACCTGTTTGCTTTTTGTTCTGGTCGGAAGTGCTACGGTAGCAGCAGATAAGCTGCTAGGTACGGATTTTTTTCGTATATTTTCATTAGATGATACTTCAAATAATACAGATAACCAGGTATATATGGGATTTGACCAATATGAAGAGATCGGTTCGAGTACATTCGGTACTGTAGTTGATACGGATGAATTAGCAATTGAAGTACTCGG
This sequence comes from Bacillota bacterium, assembly GCA_023409835.1. Taxonomy (GTDB): domain Bacteria; phylum Bacillota; class Clostridia; order Lachnospirales; family Lachnospiraceae; genus Mobilitalea. The sequence goes on from JAEYQV010000124.1 coordinate 23,932, forward strand.
TGCTGTTGCCACCGGTAATGCAGCAACAGTTATAATAAGGGTAACAGCGAAGCAATTAGATACTGTTTTAATTAATAATGGCATTCTTCCTCAGGGGAATTACTGCTTTAATGACACAACAAGTGGAAGCCTGTTCGATGATTATCAGGATGCGAGCTATCGTTATTACTATTGTCTTGAAGACGAGGATTTACAGCCCAATCAATTTATTGTTCTATATACAGTAATTAAGAAAGCGCCGTTTACAGGGAAAGAGTATACGATAGAGCTGAGAGACTTTGGTTATTTTAAGGATGTATTTGTTTCTTTGTATGATAAAAGCTGGGATATCTCAATCAATATTGATACGCAAGCGGATTACACGAAAACGATTAATTTAGATAAAGAAATATTAGTTGATAATAATTACGTCACAATAAAGCAAATGAGTATCACACCATTTTCCTACAGTATTGAAATCGAAGGAAGAATAAAGGAGGACACGGAGTTTCGTGAAGTATTAAGAGAAATGGATGAACTGAATGATGAATTAACAGTAAGCTTTCTTAATAACACCATTCTTGATAACCGTGCCTTTACCCATTGTGTTGTAGGAAGCAGAGCAGATAAAGACGGGAATATCAATCAGGAAGGTATGGTGTACTGTCATTTGTCCATTATGTTCAATAAGCCGATTGTTGTTAATAATGTTGACGCAGTACGCTTTAATGGGGAATATTATAGTCTCCGGTAACAGGCATACGAGCATAATATACCTAATGAGCGGTAGCATAATAATAACGGTTATTTCATTAAAAGAATTTAGAAGAAATCAATTAGGATAACCATGAAAAGCAGATTGGAGGTCATACGACCTCCAATCTGCTTGGTGTTTGGCTGCCACAGGCAGACAATGCGGTTTATGAAATATGAAGTATCAATTATTCTGGAAAAATTATATGCTTTACCCGATCCAGGGAAAACAGCAGCACCAAGCCTATGACCCCGGCAGCCACAAACTGACCGGCACCTACGGATAACATCAGGACAGGTATGGAATCAGTCTCGAAATACGCATATCTTAAGACAAAGGGTATTACAAGGGCATTGACCAGGATTGGCGGTACCGGTACCAGTAATTTTACTCTTCTTAACTTATAGGAAAGAAATGCGGCAAGCAGAGTTGCCAATGAACCGAAGATAATATCCAGCACATCTGCGAAAATCAGATTACTGATCAAGCATCCGACTGCAAGACCGGGAATGGCAGCAGGTGTGAAGTAAGGAAGAACAGTCAGGGCCTCCGCAACCCTGAATTGAAACGGACCGAAGCTGGAGTACTGAAAGACCAGTACAAGTACGGTGTAGAGTGCCGCGATTACGGCCGCCTGCGAAATAAATAATGTTTTCTTGCTATTCATTTTTTAATCTCCTTTAGTTTTGTTTAAGGGATGTGTTACAATCCCTTCGTCAGGAAGGTTACGAACTGACGCTATGTGATTGGTGCAAACCTTGATTCAAGACAACACAAATCCACGCGTAGCATGGATTTTATTGTAGGTGAGGGCCTGCGATTTTCTAAGTATAACATGAAAATGGGGGATGTCAAGCGTGTACTCAATTTTCAACTCAACGTATTAAGAAATGATTATCCTAGACTTGTCAGGGTGCAGGTAAGATCAATAATTGACATATGTAAAGTTCTATGATAACATACATACAAATGTATCTATTGAGGTGATAATATGGCACGAAATAAATATCCGGAAATAACACGCGCACGAATTTTAGAGGCAGCCCAAAAGTTGTTTATGGAAAAAGGATGGGAAGAAACAACCGTACAAGATATTGTTGATGAATTGGCGGACGTGACAAGAGGGGCCTTTTATCATCATTTTCAATCAAAGGACGACATCATTGATGCAGTAACAACACAGATGTTCAGTGGTGATTTTACATCTTTGATTGAGGAAAAGGCAAACCTTAATGTAAATGGTCTTAATAAACTTCGCAAACTTTTCACAGCTTCCCTTGTCAATGAAGGACAACTGCAATTTGTGAAGGTAGCTCCATCTGTTTTGCAAAGTCCTATATTTATAGGGAAACAGATAAAAGATTGTGTAAAATCGGTTGCTCCGCATATCTGTGAGTGTATTGAAGAAGGCAATCGGGACGGCTCAGTGAATGTTGATAATCCCAAACAAGCCGCTGAAACTTTTATTCTGCTTGCTAACCTTTGGTTGAATCCGAGTACATTCACTGTTACAAAAGAAGAATACAGGAATAAGATCAGTCACTTTAAATCATTGTTCGATGGTATTGGCTTACCTGTTATCAACGATGAACTATTCGGTTTATTTGAAAAATATTATGACTATGTAGTACAAAATGGCTAATCATAATAGGCTGCCGATTTAGGCAGTTTATTATTAGCAATATACATACATTTATATGTATCATAATGGAGGTAGAATAATGAACGAAACAGCAGTAACAATCAGAGGTTTAACCAAAACCTTCGGGGGGCGTGAGGTCATCCGCAACTGTTCGATGACAGTTGAAAAAGGCTCTATTTATGGCTTCTTAGGAAAAAACGGAGCAGGAAAAACGACGGTGTTCAAAATCCTTTTAGGGTTGCTTCAACCTACTGCGGGTGAGGCAACTGTTTTAGGTATGGATAGCGTAAAGGAAAATCTTGATATTCTAAAGCGGACGGGCAGCTTGATTGAAACACCTATTTTCTATGAACATTTATCTGCAACTGAAAATTTGCAAATCCATCTTGACTATATGGGTATAACAAATTCCGATATTATTGGAACCCTTGAAATGGTGGGATTGCCAAAGGTTGGAACACAGCCTGTTTCAACTTTTTCTCTCGGTATGCGGCAGCGTTTGGCAATTGCCCGCGCTCTCATACATAAACCGGAGCTTTTGATTTTAGATGAGCCTGTTAATGGGCTTGACCCTGTTGGAATTAAGGAAATGAGGGAATTGTTTTGCAATCTTGTGGCAGAACGGGAAATTACCATTTTATTATCAAGCCATATCCTCTCGGAAATAGAGCAGATCGCAAATCGAATTGGTGTAATTGTAAATGGCACAGTCGTACAGGAGATTATCCCGCAAGAAATAAGTAAGAGATACGCAGGCGGTTTAGAAGAGTATTTTATGACGATCACAAAAGGAGAAAATGAGAATGAATAGACTGATTGCACTGGAATTAAAACGAAACGGCTTGAAATCCTATCATTTTGCGGTAATGATTATAACAGCTGTTATGCTAAGTCTAATATATCTATTAGCCGTCATACCAAAGATTGATCCGACAGAGGCAGATGTGAATATGTTTATGACTTATCACAATTTGATTAATGTAAACAATATCCTCTGCATGGTTACTTTCACAATCCTTTCATCAGTCATGTTCTCAAAGTTTGTTGTAGAAGAATACGCGGGTAAAAGAGCTATGCTTTTGTTTTCCTATCCGATTGACCGCAAAAAAATCTTGGAAGCAAAGATATTTATGGTGTTTTTATATACCGTGGTTGCCATGCTTTTATGTGGAGCAATAGTATTGGGGGTTTTCTTTACAACAGAAAGTCAATTCCCAATATGTACAGATCAATTGAGTTTAATGACAATTCTCGGTGGTTTCCTTTCCTTAGTATGCTATTCCTTGCTAGCCGGAATATGGGGCATTATCTCATTATATTTTGGGTTTGGAAAACAATCGGTTTCAGTAACAATTATCGCAGCTGTTATTATTTCCACCGTTATGTGCCAAATGATGGCTTTTACAATGAGTATTTCAGGTGCTATTGCATTTCTGGTGATAGGGACTATTATAGCAGTAACCATAGTAAATAATCTAAAAATAAGAGTTATGAATATGGAGGTATGACTTAAATGACTGAGCAGGGATTTGAACAGGCCATTGAACAGTCTGCGGATGGCAATATGAGCTTCTTATTGGTAGCATTATATTTTATTTACCGAACAGTGGTCTGATGAGGATGATAAGGTATCATCTGATCTGACTCAATTATTTGACTAAATTTGATATTTTCTAGATAAAACCAGATAAAAAGAGATAAACTTAAATTCTTAAAAAGCCTTTCTCCATGGGAAGGATAAAGGCTGATAAAATAAGATAAAAGAACATCTCCGAATGTTTTGTTTTACGTGTGGAAGGTCTCGAACACACGGTTTACGTTAACATAAGAGAAAAGCTGATCGCATTCTTATGTTTGCCCAGAAAGACCTTGTTTTTTTGGGCATTTGCAACGTTAAGTATAACATGAGAAATGAGGTTGTCAAGCGTTGACTCAATTCTGTCTTAACACTTATCCTACTACTCCTTTAAGACTTTCTCTTAGCAATAATTCTAGTAAATGTCATATCATCCCATGCAATCATATGAAACGGTTCTTCATGTACATTATATATCTGCATGGATTTTTGAAATAATTCTGTCCCTTTGTTGTCAGATAAATTGTCCGCAAGGATAACATCAACAATACCGGTTCGTTCAAAAAGCTTTTTCCACCAATCCGGTGTATGCCAATTATTAAGACCAAAACTATCGGCATAAGGTTGATAATCATCCGGTAGGCCATCCGCATATTCATGGACAAATCCGGGCACGATGATACCAATCTCGCAACCGGGCTTGACCAGTTTCAGAAGGCGTTCTCTGAGATAATCGCTATCTGTAACGTAAAAGAAAATAGAGTTGATGCTGACCAATGCGTCAAAATAGTTTTCTGCATAGGGTAGATCATTTGCATCAGCATGAATAGGGCAAATATTATCCTGCACACCCATATCGCATATGCGCTGCCAGTTGTCTGATGCACCGATCCATAAATCGTTTGCCCATACTCTGACACCATATTCTTTTGCAAGAAAAATGGAGCTTATTGCCTTTCCGCAGCCCATATCCAATACTCGCATACCCTCTTTCAAATGCATAGCCTGACAAAGCGCTTCCTGAAGCCATAAGCAATGGGAACCCATTGCATTATTCAAGATCCAGTCCGGATCATACTTCGATGATAACGGATAGTTCTCATCATTCATTAAAGTGAGAATTTCATTACGTGAATATTTCATTTGTATTCCTCCCTCGCGGCATTTTTACGACAACGAACTAATGTTCGATACTGCTTTAGGGATATTGTACCATAGGGAAGATAAAAAGTCGATAATATTTGGAAATTAATATACTGATTTTTGACGCAGTTTTTTGACTCAACTTGCTCTTTTTTAAGATGAAACCAGATGAAAAAGATATAGCAGTTTTAAGTGAAGCACTAAGAGATGGAAAATTTATGATATTTTATGTAAAGAATACTTTACACCAAGTTAATAATGGTATACTATATGTCTATATTAACAAACACTTTGGAGGTGTAAGTATGTCATATCACGAAAAGAAAGCGTTATGGGGAATCATTACAGCATTATTAGTTATAGCAGGATACGGTATCTTTACATTTAACAGATTTTCAACAGCTCAGGTTAAAACCAATGACTTGAAGTTCTGGGCGGGTTCAGAACTAATCTTTATTATAATTGGAGTAATCATAACGGTTATCATTCGATTTATACTTATTAGCAGCACAATGATCCGACGCGACCTTAATCATAAAAGTAAGCTGTCTGTGAAAATTAAGGCAGTAATACTTGAAGATGAGATGGATAAGCTGATTGCACGAAAAACCTCAAATATCAGTTATGGATGTACCGGTTTAGGATTTATCGCTGCCTTGATCTCAATTCTTTCCGGTTTTTCTGCCTCGGTAATGATAAATGTTTTGTTTTACTCGATCAGCTTTGGAAGTGTGATAGAGGGGATAGCAATTTTATATTATTATAAGGTGGGGGTTGCGAATGCCTAGAAAATTTATCATAAAAAATAATATTAGAACTCTTCGTTTTTTTACGAATGAAATGACCCAACAAGAGTTGGCAGATATAATTGGTGCATCGCGTCAGACGGTTATAGCGATTGAAGCAGGAAAGTATTCACCGTCCTTGGAGATGGCTTTTCGTATAGCAGATGCATTTGGTGTCAAGTTTGACGAGGTGTTTTCCTATGAAATAGCTAATGAGGATAAATGAAAGTTTAATATAACATTAAATAATAAAAAAAGAAGGGGATTATATCATGGACAATTGCGATTATAACGATTCACAGGTACAGCTAAACCGAAGAAGGGATATTCTTTCGACTTTGTGGATTTTTCTTTCGGTAAATTATATTTTATGTGACGTTCTTTCCAATATGGAGTCGTCAGTTTTAAAAGGTCTTATCGCAGGAACAACAGCAGGCATAGAAATGAATCAAGGTTTTTTGCTGGCAGCAGGAATTTCATTGGAAATACCGTTCATCATGATAGTATTATCTAAAGTATTGAGGTATAAGGCAAACAGGATTACCAATATAGCAACAGGTATTCTGATGGCAATCTACCAGGTGGGCTCATTCTTCTTTGGCACCGCACCTTCGCTTCATTATATATTTTTCAGCATCATTGTATTTGTGTGTAATATTTTTATCGCATGCTATGCATGGAAGTGGTCTGATTTACAGCAAGAAGGGTTGGAGAGGATATGATTCAGTATAAAACGCTAGAGAATACAGGAATAGAAGTATTACGGGAAGCTTTTAAGGATGCGTTTTCTGATTATCAGGTAAAGTTTGATCTCCCAATGTGGAAATTTGGGGCGATGCTTCAGAGAAGAGGATATGCTCCGGGCATATCTGTCGGTGCATTTAATGAAGAGAGATTAGTAGGCTTTGTTCTCAATGGTTTTCGAGATTGGAATAGTAAATCAACAGTCTATGACATGGGAACAGGAGTTATTGGTGAGTTTAGAAAGCAAGGAATAACAAGTAATATATTAGCTTATCTTAAGGAGCTGTTGAAAGAAAGAGGTACAGAGCAGTATCTGCTGGAAGTTATTCAAACAAATACCACAGCCTATCAGTTATATAAGAAGCAGGGGTTTAAAGTGGTAAGAGAATACACTTGCTTTCATATGGATAAAAATCTATATCACCCAAGAGGAACCTACAGGGTGGAGTCAATGGATCGGTTTGGTGATGCGGAATGGGACAATATAGCAACCTTTTGGGATTATATGCCTTCCTGGCAGAATTCTGCTGATTCTGTGAATGCCCTTGCCGAAGCATTCCGATATTCGGTGGTACGGCTTGATGGAATCCTAGCAGGATATGGTATCATAGATAAAAGAACCGGAGACATCGCCCAGATAGCAGTAGATAAACGATATAGGCGCAGGGGAATTGCCAGGAGTATTCTTACTGATCTGGTGGAGCATACAGAGGCAGAGAAGGTCGCTATCCTTAATGTAGATAGTAGGGATGAAGGAATGAAAAGCTTCTTGTTGAAAGTAGGATTTGTAAATACCGTAGATCAATATGAAATGCTTCTGAAATTATAATAGAGAAGCCGAAGGGATTGTTATGAGATCGCTTCTTAAGGTAGCACCGACCTTAGTGAGTATGATTTTATGCATTTGCTTTATTTGATCACATATGGTAATATACCAATGTAATTTACGATTGATTGCAAAATCTTGACGACTTTATGTTGTAAATCAACATGTAACCGAATGGATCATGATGTTTAGATAAGATAAGAATGATAATAAGGGGTGTATTACGGATGTTATCGATAGAAAGAAGAGAAAAACTAAAGCAGGTTTTCTTACAGAAGAAAAGTGTAACGGTAGAGGAAATGGCCAAAGAATTTAATGTAAGTACAGAAACGATTCGAAGGGATTTTAACTATCTGAGTGATGAGGGCTTTATTACAAAAACCTATGGAGGAGCCACTTTAAAATACAGGGCTAATTCCCTGGTAACCCACCAGGAGAAGACCGGGATATTGGTAGATAACAAACGATTAATGGCAAAGCAGGCAGCTAAATTCATTCAACCAAATGACTGCATTTTCTTGGATCATTCCACAACAGTTTATGAAATGTGCAACGAGATCGAGAACATTCCGTTAACGGTGATAACGAATTCCTTATTCATTATTAATCGATTGGCTGGGATATCAACCATTAAGCTGATTACTCCGGGGGGGAATTTTGTAATGAGTGAACAGGGCTTCTTTGGGTTGGAGGCGGCCAGATATCTGCAGAGGCATCATATGGATAAAGCTTTTATTTCCTGCCGCAGCATAGATATGAAAAGGGGTCTGAATGATTCCGATGAGATCGTATCAGAGATGCGAAGGAGTATCATTAATAGTGCGGACTCCACCTATTTACTGGTGGATCATACGAAGTTTGGTAAATCAGCTTTTATCTCCACAAGTGACTTTAGCAGCATTAAATATATGATTACGGATAAACCACTGGATAAGGAATGGCGGGAATTTCTGAAGGAAGAGCATGTAAAGGTATATGAATCCATGGAGCATGGGAACTAATTAAATAAAGCTGGGAATGGTTTGACGAGAAAGTGTCTAATTTCTGCATGTGTTATTTGTAATTCTGTTACATTTGTGGAAAATAGGCATGGACTCGTCTTTTTTTTGTTATGCAAATATTTACATAGAAAATAATGTATATGTTTGGGTGTAAAACCCTTATTATACTTACTAATATATAATTTAAGTTGAGCACAATTTGGATAAATTGCTATAGAAACCACATAAAAGTCAAAGAAAAGCGCAAGAGTATCCATATATGAAACAATATATTTGACCAAAAAACATAAAACAACACAAAATAATCAACAAAACTATTGCAAAGTTGTCAATATTGTGATATATTTCACTTGTAGCAAAAACTATATTTTTGGAGGTAGAACGGATGAAGAAATTCACTGCTATGTTACTTGTATTAATCATGGTATTTTCTTTCGGTGCATGTGGCAATGGGGATGCTAAGAAGGAGAAAGAAAATAACCAGAAGACAGAAGAAAAATCCGAGGCTGGAAAAGATACTTCTGCTGATAGTGGTTCCACGGAAGCTGATTTTGTAAAAAAAGGTTACAAAATAGCATACATACTTAATACCACTTCTACAGATATTTTCCAGATGGCTGTTAACGGTGCTCAGGAGACAGCGAAAGCACTTGGAATGACTTGCGATGTATACTTTACGGATACGGATAACGTTAAGTTCCAGGATTATGTGAATACCTGTGCTAACCAAGGCTATGATGCCATGTTCTTATCCCACGGTAATAAGGAAACAGCATATGACTTAGTTGATATGCTTACCAAAAAGGGAATTAAGGTAG
>JAEYQV010000122.1 GCA_023409835.1 Bacillota bacterium
ACCGGCGTCGCACCCTTCATGGGTGCGTGGATTTAAGTTAATTGTGTAATGTGTAGGTATAGTATTATTATTTATCTGAAATTATTAGCGAGCATTAAATCTTAGTATTAGGGTAAAAGTAAATCAATTGTTACATACTATGACGCTAAGGTCTGTTTCGCTGTATGAGGAGCTGATTATAAAGCGAATTGTATAAATTTCAGGGTGTATTAATCTATAATATCTCAGTATAATTTGCAAGAAGGGGCCGCTCCTGCCCTTTGATCGAATTCTTGGCATAGAATGCGCGCTTGTATAAGGAGGATATTCTCTGATCGGATTGACCGGCGATACAGAACCCAAAAGTCGGTTTGGCATTTAAGTTACGGCAATAACCGGTAATCTCCTCCGACAGCTGAATGACTAAGATTGCTATGTCGATGGAGGTATAATCTTCTAAGAAAATAGCAAAGTTTTCTCTGAAATTGCAATACAGATTAGGTTCCTTGATATGAATACTGAGTAATGAGCTTATATGAGTAATCAGCTCACTTGTCCGGGAATTGCCATATAACCGATTGCTCTCGCTCAAGCTGCCGATATCAAATGCAAGTACAGCATAGGTATGCTGCTTCGGATTGTTATTTAATAGCCAGTCAGCAGCTTCAATAAATTGATAAATATTGCTATTAGAGGTATATGGGGAGAATTTGCTTGAACGATTAAGTGGGTGATTGAGATCGGAACTATGGTTAACAATCTCACTATGATATTCTTCGGATAATACGGAATTTCTGGAATATAAACGGAAGGGATCACTGATTACGTTACGATTCATAATTATTAGCCCCGCTTTCTGTATAATACGTTTGAGCGCAATAAGCATAAGAACTAATCGATTAGAATCGATAAAGTGCAACTGGCTGCCATTCTTATCTTAGATTAGGCCCTATAGCTTTGCGTCATTATTTTTCAATAACTTTGCCGATGTTATTTTATTATACACAATGTTACTATTTATTTTACCGTCTGTATAGAGCCGAACGAAGGAATAGTTCTAATTTACTGCTGTGGCCGGAGCTTTTGAATTCAATCGTTATGGGTACGGACAGGGACCCAAATAAGTATCTGCCGGATATGAGGTTATGATAGCGGGTTCTTTGGAAGGAGAAGTATATGATTCTTCAGGAAAAATCACACCATAGGAGGAAAAGGTTACCTCTTAGGCCTTAAAATCTACCTCTTGGGCTAACGCTATTTACTTTTTCCGGTTTCTTATTATAATGGAATTAAATGAGAGGTGAAACGATGAAGATCCGGATTGATATTGTTGAGGATTTGGTAGAAGATGAGATACTCATCCGATGCAGCAGATTGGATGTGAAGGCCCAGAAGATATATGATGCTTTGACGGAGCTGACAAAGGGATCACAGCAGCTGCTGTTACATAAAGGAAAAGTGGAGTATTACCTTCCGATGGACAGCATATTGTTTTTTGAGACGATGGATAACTGTATCAGTGCACATACAGGGAATAACGTTTTTGAAACAACCTACCGGCTGTATGAATTGGAGGAAGTCCTTCCCGGTTATTTTATGAGAGTATCAAAATCGACAATTATTAATTTGAATCATATCTATTCGATCTCCCGGAATCTCACAGCCTCCAGCGAGGTACAGTTTTATGATTCACATAAGCAGGTATATGTTTCCAGAAACTATTATAAATCATTAAAAACAAGATTAGAAGAAAAGAGGAAAAGTCTATGAAGAAGAAAGAGGTATATTGGGGACTGCTTTTAATTTTAGCTGCTGTATTGATTATTATCAATCAAATGGGCTTCTTTACCGGTATCAGTATGTTTGAGATAGTTGCTACGGTAATATTGGGAGCGATTATAGTGGAGAGTGCTTTACACGTTAATTTCTGGGGTATTTTGTTCCCGGCAGCATTTATATGCATCCTATATGCTGACCGGTGGAACATTACGGAATTTACCCCCTGGCCGGCTCTACTTACGGCCACACTGCTTAGTATTGGATTATCCCTGCTGTTTCGCCGACCGCAAGGCATATGCTTCCATTGGCAGAATTCCTTCAACAGCAAGGTAATCAATGAGAAGGATGGCAATGCAATTGATTGCTCGGTCAGCTTTGGAGATAGTATTAAATATGTGAATACGGATAATTTTGAAAAAGCGAATATCAGCTGTTCCTTCGGCGAAATCAAGGTTTATTTTGACCATGCACAGATTCCCTCCGGTAAGGCAGAAATCTGTGTGAATGTATCCTTTGGAGAAGCGGTTTTATTCTTACCGAGAACCTGGAGAGTAACCAACAACATTCATGTGTTTTTGGGCGACACCAGTAATGATAATCGGTTCTCTGAAGCAGATGCTCCGGAGGTTATGATCTATGGGAATGTCAACCTTGGAGATGTTAAAATCATATATATATAAGGAGCGGAATCCCACACCACAGATTTGATAAGTCTGTGGTGTTTTTTTATGGCTGTTGATTGTGAAAATTTGTTTCTTGAACAATATTGAGATACAAGATGACAATAATTGATAGTTAAGGTCTGGCCGAAAAATGTTATAGTTAATTTATAGAAAAATTTACATATGGGAGGTTAACATGAAAAGAAAGCTATTTAATGTCGCATTAGTAGTAATGATGGTATTGATGCTTGCAGTTATAACCGGATGTAACAAGGGGGAAGACAAGAAGGCTGTCAACTCAGAGACAGTAGAACCGAAAGCAACGCAGCCACCGGTAGATAATACGGCAGATGAGAAGGATGCGGCTGCAGGGGAACAGGGGAAAGAAACAGAGGCTAAGGCGGATGAGGGGACAGCGAATTCCTCGGAGCCTGCAGGCGGGGATGCCGCAACAGAACCGGTAAAACCTACAGAAGCTGCAGTGCCTGTAGATACGACATCGGAAGGTATTAAGGATGTATATGCAGAATATAATATGAAGGCAGGAACCTGCTTATCGGATATGATGATCCTGATGAGCAAGTATTCGGATATTATTAAGAAGAACTTCAACAGCATTACTCTGGAGAATGCAATGAAGCCCGATTCCATCCTAAATCAGGCAAAAAGTATCGCAGCAGGTGATATCGTTGTAGAATATACAGATAAAACCAAACAGCTATTAGATTGGACAAAGAGTAACGGAATGGCTGCACGGGGTCATGTCATTATATGGCACAGTCAGACACCGGAATGGATTTTCCATGAAGAATTTAGCAAATCAAAGCCGCTGGTAGACCGTGATACGATGCTTGCCCGTATGGAGAGCTATATGAAGCAGGTATTCGGGCAGCTGGATACTCTTGGCTACTCGGACATGTTCTATGCGTTTGATGTTGTTAACGAAGCAATCAATGACGATGGTACCTACCGTGACAGCCTGTGGAAGAAAATAATCGGCGATGATTATATCTGGTATGCATTTTATTATGCTGACAAATATGCTCCCGAAAGTATCAAGCTTTATTACAATGACTATAATGAACAGTTTAAAACAGATCATATTGTGAAGCTGGCTGAGTCCCTGGTGGATGAGAAGGGCAGATCACTGATTGACGGTATCGGTTGCCAGGGGCATCTATATACTCAGGATTCGATTGATAAGTATATGGATACTCTGAAGGCCTTCAGTGCTTTGGGACTGGATGTACAGATAACAGAGCTGGATGTGAGCCTTGGGACCTGGATGAATATTCTTACTCCCACGGAGGAGAATCTGAAAGCTCAGGGACAGTTCTATTATGAGCTGATTAACAGGATAGTGACAGAGAATGCAGCAGGTAATACCTGTGTATCGGGGGTTACTTACTGGGGCTTTGCAGATGAGTTATCCTGGAGACGTGAACGTAATCCGGTATTATATGATAAGAGTCAGACACCGAAATATGCATATTATGGAGCAATGCAGGATAAAGAGAAAGCGGGCTATTAATACATAAGATATAGAATGAGGCTGTAACATTAGCGGTTGACTGCCGGTAGCAGGCCATCCGGCTACTACAGCTTCATTCTTTATTGTTACTACAATTTATATATTCCCCCGGTGTACACCCGCATTGCATTTTGAATATCCGGTTAAAATGACAGATATTGTTGAAGCCGGAATCGTAGGCTGCCTGCTTAATTGTCATGGTATCATTGTTCATCAGATATTTAGCTTTTTGCAGTCTTGCCTGAATCAGTTCTTCCTTGGGGGTACTGTGGAAGAAAAGCTCATAATACTTATAAAGCTGGCTCTTCCCGATATTTAATATTTTACAGAGTTTTTCCACGTTCCACGGAAGCTCACAGTTCTCCAGCATCTGCTTCCGAAGGCTTAACAGCTCGGGATAGATGTTCTGTCGCTGTTCACTGGGGATCGCCTCCCGCAGCTGTCCGCGATGGAGCAATATAAGGAGCTGTTGAATATATAGATCGATCATATGCTCGGATTTTGACAGCTTATTGATAAATTCCTGATAAATCTTTTTCAGCAGCCAATTCAGCTCCTCGATATTATCCGGATAAAAGATCTTATTCTGAATGATATTATATTCCTTCAGCATCTCCTGATTGCAGAAGAAATGTACATAGCTGTTGAAAAACTCATTGTCGGCCTGATAATGCTGATAATTCCCGGGCGAAAACAGGATGCATGCGCCGGGTCTAACCTTTACGGAACTATGATCAGGGAAAAAGAAGGTCATCGGAGATAGGATCACCAGAAAAAGATAGCTGGAGGTTCCTGACGGCCTTTTGATGATATCCCGATCCGGATTATGGGTATGATATCCGCAATAATCGATTGTTATCATCTATGTACTCCTTTTCTATGGCTGTACTTACATTTGAGTACAGTATACGAAGGTTCGGAAGAAAAGTCAATATTATGAGAAATAATGCAATTCATATTTTTGTCCGGTATGGTAGAATTAATTGTACTATGTTTAGTTCGTGAACTAATGGCAGGTTTCTGATCATCAGCTCCGATTGCATACTTACAAATAAGTCTGCATTATACTCACTGGGCAATTTATTTATCATATATAGGGAAAGGAAACTAAAAAATGAAAAAGTCAACGATAAGCATTGATAAGCATTTCATTGTGGGGGATATTGACAAACGGATCTATGGTTCTTTTATCGAACATCTGGGACGTGCCGTATATGAAGGAATTTATCAGCCGGAAAGCCCATTTGCGGATGAACAGGGGATGCGGACCGATGTGATTGAATTGATCCGTAAACTTAATGTTCCGCTGGTACGTTATCCGGGAGGTAATTTTGTGTCCGGTTATCACTGGGAGGATGGGGTAGGTCCGAAGAAGGAACGCCCTGAGAAGCTGGATCTTGCCTGGAGTGTAATCGAGACGAACCAATTTGGGTTGAATGAATTCATGGACTGGTCAAAGAAAGCCGGAACCGCACCGATGATGGCGGTCAATCTGGGGACCAGGGGAATTGATGATGCAAAGAACATTGTAGAATACTGCAACCTTCAGGGGGGCAGCTATTATAGCAATCTTAGAAAAGAACACGGCTATGAGCAGCCCCATGATATTAAACTGTGGTGTCTGGGAAATGAAGCGGACGGTAACTGGCAGATGGGGCATAAGACAGCATATGAATATGGAAGAATAGCTGCAGAGGCAGGCCGCATCATGAAGATGGTGGACCCGTCCATTGAATTAGTTGCCTGCGGCAGTTCCGGACTGGGCATGGAGACCTTCGGAACCTGGGAGGATACCGTTCTTTCAGAATGCTATGACCAGGTTAATTATTTGTCCTTACATCAGTATTATGGCAATCAGGAGAATAACACACCGGAGTTTCTTGCGAATACGGTTGCTATGGATCAGTTCATCGAGTCTGTTGTATCAATCTGCGATGCAGTGAAAGCAAAGAAACGTAAGAGCAAATCGATTTACTTATCCTTCGATGAATGGAATGTATGGTATCATTCCAATGAACAGGACAAGAAGCTGAAAAGCTGGAGTAAAGTGCCTCATCAGCTGGAGGATGTATATAACTTCGAGGATGCCCTATTGGTAGCAGGTATGATGATTACTCTGCTGCGCCATGCAGATCGTGTGAAGGTGGCTTGTCTGGCCCAGCTGGTAAATGTTATTGCTCCGATTATGACCTCCGATACCGGTGCCTGGAAGCAGACAATTTATTATCCTTTTGAACTGATCAGTAACCATGGCCGCGGAACAGTTTTACACACGGTTGTTAAGAGTCCGGTATATGAGAGCAAGCATGGAGATGCCCCTTATCTGGATACGGTCTTAGTGATGAATGAAGAAGAGGAAACACTGACCTTATTTGCGGTGAATAAGGATCTTGAGGATTCTATGGAGATATCCTGCGATCTGCGTCAATTCAAGGACTATCAGGTGAAGGAACATATCGTTCTGAACCATACCGACTTAAAGGCGGTCAATACGGAGGAACAGCCGGATACGGTACATCCGGTCAGAATAAATAATGCAAAGGTAGAGAATGGTATACTACAGGCTGTATTATGTGACAAGAGCTTCCATATGATTAAACTTGGGAAATAGTGAAGGAAGGGGCTGTCGCAATATGCGGCGCCCTTTTTACGTTAGAGATGTTTATCACAGATTAGATTTACATGAATAGCGTGTGACTATTAATCCAACAGAGACACGTTCTCACTCGGTTGCCGCACATAGCGGTACATAAGGTTGTGACAGAGAAAGGCATCTGCCACAAC
>JAEYQV010000136.1 GCA_023409835.1 Bacillota bacterium
TCCGAATTCAAGGGAGATGATCTGCCGGTCGATTCGATCAGTTGGTATGACTGTATTGAGTACTGCAATAATAGAAGTTTGAAGGAGGGCTTGAATCCATATTACAATGTGGACCGGATTCATAAAGACCCGTACAATTATAGTGAAAATGATGATATGAAATGGACCGTAACAATCAATGAGAAAGCAAATGGGTATCGATTGCCGACGGAGGCGGAATGGGAATATGCCGCTGGCGGAGGACAGGAAAGTAAAAGCTATACCTACAGCGGAGATGATAATATTGATGAAGTTGCATGGTATTGGATGAATTCCGGAGATAAGAGCTTAACAGGAGAATGGAGCTGGCCGGTCATTCAAAACAACAAGAATAGAACAAAACCGGTCGGTTCCAAGAAATCCAACGAGTTGGGACTTTATGATATGTCAGGTAATGTAAGAGAATGGTGCTGGGACTGGTACGGGGATATCCTGGGGATCAGCAGCGGGGCCCTCCGGTCCTGGAGAGGCGGAGGCTGGCTTGGAGATGACCAGGCCTGTGAGACCTCTTACCGGGGTAGCTTCGAAGCAAACGGCAAGGGCTCTGATCAGGGATTTCGTATATGCCGAAATAGGGGAAAATAACCTTACATAAGGTGGAAAACAGAATAGCAGGATGTGTATATAATGGTTATGATGACGTTATTGGAGCTGATCATATGAGTAGATTGGATCCGGGTAAGCTGACAGTTGAGTATAGGGAAGGAGTTAGCGAAACCGAACCTATTATACCGAGACGATATACACTGACGCATTCTGATTTTACAGCAGATTTATTTCTAACGATAGGACCCGTCTTTGCCTTTGATAAAGTAAATTTGATGAGAGATGAGGTACTCGGAGAGTGGATATGGATGGAGGAGCAATTAAGGTATCATGTATATCTTCAAGTGGATGGACGAATCAAGGGAATGGAAGCCTACCGTGATGCCATATTCCGACGGGAGCTGCCGCTTGCATTGGAAGCCATCCGGTATGGTGACAGGCAATTCTTTGATGGGTATCCGGAGCTGGATTATTATCCGATTATTGTTTTCTTTCTATCATCAAATCAGGATTATAATAAAACAGAGAATTGGGGAACCTTTAAGGACTATGTCGTATAAAAAAACGGCCTTTGATCAAGTTGCCATATAATGACGAATATCCTGGGAAAGGATGCACTACTTTTCATTCGGGTGCATCCTTTCCTATCTTTCTGCAATACAGTCTTATTTAGTATAGGATACTGAAATACTTGATACCTCGATGATCGGGTCATTCGTGTTCTTTATTTGCAGGTACTATAGAGGGTGCTGAACAGAGTAGCATGCTCCTGCTCATCAACCATTGCCAGGAAGAAGCAATCAATGATTAGCTGGTCCGTAGTACTTAGCTGGACGTCCCTGTAGAAGGAAGCAGTATCCAGTTCACTGATTAAGGCTTTCAAAAGGGCCTCGCGGTAGCAGGGATAGCATTCGGGCTCACAGTGGTATTGCGGCATTGTATCGGTATAATAACAGAATAGCTTGGTGAACATCTCCAGGTGCTCCAGTTCATCCCGATAAGCATGTTCAATAAAATCCTTGTTCAGCTTATTCGGAGCCTCCTTCAGTAAATGGCGATAGAATTCTATGGCAGCGGCTTCTCCCTCAATTGCCTTATGGATGTAATGGAGGATCTGGTCGAAAGGCTTCGGGCCCTTGAGAGGAAGGCTTGGGATTTGGAGATTGTTGCAGAATTTGCCGCTGTCACATTTCACACAGTTGGCTGACGACGTATATTGAAACATAGAATAAACCTCCTTAATTTGCCGAGCTAAAAATAAGATATAGTATATTTTACGGGAGAATACTCGAATATGTGCATATTACTATGACTTATCTATTATATTGTCGAAGAACTAGCGGCAATGATAGGGTCAGTACGCGGAGGCGGCTGAGCAGCTTCTGACTAGGAATACAGCTGAGAATATACATAAGAACGGGTATTTTGGGGGAATCTATGCAGAACACCTATAGTTCACAATATATTATCCATAATTACCTTTCTTGTGGGGTATGCTGATATTCAGTATAATTAAGTATACAATTGAAAAATACCAGTATATTTCTGTTCCTATACTTTATAAATAAAAGAAGCGATAATCCTGTATGAAGGATTACCGCTTCTTTTATGTAGTTGTCCAGCGAAGCTGGACCAAACTTACCGGCATGGATTCAGCTACGGGAGGAATCTTACGATTGACGTTTTGATTGGTTGCGGTTTACATTGATACCAAATTGTGATAAGATTTGATTGCATTTAAATCCGTAAGCATATGATGAAATCGGATGAAAGAGATATAATAAGGAATGACAGAATATAGGGCAGAAGGAGAAGACTATGAAAAAGGGCTTTAAGCTATACTGGCAGCTGTTCACTTCAACCTTTATGTTGAGTGCGTTTACCTTCGGGGGTGGTTATGTCATTGTACCACTCATGAAGAAAAAGTTCGTTGATAAGTTAAATTGGATAGAAGAGGAAGAAATGCTGAATATGGTGGCATTGGCTCAGTCTGCACCGGGACCCATCGCCGTCAATACTTCCATCCTGGTCGGTTTTAAGATCGCCGGTGTTGCCGGTGCATTGGTTACCGTGTTCGGAACGATTCTTCCGCCGTTGGTGATACTGACGATCATATCCTTTTTCTATCAGTCCTTCCGAGACAGCAGGATCATCAGTGCACTGTTAAAGGGAATGCAGGCCGGTGTCGCGGCAGTTATTATGGATGTTGTTTTGGGTATGGCAGGAAACATTATCAAAGGAAAGCAGGCGGTATCTATTCTTATGATGACAGCTGCATTTGCCGTAACCCTTTTCTTTGATATTAATGTAATTTATATTATCCTGGTTAGTGGCTTCATTGGTGCTCTTCTGATTCTCTATCGCGGAAGAAAGGGTGAGGGAGGTGTTGCCAAATGATACTGCTACAATTATTTATCAGCTTCTTTCAGGTGGGGCTTTTTAGCATCGGGGGAGGATATGCAGCTTTGCCCCTTATTCAGGAGCAGGTTGTAAACATCCATCACTGGCTTACATTAAGTGAATTTACCGATCTGATTACGATCTCTCAGATGACTCCCGGCCCAATTGCGATTAATTCCTCTACCTTCGTCGGTAATCAGGTGGCCGGTCTCTTAGGCTCCATAATTGCCACCTTCGCCTGTGTGTTACCTTCCATTCTGATTGTATTGACGCTGGCATACTTCTACTTTAAATATAAGAATATTACGATCGTCCAGGGAATTCTCAGTGGTCTGCGGCCTACCGTGGTTGCCCTGATCGCTTCGGCCGGATTATCCATACTAATTCTATCCTTCTGGGGAGAAAACGGCTTTTCCTGGAACCCTGCAGATATTAACCTGGTTGCCGTCGGTCTATTCGCGGCGAGTCTGTTTGTTTTAAGAAAATGGAAGCTGAATCAAATTACCGTTATGCTGGGGTCCGGTGTAGTCGGTATGATAATTTATCTTCTTCTCGGCTGATTTGTATCAAAATAAAATATAAGAATATCAAATACGAATGATATCTTTATCCGGCATCATGCTTTCTCGGGCATAACACGATAGGAATCTATAAAAAGAGTGGAAACCACGCACAAGCTGGCGTTGTTTCCACAAAAGGCTCATAAGGAATATTTGAGGCTGCGGTCAGATAGCGGGAGCTGGAGTAGCTATGACCATATTTCTTTCTTGATTTTTTGACCGGTTTTGGTGGCTGCCAGCCCGCCTTTCCCGGTCTCCTTTAGGCTCTCGGGCAGTTGTAGCCCGGTATCCCGCATGGCATCAATTACTTCATCCGGAGGTATCCGGCTTAATACACCGGCACAGGCCATATCCGCACAGGTCATGGCATTCACGGCACCCATGACATTTCGCTTGATACAGGGGATTTCCACTAAACCGGCAACCGGATCACAGGTGGAGCCCAGCATTGCCTTCAACGCCAGAGCAGCCGCGTGGGTGATGCTGTTCGCATCCCCACCCTTTAAATAACCTACCGCACCGGCAGCCATAGCACTGGCAGAACCGATTTCAGCCTGACAGCCGCCTTCGGCACCGGAGATAAATGCTCTGGCTGCAATAACTTGTCCGATTCCGGCAGCCACGAACATCGCCTCAATCATCCGATCCTCCGGAAAGCCTAATATCTCTTCGCAGGATAGCAGCACTGCAGGAATGACCCCACAGGAACCGCCGGTGGGAGCAGCAACGATTTTCCTCATGCAGGCATTGGACTCTGCCATACGGAGAGCCTTAACCATGATCTCCCCCACCAGGGGGCCGCAGAGCAGCTCACCCCGCTTGAGAGCGTCATACACCAGTCCGCCATCCCCGCCTGCCAGATTACTGGCAGATCTCAGCTTCTCATCATAGGAAGCATCTGAGATCTTCATCTGCAGATAGAGATTCTTCATTCTCATCCAGGTATCCTCCCGGGAAACCTGTCGTTCCTTCCGGTCATCCTCTAGAATCACTTCCCAGAAGGGTAATCCGGTCTGATCCATTCGATTAATAATATCCGCCAAAGCTTTAAACATAATCAATTATCATACCTTTCTTCATGACCTGCATACGATTTGTTGCGGTAGCCTTATTCCTGTGGGTTGTAGTAGGAAAGATGTATAACTCCGTCTGCGTGTTCCAGTGTCCGGAGTGTTTCCTCTGGGATATCACTGTCACATTCCAATACCATGACAGCCTTGCCGTCTCTGTTCTCACGGTAAAGCTTCATCTGCGCAATATTGATATGATGATCCTTAAGAACCTGAGTAACCAGGGCAATCCGACCGGGCTCATCTACATTCTGAATGATCAAGGTCGGATAATCTCCGCTGAAGTTGACATTCAAGCCGTCAATCTCATCGATCCGTATCCTGCCCCCTCCGAGGGAGGAACCGAGGATCTCCATATATTTACCGCTGGCTCCGGTCAGCTTAAGCAGTGCGGTATTCGGGTGGACCTCCCTCAGTATAACACCGTT
Source organism: Bacillota bacterium (assembly GCA_023409835.1). GTDB lineage: Bacteria > Bacillota > Clostridia > Lachnospirales > Lachnospiraceae > Mobilitalea. Next base: position 5,044 of record JAEYQV010000136.1, read on the forward strand.
AAAGTCGAAATCCATTCCCTGCTCCTTTGCAATCCGGAAGCTGTCAGGGATCCTTTCATCGTCCTCCTTCATGCCGAGAAGGCCTGCAACCAATGCCAGATCCGTCCCATGCCCTTTACCGGTTGCATAGAAGGAGCCATGGAGTCCGATGTCGGCTTTTACAATATCCTCGGCCATTAGTTTTCTTGATACAAGTCCGATACGTACAGCACCTGCAGTATGGGAGCTTGAGGGCCCGACCATAACCGGTCCGATGATATCAAATATATTCATGGAATTCATGTCCTTTCCTTAAGGTAT
>JAEYQV010000123.1 GCA_023409835.1 Bacillota bacterium
CCCTGATTACCAGAGATATCGATATTCTGGAGAGAATCCGAAAGCACTCTCCGGTAATCTGTAAGATAACGATTACCACTGCCGATGACCCCCTAAGCAGCCAAATTGAACCCGGAGTAGATATCTCCTCCGAACGCTTCCGTGCAATCAGGGAATTATCCCGGGCAGGGATTTATACAGGAATCCTTATGACCCCGGTTCTTCCGTATCTTACCGATACCGCGGATAATGTTCTGGAGCTAATTCACAGGGCGAAGGATAATGGAGCGAAATTCATCTATGCACTCTTTGGAATGACCCTTCGGCAGGGTCAGAGGGAATACTATTATAGAAGGTTGAACCGTCTATATCCTGACAGACAGCTGGTGAAGCAATATAACACTCAATATGGAGACACCTATGAATGCCACAGTCCCAGTGCCAAGAAGCTGAAGACTTTATTCGAGACAGAGTGTGAAAGATTTGGTATCCTTTACCGGATGGAGGATATCATAGAAGCCTATAAAGGAAGCTACGGATATGAACAGCTGAGCCTATCCCTAAATTAAATACGGAGAGCAAAGACTCCTGTCAAATGCAGAGAGCTGCGCCACAAGTCAAAAAATGGCTAGCCATTATACGGCTAGCCAACAACCTCTCGAACATTCTTTGATTCCATTCGTTTTTCATGGTTACATATCATCTCATGTTATTTTCCCCATCCATTATTAACAATGCTTCAAGTCCAGGTTTTCCTCCTACGAGACCAATTGCATAAATCGTATAGAACTTATCAGCGATAAGATTAATATTAGGTACGGTAAGAACTACATTTGAGGTTCCTGCAACTCTGACTTGCAGTGTATAATTCATTGGTGCAACATCAATATAAGATGTAATGTGCCTAAAGGAAATGTTACTAAAAATCACTGTTCCATTTGGTAATGTAATGTCTACTGCCGGAGCATTCGGCGATAGATGTAAGAATCTTATCATTGCTTTGCCCGGTGTTCTTGATACATTCGCATCAGCAATAGCCAGTAAGCCTATATCACTAAGAGTTCCTACTGCAGCTACCGTTAAAATCGAGTTCCTATTCACGGTTAACATATTAGCTAATACAGGAGAATCCTTAGTTCCGGCAACATAAAGAGATATTGTATACGTCCCTTCCGGAATCGATAAATAATCTGTATAATGACTATAAGAAAGATTACTTACGATCAATTCATCATTCGCATATACGTCTACATTAGGTGCATCCGGTACTGTGTGTATTACACGTACGTAACCCACAGACATCTGATTATTAGTATTCCTTGTATTATTTAACATACACATCCCCAAAATAAAATTATATATGGTATAATATATGTTTTCGTATATCCATGTGATATCTTTCCGATAATATTATGCTGATTTTAATTATTACTACATAATATCCTGATCGTTATGAATGATATTCGCAGTCTCTTTAACAGGCTGTGGTTTCCGCTTACTTTACGTCCCTCTTTCTATAATAAATCTAAAATCTATTCATTAAATCCCTTTGAGGGCCTGCTCGATATCAGCGATGATGTCCTCGACATTCTCGATGCCGATGGACATACGAATCATCTCAGGAGAAATTCCACAGTCGATTAACTGCCGGTCGCTCAGCTGTCTATGGGTTGTGCTGGCAGGATGAAGGACACCGGTCCTGGCATCAGCCACATGAACCACGATGGCAGCCAGCTTTAAGCTGTCCATAAACTTCATTGCTGCAGCCCTTCCGCCCTTAACACCGAAGGAAATTACACCACAGGTTCCCTGCGGAAGATATTTCTTCGCCAGGTCGTAATATTTATTTGATTTCAGTCCCGGATAGTTTACCCAGGCAACCTGCTCCTGCTGCTCCAGATATTCCGCAACCGCCTGAGCATTGCTGCAATGGCGCTCCATTCTTAAATGCAGGGTCTCAAGGCCAAGATTTAACAGGAAAGCGTTATTCGGAGAAGGAGCGGAACCGAGGTCTCTCATCAGCTGAACCCTTGCCTTCGTGATATATGCTGCTCTGCCGCAGTCTCTGGTATAGATCATTCCATGATAGGAAGCATCCGGAGTCGAAAGTCCCGGGAATTTACCATTATCCCAATTGAAATTACCGCTGTCCACAATAACACCGCCTAAGGCAACCGCATGGCCATCCATATATTTTGAAGTGGAATGTATCACGATATCCGCACCATATTCAATCGGTCTGCAATTAATCGGTGTTGCAAAGGTATTATCCACAAAGAAAGGAATACCGTTATTATGGGCAAGCATTGCGAATTTCTCAAGATCCGCGATTACCAGTGCCGGATTTGAGATGGTCTCTGCAAATACTAGCTTCGTATTCTCCTTGATCTCCTTTTGCAGCTCATCGTAAGATGAATCGGGATTTACAAAGGTTACTTCAATTCCCATTCTCTTTAAGGTAACGGCAAACAGGTTCATCGTTCCGCCGTATATCGTACTGGCGGCTATCATATGATCTCCGGCGCTGCAGATATTGATAACAGCAATTAGACTGGCTGCCTGGCCCGAGGAGGTACATAACGCACCGATACCGCCTTCTAAGGCTGCTATCTTCTTCTCCACATAATCTACCGTCGGATTAGCCAGTCTGGTATAGAAGAAGCCCTCTTCTTCAAGGTCAAACAGCTTTCCGACATGCTCACTGGAATCATATTTGTAGGTGGTACTCTGATAGATCGGAAGCACCCTTGCTTCGCCATTCTTGGGCTGGTAACCCTCCTGAATACATTTTGTCTCGATATGATAATTATTCACTATAATGCCCTCACCTTTCTTAATTTACTGCAGACGATGACGGAATGCGACTATTTCCATCCTATTCAGACACTCCGGTAACCTCATACATTTTTCCTGTTTATTTTATATGAAATCATATACCGACAGATGTACTCCTGTCAAGAACATCATGGAAATAAAACTAAATCTGACTTGCAAGCTTTTTCTTTCTATAAGCTCTTATCCCTAAACCAATCGCTATGTATAGAATGGAAGCAATGACACCATTGATTGGTGGGAAGTCATTCCATAACCGTATTATCTTCCTTTGGCAGCCAACCCATAAAATTATAGCTCCCCTCAAGACAACAGCTTTACGATCTGCCTGCCTTAAGGGGAGCTTGATTATTAATTATACTTTATTTCGCAATTTAATTTCAGCTAAGCTTTAGACCGTTTCCATGCCGTTATTGCTTCTGCTCTTCCGTAACCTCAATCTTACGGATCTCTTTGGTTCTGATCTCCTTACAGATATCAGAAATGAAGGTGTCCAGAGGCTTCTGTCCTTCGTCACCGAGATAACGGCTTCTTACGGATACAACCCCTTCCTCTTCTTCCTTCTGTCCGACTACCAGCATGTAAGGAATACGGTCCAGTCTTGCTTCCCTGATCTTGTAACCGATCTTCTCCGCTCTCTCGTCTACCGTTACCATTACATTATTCTTCTGCAGCTCATCCTTAACCTTCTTCGCATAGTCATGATACTTTTCGGAGATCGGAAGGATACGAACCTGCTCCGGACACAGCCAGGTAGGGAACATTCCGGCATATTTCTCAATTAACCAGGCAAGAGTTCTCTCGTAGCAGCCTATGCTGGTTCTGTGGATGATGAAGGGACGCTTCTTCTCGCCGTTAGCATCGATATAGAACATATCGAAACGCTCAGCAAGTACGAAATCCAGCTGGATCGTAATCATTGTATCTTCCTTACCGTATACATTCTTCGCCTGGATATCCAGCTTCGGTCCGTAGAAGGCAGCTTCACCCTCTGCTTCCGTAAAGTTCACACCGAGGTGGGTCAGCATCTCACGCATCTTTCCCTGCATATTCTCCCAGTGCTCTTCATCTCCAAGGTACTTGGTCTTGTTATTCGGATCCCATTTGGAGAGACGATAGGTAACATCCTTCTCAAGGCCTAAGGTCTTCAGGCAATACATTGCCAGATCCAGACAGCCTGCAAATTCTTCTTCAACCTGCTCCGGAGTAACGATTAAGTGTCCTTCGGAGATTGTAAACTGTCTTACTCTGGTCAGTCCATGCATCTCACCGGAGTCCTCATT
>JAEYQV010000092.1 GCA_023409835.1 Bacillota bacterium
GCAACCAAGTAGTAACTTCGATCACGGCTACAAGTCCTACTCAATCCGTAGAAATGGGCGAAGGCATTATTACTACAGCGACAGCAACATATTTGGATGGGCATACGGGTACGGTGTCCTGTACCAGTAATTTTAACCCGAATGTATCCGGTACTCAGGTAGTTACCCTGACTTATTCCGGCCTTGTCGGTAATGCTAAGACCATCGGAACAAGAACCTGTACCACAAATGTAACGGTAAAGGGGGACACTATCCCTACTTCGCTTACCGTTACTCCGTCTTCCTATACAGTATATCATGGCCAGGAGCCCACATATTCCGTTAAGGTTACCTATGTTGGAGGATCATCTAAAGTATTATCTTCAGGATATACGATAACCGGCTGGTCATCCGGGCCAGGTGCTAAAATACTTACGTTTACCTACAGGGAAAGCAGTGTTACTGTAACGGCGGGGGTGACGATTGTTGTTAAGCCAAACATAACATCGATAACAGTTACTTCCTCCAGTCAGACAGTCGAGCGTTATACGGAACCTGTATTCACGGTCCGGGCTTCTTATGAGGATGGAAGTAATAAGGAGGTTGCCGGAGCAAGTATCACCGGTTTTGATAAAACTAAAATCGGTGAGCAGACGGTTACTGCGACCTATACGGAGAATAGGATATCGTTCTCATCAACTGTAACCGTTACAGTAACACCGATGAGGCGTGTCTGCCCCGTATGTAATCAGTCTTACTTCTTAAGTAATGAGGACTTTGATACCGGCTGCCCGGTCTGTAAAACTATCGTATCCTACCTCCAGGTGTCACCCGGCTCTGTAACAGTCAATCGTGGTGATTCTTTGAATGTAACCGTTACAGCTACATTCCTAGATGGTCATACGGAGGTAGTTATGGGATGGGTCAGTAACTTTGATCCTTACCGGTCGGGATTGCAGTTGGTTATGGTTACATTCCAGGGGAAGTTTGCGTATGTCAGCGTCATGGTGGTATCCGTTAAGACCTGTACGATATGTGGAGAGACTTATTCTCTGAACGAGGATGGATCAGATCCCGGCTGTCCAAGCTGTAAAACTGCTCTTGTATCCATCAGCGCAACACCCGAATATCAATCCGTGAACCAGGGAGAGGATATCACACTTGCGGTCACGGGGACCTTCCGAGACGGACATACGGAAGAACTGCAGGACTGGTACAGCAATTATAATAGGGAGCGTGCCGGGGAGCAGCTGGTAACGGTATATTATGATCATTTTTCCTGTAATGTAACGGTTGAGGTTTTCTCGGCTCTTAACATAACATGCCCGGTCTGCAGTACTGTGTATCATCTTCGTGAACACCCCTGGGGCTGCCCTGTCTGCGCAGACACCTTGACAGGCATTGAAGCTACGCTACAGAACGGTGGATTTCTGGTACCCTATGGGGAGAAGCTTGACCTAAGAGTGGTATTGATCTATCGTGACGGTCATCGAGCTATCGCCTTCGAGGGATGGACCGATACCTTTGATCCTTATACCCTGGGGAACCAAACCATAAGCGTGAGCTACACGGACCGCTTCGGTAATACGGTAAGCACTACTCTGAGGGTCGAGGTTACGGATAAGCTCATCAAAAGGGTATGTGAAAACGGACATGTATATTATACGGAGGACCCTCAAGCGGAATGTCCGTATTGTGCCTCGGGGATTATTCTTCAGGAACAGTATTACAGTATCAGCTTTACGGAGGAAATCCTTGAAAAACTCTATAGAGATGGAGTATATCGTATGGATTCCGGGGATTACATAACCGTAAAGGTAATTATGAAGACACAGGGAAGTATTTATTCCTTCAGCCTGTTTCATAAGAAAAAAGACTCACTGCCTATTACGTATGGTGGGGAGGTGGCATAAATGCCGAACTATTTACAGAAAATAATTGACCTCCTGGTTGCTGTGGTACTGATGTTTCTGATACCTGCGTTATATTTTAGCCTAAAGAAGGATGTGGTAATCCAGATCAATACTGAAAGGCTGACAACGGAATTTGTTGAGACAGTGACTGCAGACGGATATATAACCAGGGGAATGTATGAGAAGTATCTGGAGAGACTGGCAGATACGGGCAAGCCTTATAATGTTAAGCTGACTCATGAGCAAATGGCGTTCGAGCCGGAGTACAGACTGAGAAGTGCTGCAGAGGTAATTGATGATGAGGAGGACCTCTGGACGGGTACGAATGATTATTATGCTCCTGAGGTGATTACGGAAGTGCCGACGATAACGGACCCGGTTAACACGGATAACATGAATATGGACACCAATGAAAGCGTACTTGCCAGGGCAGTGAATACCCCGGCATCGCCTTCCCATGTTCATGGTGCTGAGTGTTATACCGGACACAGGCATACGGATGGACCGGGTGTAACCTCCAGCAGAAATATGCATGGTTGTTATACCCATGCAGAAATCACTTCGTCTTATTGTATGGGACGGTTAACCTATACAGGTACCTATGTAGGCGGTGCAACAGCATGCCCTTCTTGCGGCAAATCGGATTATACTCCCTACTATAATAACTTTACATGTAACCGCTGCGGTGTTTATTATAGTGTTTCCGCCGGCTCGAAATGCAGTTCCTGTGGATATGGCAACTATATTACACCCTCCTATGATTCGCTTTGCTATCAAGGTACCTCCAGTACGGTATATCATTGTAATCTAACGGAAGATACCACGATTGATTGTGGAAGTATCGTAGAATCTATCATAGCCACGAATCCTATTCAGAAGGTGGCCCGGGGGGATGCTTATATTACAACCGCTGTGATCACTTTTAAGGACGGATCATCAAGGACAGTTGTTTGTACATCGGATTTTAGTACGAATACTTTGGTCCAAAATTCAACGGTAACACTGTATTATCAATATGTTATTGACGGTATTACCTATACAAAAGCTTGTAATATTATAATGACCGTAGTACCAAAAAGCAAAACCTGTATGAACGGTCATGTCTACAACTTGAATCAGGATGGCACAGATCCGGGTTGTCCCTACTGCCGAGGCTGGTTAAGAAGCCTGACGATCTTCGTGCCCTCCGGTAAAAGCTTGACAATGTTCCGGAATCCTTCCGGCAGTCTTGAAACGGAAGGAGTGGGGCTTCTGGCGGTTTACCTGGATGGGCACACGGAATATGTCTATAACGGGTATACGGATAACCTGGATCCGGATTATGTAGGCACACAAACCGTAACCATAGGATTTAAAGGACTAACAACATCATTAACGGTGAACGTAATTCGTAACAGAAAGAAGTGCGATGTATGTGGTCTATATTACAATCTATATATGGATGATACTGATCCGGGCTGTCCATATTGTAAGGCAAAGGTTCCTGTATTTACGGGCCATGTAAAAAAGTACATATCGGCTACCTATGAGGACGAGATAGCAGAAGCACTGTTTGAAGGTAACGGGGTTTATTATTTCCGTAGAGGGGATGTGTTTACGGTAGGAACCGAGAGCCGTAAAACAGCTTCCGGACTATCCATAATCGGAAGGCTGTTTAGGCTAAAAATAATGGCCAGATCCAGTGATACTATTAAGAATGAAGAGGTCCACAAATAGAGTTCCATGATATATGTTGACCAATGGAACTATACGAGATTTCTCCATTATTCAAAGTTGCTATCAAATCATCATTAACAAGAGCAGGTGCTATTATGAAGCTTTCCCATCTAGCTTTACTATTCGTTGTAATATTAATATCAATTGTAGTCCTTTCTGATATCCGGACGGATAATCTTACCGCAGCGGCTGAAGCTCGCACCGATATGGATTATTATATGAATCAGGCGATGGAAAGCGCTGTAGAGACTTTGAAACAGGTCGAGAACGACAGTATCGAGACTTCTGACCTGGACCGGACGGCCGACTGCTTCTTCTCATCTATGTATGCAGCTATGGGAATTATTTCGGATCCGGTTGCACAGCAAAGATTCCGGGCATATATACCCGTGATAGTTATAACAACGAATAATGGCTTTTTTATTATGTATAATGATGAGTACACGCGAAGCGATGGACATGTATATATCACAAGAAGATGGACGGAACAGAAACCTTTCTACTTTAAGGACAATGATTTTATTTACCGGTTTACATTTGCATCTCAAATAAATCTATATGATTTAAACAATAAGCTGGGTTCAGTAGGTAATGAGCGGCTATATAAAACTACAGTTGAGGAATTACGTACAAGTAACTCCTATTCCGTATTTCGAAATAGTTTCAACGAAAATTTTATACTAAACCACGAGCTTTACCCCCAAGTAAGACAGCAGGCAATCGTTAATTGCCTGGAAAGAGAGATATCCTGGTATGTTTCTAAGCATAATAAGATTGCTTCAGGCTATGGAATCACCTATCACTTTGGGCTTCCAGCCACGGATAAATCTGATTGGGAACAGACGATGGAAGGCCCCGGAATCATTATAGTGTTTCAGGGAATGCCACTGGTGGAGGGGTCTAACAGGATATATAACAGGGTGGCATTCTCCGGAGCAGGTATTCGTAAAGACAACCTTTTCTATATCGAACAGAAGAGCTGGTATTACATCTATCACCGAGCAGGCTGCGCTTTATTGGAGGGGAACTTAGAAATAAGGGAAGAGCACTACTATTCCGTAGAAGAATGTAGTAAGCTGGGCTGCTATGCTTGCCCTGAATGTGATCCGGCAGGAGTCCATGTGCAAAATTATAATCCTAATTAGAGGAGGTAAGAAAGCGATGGGTATGTACCGGTAATGAAACATTGAAGATGCAGAGCTTGAAATCCCTTTAGCTAAAGCCTTTATGGAAAGTATTAACACAAACGCTGAAGTTCTCTAAATTAAGAAAGACAAAAATATACAAAATTTATCATAAAGTGGTTGACTTTGACAAATGAAAAATATTATGATTTAATCATGAACTCCAATATATGTAATACGCATCGGTAGATCCGTGCTTCAGGATATCTTTTTCTTCGTTCCTGATATGAAAATAATGAGAACAGGACAGAAGAATATGTTAAGAAGAGGCGGAAGTTAAGATGAGACAGATGCTAATTTAAGACAGGTGTTAAGATGTGGCAGAAGTTATGAAGAGGTAGTTATTAAGAAGAGATAGAGGTTATGAAGAGGCAGTTATTATGAAGAGACAGAGGTTATGAAGAGGCAGTTATTAAGAAGAAACAGAAGTTATGAAGAGGCAGATATTAAGAAGAAGCGAAAGTTATAAGATGTAGTACCTAAGAAGAGGAATGAGCCATGAAGAGGAATGAGTCATGAAGAGGCAGAATTGAATTAACGAAAGGGGAAAGGGATATGGGAAAGAGCATAAGAGTACGGGTGTTGTCCTTACTAATATCGCTGGTGTTATGGATTGTTACCATACCGGCAGTTGCACCGGTGCAGGAAGCATCGGCAGCGAATAAGTATATCAAGGTGGATGCCTTCATTAAGTACCTGGTCACAGAAATGAAGCTACAGTTAGACCAGAATTCAAAGACTCCTTATATAGATGCAGCAAAGAGAGTCGGAATATTGAAGGAGGGTGATTTTAAGGATTTATCCGTCTACCTTACCAGAACGGATTGTGCAGTATTGGCGAATAGGGCGGACGAGTATATCTATGGATCACATTTCGGGTTTACGGATGGTGTATATGAGCTTTTAAGCGGGTGTGAGTACTATAGAGGAAAGCTCTACTACAATGTCAAAGGAGGATTGTTCCCGCAGGGAGAGACAAGGGAAACATATAAGGCATCGAGATTCCTTGAGGAAGTGGTTCTACCGATACTGGACGGATATTTTAAGTTTGAAAAGGGGCTTCGAGCCGGGTACAAAACAATAATATATGATGATGGCAGTTTTAAAAATCGGTATATCGAAATCGGTTATGTACCTGATGATCCGGAAATTTTTATCGAGGTTGATCCATTTGATGATAACGACTATTTAATCCAAGCCTGGAAGAAGATTATTGACGGTGAGCGAAGGAAACAAGCTGTTTATGACAAAAGAATTAGTGACCTGAATCAAATACCCAAGAGTAAGCGTCAGGATGTGGCTGAAATAGTAGCTAAGGGCATCATCAAAGGCTATGGCAACGGTAGGTATATTCAGAACAGGAGCTTTAAAGGAAGCAATAAGATAACTGCTTCCGGAGCAAAGAATGTTGTAGCACTTGTGCTGGACCAGTATAGCAGAGCATCAATTAGTCCGGATGGACAGCTGATTCGTACAACCAACCTTCCCAAGAATTATTATGAGTATACTTATATCCTGGAGTGCTTTCCGAATGACTTTTACGAGATGAAATATGATTATGCCTGGATGAACGATTATAAGAACGGGACTATGGATAAAAGCGAATACGATCTTCCGTCGGAAACAAGTAACGAAAGTATTAAAAAGGAATACAAGAACCAGGTGGCTTTAGGGATGGAGCACTATGAATATTATGATACGATCATGAAGCAAGCCAATCAGTATCTAAACTGTGTCTTCAATGTTGACTACCGTACTGTTGATGAAAACTGGGTAGAAAAGGTAGCGGACTCTTATGTACCTTATAGTGGTGATAATATATACGACCGCATTGAGAGGTATTTAAAGGCGATGAAGACGAATCATGTCGTTGTTGAAAGTAAGGTGATAGCACTGGAGCCCTCAACGTTATATCGGTATACCTACAATTATTATGTTAGAGCATACGTAAAATACCGGATAACAGCGGATACAGTTAATGTTGAAGAGGACTATGACTTGATATTTGGAGGTAAGTCATCAACTTATTTAAAAGGAATAAAAAATGGCGAGTGGGCTTATGGGTATTATGATATTGAGATATTTGGCAGCAATATAAATAATCCATCCTATATTGAGTTCGGAGTAGATGCGAGGGTTGGTATCAGTGATGGGCCCTATAAAGGTTCCAAGTAAACAGAGGTGAAGTGATGGCTAAAATAATAAAGAAGAAAGCCGTTAAGAGGATTATAGTGCCAGTAGTAATACTGGCACTATCTCTCTTAATTAGCTTAAGCTATAAAGAAAATACAATAAAAGCTGCTAGTAATAAGGATTATGACGTTGTTGATAATTCACACTCAGAAGTACTCATTGATGATATGAGTGTTATAATGAAAAATGGAGCAATCACTATAACTGCTGAAAGTAAAGCAGCAAGTAGTGGTGTTAGGATTAGATATCAAACCATAGGCTTTGGTGTAAGTGAGACGAGACAAGAAAAAACAGTTACAGTAAATGGATACGTGGGTCCTGCAGCTACGGCAAATATTGATATAATATATCTTTCTGAAATGAAAAAAGATGACAAGGGTATAAATGAGGAAGGAAAACAGGTAACCGAATTTACGATTGATGCAGAATTGGTAAATGAAAAGATTGGGAGTAAACTACGAAGTATAACCAAAGATAAAGTAATATACCTTAATGCAGTATTTCAGTCTTATTACTTGGAAGATAACGGCGATAGGACAATCAGAAAGGGGAAAGGCAAAGGATTAACAACCTGGAAAGAAATAATGGAAGCTGAGTGGTGGGGAGAGGATACATTAAAGGGCTTTGCAAAATACTATAATTGCCCGATTACCTTTTCCCCAGGCCCACAGCATAATCATTATTATTATGATTATCCCAATGGAATGAAATATCGTATGGGGTCTTTAGATGATAAAAACATTAATGCTACAGTAGAATTTGCTGATAAAGTAGAAAAGACCCGCGAAACAAAGTATGGAAATATATATGCTCTTACAGGATATTATATAGACCCGAAAATAGGTGGGACAAGGCTTGCTGAGAATATAAATATAAAGGGTGATTTGGATGACGTTTATGATACGGTTATTGAGGCAAGCGGTAAAACAAGGGTTCCTCTTGGAGGGGTAGACGTACATTTTGTTTATGATAAAGAGATCACCGATGAGACTTACGATAATTATGTTTATGCTCAATATAAAGGAACGAAATACAAGGCTGCCGAGTATCTAGATAAAAAAGCAGGTACGATGATTAAAGTTGGCGATCAGACATCTGCCTGTGAGAAGGTGCTGGCGGGTAAATATAAAGGAAAAGCATTTGATTTAATTGGGTATAGTGTTAAGCCGATTAGTGCAAAGGGTACGCTGGATTCAAAAACGGTACCCAGCATGACGATTGGGACTGATAATAGAACAATGAAAGACATCCTTGCGGCACAAGTAAAAGTTGTAAAAGGCGGTGTGGAGATATGTCTGGTATATGACGATGCAGGTTCTGTCCCGACGCCCCCGCCGATTCCCACCACCGGACCCAAACCCACCCTTCCGCCATATGAATATCCGGACGGAGGGTATGATAATAAGCCGATCGATAGATATACGATTACAGGGGAGATTCGTGCCGATCTAAGGGGGCAGGAGCGTTTCAACGTGCTTCAGGGAATACCTACTACGGAGAGCCTGTATACGCATGTTAGGGGTAATCAGTATAATATTGGATATTACTTTAATAAGAAAGTGGTTATAAAAGACTATCCAATCACTGTCCAGAAGAACTTTATCCTCAAATGGACGGATGCGAAGGACAAGACGAAAGTAATGGAGGAGACGGTTCCAGTCATACAGACCGTTACCGTCAAGAGAGCCTGTGCTTATTGGGAAATTGTAAACTTTGATTACTATACCATATCAAAGGCCATTATCTATAACAAAGCCCTTCCGGGTGGCAGCTGTCTGATGTATCCTAACCGCAGCTATTATAGCCCTCCCACTTTAAATATGCGCCACTCGAATAAGGAGAGCGACCATATCATTGATCCACCCCAGGCAGCAAGGGGCTATGTGATAAAGCTGGAGCCTGAAGCGCTTCTGCAGGGGGACGGGGTTAAGCCTACAATTCCGGCGCAGGATTTTACCTATGAAGCTAATGTAAGAACTGAAGAAATGAAGATTATCAATGACTACCTTTCGTTCGGTGGTACAGTTGTCTTGGATGGCGGTACTTATACGAAGGAAGCCCCGGATCTTACTAACACCTGGGTGTTAAAGGAGACGGTGGAGTTCACCGGTTCGGATGTATTGTATCAGCCGGATCAGGTGATACCGGCGACGATTTTAAACGAACAATATCCGTCTTCCGGAACCATTACCTATGTGAATCATCCCAGTGCCGTTAACTCATCGGGAAGCTCCCAGGATCTGCAGGTCAATGGACTAAATCCCGTAATCGTACATACACCGGTTATCTGTGATGCGAGTATCACGACAACGAATACGACAACAGGAATTACAAGTAATAATCCCTATGTGCAAGTACTTGAGGTTAATCAGGATTGTGTGCAGCTGGTACTCGATCCGGATAGCAAGCTTTCTGATTTTACGGTTGATATCAATAACTTCGGAGACCATATCGGCTATCCCGGTTATTTCACCAGGGACTTTGCCTGGGGCCTCCGGGACAGGACAGTATCGTACATTGCAAGGTATAATGAGATTTACCGGAACGAAGTAAAGTTTCCTTTTGACGTCTTCTATCGGAATCCTTCCGGCAAGAATGAGTTCATCCCTAAGAATACCTGGATGAGGTTCGGTCATAGTACACCAACCTTCTTCCTGCCCATGTGGGTCAATGAAGGAATCTACACGGTAGATTTCCGGACGATTGCGGTGAATGGGGTAAATAGTGAGAGCCAGCTGTCTAAGACCCAGACCTATGCCAATATCGACCGCACCAACTATGTTGCCACGGATACCGTAAGAGTACAGGTGTCCGGAAGAATATATGGACTTACATTATATGATGTCACGGATTATCCGACCTGGGAAACCGTATTCCGGATTAAGACAGGTTCAGCCAGACTAAAGCTGAACGAAGAGTATCCAAGCGGGGTAAAGAGCACAAAATATAACGAAGGCTATGCCTATAACTATACCGTGGGACTGAAAGACCAATACGGAAATACAACCGGCAGACTGGAGCGCTTCACCCTTCCGTTGGTAAATGGATCTCATCCCAAGATTAACAATGTCGGTGTACTTAAAACCGGCTACGCAGTTAAATTCAAAGTGACGACCATCGGAAATGCATTCTCCTCCGGGGATACGGTGACGATAAAGCCGAGGTTCTACTACGTGGATGCAAAGGGAAAGAATCGTAGGGAAGTGGACGTATACTATAACGAATATTTTAATCATAAAAGCCACAGCTATGTTAAGATTGGCAGCGCCCTGGATCAGACCAATATCAAAAAGTATTGTTGTGGGGACCAATGGCTGGCTATACCGGATAAGCAGCTGCAGATGATGGCAGATATCAAGAAGATCAGTGTAAACAAGTATAAATGGGAAGATACTGACTTATTCACTTACTCAACGATTCGAATAACATCACCGCTAATGACCTATGTGAATACGGATTATCTGCTTGATTTAAAAGCCGGTGATCAATATTCCAAGATCCGGGCTGCCGGTATTACGGATACTGATATCGTAAACAGAATGCAGACCTACTATGCGGAGTATTTCCTGCCGGCAGATATCTTTCTGGTGGAAAAGGGATTTGATGTATACGGATACATGTCAAAACACGGTGTCAGTAATCACGAAGCCTTCTGGCTTACGGGCGGTTACTTGATTATTAATTTCGATATTTACACTACCCGGGGAGCGGCAAAGAATCTAAGCTATCTTAATACAGCGAATGCTTCAAAAGGGTATTGCTCCATGTGGAAAATGGAGGGAGCAGTAAGCGGAAAGGTAAGCTATAACGGCAGGCGGGATCCTTCTACGATTTTTGAATTTAATCCGGGAGACTTTCTGATCTATTATTCTAATAAATCTGTAAAAGATGAT
The DNA here is from genome assembly GCA_023409835.1 of Bacillota bacterium. Taxonomy (GTDB): domain Bacteria; phylum Bacillota; class Clostridia; order Lachnospirales; family Lachnospiraceae; genus Mobilitalea. Next base: position 10,879 of record JAEYQV010000092.1, read on the forward strand.
TATGTAACATATGTCATTAATTAATCTTATAATAAACAATACCCAATTTATTATGGAAAAACAACTATATATTCTCATGGGAGTACAATATCTAATAAAATCCAATCAATTTCCAATCAGATAATCAATTATGATTAACCATAATATATCAAATACTTTCAATATTTCCATTTTATGATATAATATGCTCTAGATAGGGAGTTATTTAGACATTTGAATTAATGTTAACCGAATTTACTACGAAGGAAAGAGCTGAGGAAACTAGCTTATCCTAAGAAACGGCAAGCTTTCCATTGAGCTAATCGAAAAAGAATAAAATACATATCGGAAGGAGAGCGTAACAGGTTCGGTCAAGCCAGGATACAGCTTTAACTTTGATATACTGGATTCACACAATCTGTTATTAAACTGGAATATGAGAGTTGGAGGCAAGCAAAGGCAGAGAAATTCTATGATAGCCGGTCTGATCATCGGAGGGGTAGTTATAATTGGTGCAGTGATACTTCTCTATGTCATAAATAAGAATGTCATTATTGATACTGAGGTTGTGGTGACGGATTCCTCCTTTGAGGTAAAAGGAATGCATGGCGGGACCTATGAGCTTGACTCGGTAACCTCCGTTGAGCTGAAGGATTCCATCCCGGAGATACTGGAGCGTACCAACGGAGTAGCAGTAGGCGAGGTGAAGAAGGGGAATTTCAAATTAAAGGAACTGGGTCTATGCAGACTGTATCTACTTTCGGAGAAAGCACCTTATCTCTATATCAAGGTGAATGACTTCTATGTCATCATTAATTATCCGGATAAAGCCCGGACAGAAGAGCTGTATCAGGAGCTGTCTGCTAAGATTAATCATAAGTAGAATATTTAATGAGGGAATAAATCATAAGAATCGATACAGAAGCTTAATGCATCAGCGATACATAGCAGAGCTAAGGGTAAGAGCCTTGGAACTTCCGGCGCACATACAGGCCGGTAATCCAAGGCTCTTTCTCTTAGGATTGAACTTATATAAGAAACAGCGAGGAGATAAAAATACGATCTCCTTTGCCGATTGCTTTATCGATTAAGGATTCGTGTCCTTTATGATAAAGAGTTACAGAAGTTCTTTTATTCTGCTTTCGATTACGTCAAAAGCTTCGGTAGGTTCAAAGCGTTCTACTACGTTTCCGTCACGGTCAATTAAGAACTTGGTGAAGTTCCATTTGATGTCCGGGGTGTTCTTATAATCGGGCACCTCCGCAGAGAGCAGCTCCTGTAGTTTGGGAGCAATCGGATGCTCTTCGTTGAAGCCTGAGAAGCCCTTTTGGCTGATGAGGAATTGATAAAGGGGATGTGCATGCTCACCCTTCACCTCAAGCTTTGAGAAGATCGGGAATTTCACGCCGTACTTCGTCTCGCAGAAGCTGTGAATCTCTTCATCACTTCCCGGTGCCTGCTCGTGGAACTGGTTGCACGGGAAATCCAGAATGACAAGGCCCTGGTCTGCATAAGTATCGTATAGTTTCTTCAGGTCGCTGTATTGCGGGGTAAAACCACATGCAGTAGCAGAGTTAATAATCAATAATACCTTTCCTTTGTAATCGGCTAAGCTGACATCATTGCCATTCATATCCTTTACAGAAAAATCATATACCTTCATAACATTACCTCCTGTGATGGGTTCATACTGTAACCCTGATTTATATTTTAAACAAATAAATTGAATACAATTAATATAATTTGATTGTATACAATTAAAATGAATTTGTCAATAGTATTATATATATTTTTTTACATTTTTATGTACACGTGAATTGAAAAACTTACTTCCACCCCTTTTGTCAAGGATGGAGAAATTACTTTTTCAAATATAAATGTGGAAGTAACTATTGCAAAAAGGTATGATGTTCTTAGTGGTGCCTCTCAAGGAGGTAC
>JAEYQV010000109.1 GCA_023409835.1 Bacillota bacterium
GCCGGCTATGCAGATTACGAAGCAGTTCGTCCCGCTACCCTATATATCAATGGGAAATACCAGGGTGTATACTGGCTTCACGAGGTATACGGGGATGATTATTTTGATGAGAATTATGGTAATTTTGATGGGGATTTTCAGATACTTGAAGGTGGAGAAACCTTTAAGACACCGGATACCGAGGAGGATAATTCACAGATTATATCCGATTATGAAGCGATGTATGAATACGCAGAGATGGATCTTACGAATGAGGCAACCTATGAAGAGCTTTGCAAGCTGCTTGACGTAGAGAACTACCTGTCCTATTATGCACTTCAGATATATATAGGAAACGAAGACTGGCCGCACAATAACTATAAAACCTACCGCTATTACGCCACAGAGGGGGAGGAATACAGAGAGGCACCCTTTGACGGCAAATGGCGCTATCTGCTCCATGACCTGGATTTCAGCTTTGCCATCTATGGTACGGGAGCTTATGTAGATAACATTCAAAAATATATCGGACGTGACGGAGAGATCCGGCAGGAATGTCCTCTGTTCGGTCAGCTGATGAGGAGGGAGGATTGCCGGGAGATCTTTATCAAGAAGACCATGGATCTGATCAACGGAGCCTTTGCTCCGGATAATATCAATCGTGTCCTTGGTGAAATGAACGCCTCCAGACTAAAGGAACAGAAGAACATGTACCATAAGAATCTCGTGGCTGACTGGGTAGAGTTTGAACAGCTGGAGGGAAGGCTGGAGGATATTCGGATCTATGGCCAACAGAGAGCCCAACATATTCCGGAAAAATATCAGGAGTACTTTCAGCTCGGAGACCTCTACCGGGTAGATGTGAAGCCGGCTGAAGGCTGTGGGGTAAGGATTAATTCCTTCTACACACAGGAGCATTTTTCCGGGGAGTATTTTATTGATTATGATACCGTCGTCACCCCCGTCCTTCCGGAAGGGAAGAAGTTTGATTACTGGCTGGTAAACAATACCGCTTATGAACAGGAGGAACTGATCATCACGCCTGCAATGCTTCAGAATCAGGAGGCTCAGGTGGTCTGTGTTACGAAATAATCAAAGATAAAGCTAATAGAGCTTATCAGCTTAAGGCCGTGAATTGTAAAGATTCCCGGCCTTTCGTCAATCGGAAGTTAATAGGATAAGTGAGACGATTTGTTGTTTCGTCCGGTGCTTTCAGAGGTATTAATATTGGATTAAAATGGAGAGGAAGCTATTGAACGAAACAATGCCCGGTGATATATTATGTATATCGATTGAATTGAAAGATCAGTAAAGCACCGGAAGGGAGCTTATGAAATAGAATCTTGATAAGGAGGAGGATTTATGATAGAGGTACAGGGGCTTACTCTTACATACCCAAGCGGAAAAGGAGTTTTTGACCTGAATTTTGTTGTAAAGAACGGAGAGGTAGCAGGTTATCTGGGACCGAACGGCGCAGGTAAAACGACGACAATCCGGGCATTACTTGGCTTCATGAAGCCGGATAAGGGGAGCTGTTCCATCAAAGGACTTGATTGCTCAGAGGATGCACCGAAGATTCAGAAGAGCCTGGGCTATATCCCGGGGGAGATTACTTTTCTTGATGGGATGAACGGAGATGAATTCCTTAATTTTATGTGTGATATGAGAGGAACCCGAAACCTAACCCGTCAGAAGCAGCTGATCGATATGTTTGAGCTGGATACGAAGGGAAGGATCAAACGGTTTTCCAAGGGGATGAAGCAGAAGGTCGGAATCGTAACAGCCTTTATGCATGATCCGGAGGTACTTATTTTGGATGAGCCGACCAGTGGTCTGGATCCCCTGATGCAAAATCGGTTTGTGGAATTGATTCTGGAAGAGAAGAAGAAGGGAAAGACCATCCTGATGTCCAGCCACATGTTTGAAGAGGTGGAAAGAACCAGTGATACCGTTCTGATTATCAAGGATGGCAGGATCGTGAAACAGACGGATGTCCAGAGCCTGAAGGAAACTCAGAGGAAGGGTTATATTCTGAAGCCGAAGGAGCCGGAGGAAGCCTATGAGGTGTTAACGGCAGCAGGCTATCATGCAGTGAGGGCAGAGGGGGATACGCTGGAGGTATTCATTAAAAACGAAGAGGTTGACCGGTTCCTTAAGACGGCAGCCCGGTTTACAGTGCTTAATCTGGATGTGAAATCCCAGTCCCTAGAGGATATCTTTATGCATTTTTACAGTAAGGAGGGGATACAAGCATGAGTCTTACATTATTCAAAGCTACCCTTAAGAAGAATTGGTTACTGTTTGTGATTATCTATGGCGTACTTACGATGTATACAACGGTTATGATCTCCATGTACGATCCGGTGGATATCACAGCCATAACCTCCATGCTGGAAATGTTCCCGGAGGGGCTTTTAAATGCCATGGGCTTCACCGGGTTGACCGGTAATTTTACTTCGTATCTAGCAAGCTTCCTGTATGGACTGCTGATGATTGCATTCCCGATGATCTACAGCATTATCCTTAGCAATAAGCTGGTGGCAAAGATGGTAGACAACGGTTCCTTTGCATATCTATTGTCCACTCCGAACTCCAGAACAAAGATTGTTGTTACGCAGGGAATCTATGCGCTCAGCTCCATGCTGGTTCTGTTCCTGGCCGTAACCGGATTAGGTGTGGCAGTCTGTAACCTGGCATTTCCCGGGAAGCTTGACTTGGAGGCCTATTTCATCTTGAACCTGACTACGATGCTGGTGGATATGGTTGCCCTGATGATCAGCTTCTTCTTTTCCTGTTTCTTTAATGAGACGAGGCTGTCTATTGGCTTTGGGGCAGGTATCCCAATCCTGTTCCTGCTGTTGAATATGATCGGTGGGGCAGCAGAGAAACTGAATTTCCTTAAGGACTTTACGATCTATGGGCTATATGATCCGGTGAAGGTTGTGGAAGGTAGTCAAGTATGGAAAATTAATCTGTTCTATACCGGATGCATTCTCGTCCTGTTTGTTGCAGGAGTACTGGTTTTCCGTAAGAAGAGACTTCCGCTGTAACAGCCTCTGCAGCGGTTCGGATACAGCTGTGCAGGTCAGTATAATATACTCATAAATCAATTATCCTTTATTTTATTATTTTTGGGAATTTTCTATTGATATTTGCAGGGAAGAAGACTATGATTGTAAGCTGTGTGATTTAATAATATTTTGGAGGCAAAGGATAAATGGAAAAATTGAAGCCAAAATTGTTTTCGGTCATGAAGAATTACTCAAAGGAGCAGTTTATTAAGGACTTGGTGGCCGGAATCATAGTAGCAATTATAGCTCTGCCCCTGTCAATTGCATTGGCACTGGCATCGGGAGTAACACCGGAGAGAGGTCTGTATACGGCAATTGTAGCCGGCTTTATTATTTCTTTTTTAGGTGGAAGCCGGGTACAGATATCGGGACCGACAGCAGCATTTGCTACCATTGTAGCCGGAATTGTGGCTAGGAATGGAATGGAAGGTCTTGCGGTTGCAACGATTATGGCCGGTTTCCTGATGATTATCATGGGATTACTTAAGTTCGGAAAGCTGCTAAAGTTCATCCCCTATACGATAACCACCGGTTTTACCCTCGGAATAGCGGTAACAATTTTTATCGGGCAAATAAAGGATTTTCTTGGTTTAACCTTTCAGACAAAACCAATCGAGACAATTGAGAAGCTGGGAGAGTGCATCAAAAGTATCGGAACAATCAATCTTCAGGCTCTGCTTGTCGGAGCCATATCCTTGGCGATCCTGATCATCTGGCCAAAAATAAATAAAAAAATCCCCGGCTCATTGATAGCGGTCATCGTGGCATCAGCGATTGTAAAGCTGCTTAACCTGGAGGTTAATACCATCGGAAGCCTGTATGAGATATCCTCTAAGCTTCCTACACTGCAGGTTCCTGCATTCAGCTTAAATACGATTAAAGCCCTGATTCCGGATGCAATTACAATAGCAATCCTGGCCGGTGTGGAATCCCTGCTGTCCTGTGTTGTGGCAGACGGAATGATTGGCAGCAGACACCGCTCCAACATGGAGCTTGTTGCTCAGGGGACCGGAAATATCTTCTCCAGCTTATTCGGAGGTATTCCGGCTACCGGAGCGATTGCAAGAACAGCTGCAAACGTGAAAAACGGAGGTCGGACACCGATAGCCGGAATGGTACATGCGGTAACCCTGTTCCTTATACTGGTGGTATTCATGCCTTATGCCTCACTCATCCCCATGCCCACAATAGCAGCGATCCTGTTCATGGTAGCCTATAATATGAGTGGCTGGAGGGAGTTTGTTACCTTAATTAAAGCCTCTCCCAAGAGCGATATTCTGGTGCTTGTATCAACCTTTGTATTAACGGTGGTATTTGACCTTGTTATAGCAATCGAAGTAGGTATCTTAATGGCAGCCATTCTGTTTATGAAGAGAATGTCGGAGGTAACCGATGTCCAGAGCTGGAGATATCTTGATGATAAGGATGAGGATAACAGTGACGATATGAACGATCCTGAGAATATCAGGTTGAAGAAGGTTCCGAAGCATACTCTGGTTTATGAAATTAATGGACCGATGTTCTTCGGTGCGGCAGATAAATTTATGAATATTTCCCTGAAGGAGCATGCCAAGGTTTTAGTTCTCCGTATGAGAAGTGTTCCTGCTATGGATGTAAATGCCCTGCACTCCTTGAACAGTGTAATGAAAGCCTGCAGGAAGAAGCATATTACCGTGGTTCTGTCCCATGTGCAGGAGCAGCCGCTGCGTATGATGCAGAAGGCTGGCTTTGATAAGCTGGTCGGGGAAGAGAATATCTGCGGCAATATAGATGCAGCACTTTTCAGAGCCAGAGATATTATAGCACGTGAACAGCAGGAGTCTACGGAGAGGAAGGCCAGAACGGCAGGATGATGCGGTGTTATAGAAAATGGTGGGATAAAAATATGACTAACAGGTTATAGCAATGCGCGAATACATAGAGAGGCGGGTTCGGAAGATATTCTCCGACCCGCCTCTCTCGTGCAGTTAGGATATGAAGCGAGAAGCCTCGGTCAATTAATTGCTGAGTAAAGTGAATGTATCAAGCATTCGGCTCTAAACGGTAATAATCCATGACGGATTCCTCCCGAAAGCCACAGGACTGATATAAATGTAAGGCGGAGCTATTCGTGCATACGACATCAAGCTCTGCTTTACGGATACCGCGTTCCGTAATCAACCGGAGAGCTTCCTGAAGAGCGGCCCTGCCATACCCCCTGCCGCGGTATGCGGGTAGTATTCCGAAACCTAAGATATAAGCAGAGGCTTCGTAAAAATCCACTTCAATCTTTCCGAGGATCTTATCATTTTGCATTACCAGATAGGCCGTTGTATCGGAAAGCTCCAGATCCTCCGGCTGAAGGCCCTCATCATCGATATCGTCAAAATAAATGGAATTCTGACGCCTGATCTCCCGGATATCCTTCGACCCGGCAATTCTTAAGGTCACCGGTCCGCCTTCGTTCACAGGAGATATCTCGGGTAAGCTCATGCGGTATTCTGAGAACTCATAGCTTGCACCGATTGCTTTCGCAAAGCCTGCCCCAGACTCAGAGCTTCGGTCAGCGAGTAATAATACCCGGTTAAAATTCCTGTGAAGGTATTCATTACGAGCCAGTTGATACAGACGATTAAAAAGACCGTTTCTTCGCCATTCCGGATGAGTCATCCCGGTTATTTCACCGATATTTCCTCCGAAACAGGAGATGCTCAAATAAGCCACGAGCTTTCCGTCGGCATAATAAAGAAACTCGTCAATATCCTTTAGCCCGGGCGTTACAGTCTTATTCAGGCCTCTTCGGTAATCCAGCTCCAGCTTCAGATTCACATTATCCTCCCTTTTGCAGATGTTCTGCAGGGCATAGACATCCTCCAGTTCCTTTTCCGTTAGATACTTTTTGAGGCAGATTACCTCATCGTTCATTATTTGGGTCATTCGAATCCTCTCCTTTTCTTGTAATCAGTAAACTCCGGCTGCAGTTATCACAGATGAGGTCTCCGGACTCCATAGGCAGAGGGGATTGCTTTCCCACTGTAGCCAAGCTACCATAAGAATAATACATACAACAGGAAATGTATAGGTAA
>JAEYQV010000115.1 GCA_023409835.1 Bacillota bacterium
AGGAGCAGCCTATCTGCTGCTCCTGTATAATACATAATCCTGCATTTCATGGATAAAGCCCGCTTTGGACAGAGCTTCGGCTGCCTCCTTGGGATATTGCTTCACGGTGATGCGATTCTGGGTGGAGAAGATTCTTTTTCTGGAATAATCCTCTGCAAAGGTTTCGATTGCTTCCGAAATGTACTCCTCATCAAATACCCGAAGGACTTTGCCCTGACGTTCAAATACTGCAATCGGAATGCCGGCGCGCAGTGCGACCGCATTACCGGCGATATTTAGAAATTCTCTATCCTTCCTATGGGGTAAGCATTTCCCCCAGGGCTGCGCAGGATCGACTGCCGTCAGCCAGAGGATATCGGGAAGAGGCTGTTCCAGGGAATACATGACACCGGCAAAATCCTTCTCCCTGATATATTGGACTCCGGATAACCCTTCGATGAAATATCCGCGTCTAACCTGCCCGGTATACTCCCAAACACGGAGGGTTTCCAGTGCGGTTGTCCAGGAAAGGCCCTGGATCGTTTCGCGACATAGGATAACAACACGGTCAAATAGACGGTTCAGTTGTTGTTCTATGGTCTGTTCGACCAGCGGACGAGTCACCTCCCAGCGGCCGTTTGTCAGTGCCTTCGCCCGTGTCTGAACCCGTTCCCTGATGGAAACGGTGTTCAGCTTATCCCTGTTCAGCCACTGGCGGACCGGCGCAAAGCTGTCCGCGCAGACGAGACCTTTATCAGCCAGATCCAGCAGAGTATCATAGGGTGAGATACCGCCTAGCAATCCGGTTAATCGCTGCATGAAGCTGGCACCACGCTTTAGTAAGGCTTCATATATGATGTTCTCATTTCCTGTCAGGGTTTCCAGAACAGGATTCAGGTCATATTCCCAGTCGATATCATCGGACAGATGAAAGCTTAATCCGGAATCCGGATGGAGGCGCCAGAACAGATTCCCTTGGGATATCAGGTTATCCAACAACTCCGGCCGGTAATTTATAACTCTTGCAGGAAGAAGTACACTCTCCCACAGGGTGGCCGAATAAGACTGCCCACATAATAGCTTCAGAGCTTTCTCCAGCTGATCGGTAGGTGTTGACGTGAAACGGATTCGATTGGATAATAAGGCGGCATACCGTTCCGGCGGTAAGGTTACAATCTGCCGGCGTCGTGTTTTGATCGTTTCCCTACGGGCGCGATCATAAAGCTCAGCATGGAAGGTAAGTCCTTCACTCTCAACAGCAATGCCCTGCCTGCATAATGCGGATAGAACCTCCGTAGCCTGCTGATCCGGCCAGAAATACCTCTCTCCTACCAGCTCCGGAGTCTGAGGGCCTCGGTAACGTAATAATTTTTGAACCAGCTGTTTTCTGGCTTCAAAATCCGAAGCTTCCAATGCAGCAGCGTATTTTTCGGAATGCTCGGCCGCGATCCATAGACCGGGTTCTATATATTTTGCCTGTCCGTTATGAGCCAGCGTCTCGAACCATTCAAACGGTACCTTAAGCTCACCGGCAATCAGGTCACCTTCAATCATAAGCAGTGTGTGCAGCTGCTTCTCATTCTCCTGAAGACGGGTCCGTTCCGATACCTTTGCCAGCTGCTCCGGTGCCGGAGCAAGCAGCTGTACCTTCTTCAAGGCCTCATCGGCTGCCCGGTAAATACTGACCGGTGTCGGTGTATAGTCATACATCATCGTTGCTTCGGTTTGACGCCTAAGCGGCAGGGACATCGGTGAGGGCTTCTCCAGAAATACCTCGTGGACCTTGATATTGCCGGACCGGATTCCGTTCAGAACATATTCCAAGCCGGACATATCCCAATAATCCTCCAGACATTCCCGTTTGGTCTCGCGGATCAGCGGATGCTTCTCGAACTGTATGATATTATCCAGCATCTCCGCGCTTCGAAGGCGCTGCACCCACAGAGGTTGCCGTCCGGCCTTCCTGACACCCATCATAAGAGCACGGGCAGAATTGAACCGGAAGGTCATATTAAACACCGGTGTTGCGGTAAGAATCGCTTCCAGAACCGGTTTTGCTGTTTCCGGTTGAATTCCCTGCAGTAGTCCCTCCGGCAGCTCACAGCCGCCATAGGGAAAGAGCAAAAAGCCGTCATCATCATCAAAATAACTGATGTTCGTCCTCGTGAGCCGTTTCGCAGAATCTGCGGCAAGAATAGCAAGCGGCGTATTGACCTGGCGGCCGAATATGGAGTGTACCATCATCTGATGGCAGCCGGTCTCATCTCGGAAATGCTCGATAAATATGGTCCTGTCATCCGGCAGTATCCCGGTTGCCTCCAGCTGGCGTTGTAAGAAATCCTGTGCCAGGGAGGCTGCTGTTGTATCCAGCCCCAATGCACATAACTTCTCCGGCAGTGTGGCTGTCTCATAGGCTTCCTTTAAGCCGCGGAAGATTCTGCCGAAGGCAAGCCCTGTTCGGAGGCTCCGTCCTTTTATCTCACCCTTCCAGAACGGAGGGCGGGCTCCGATACTATTTGCCGGGGCTACAATTATCGTATCCTTCTGAATGCTCTTAATCTGCCAGGAAAAGCTGCCCAACAGGAATTTATCGCCGGCATGGGCCTCAAAGATATACTCCTCATCCAGCTCACCAATCTTCACTCCGCTTTCGGTCTTAACGGTATACAGCCCCATATCAGGGATCGTACCGGCGGTGGATATCGCCAGCATCCGGCTGTAGGGATCGCCCTCCACCCGTTCATGAATCCTGTCATATAGAATTCTCGGACGAACCGGGATATCACGGTCATGCTCATAATCACCTGCCAGCATGCACAGTACATCCTTTACATCATCCTTCGTCACCTCCCGGAAGGGATATGCCCGGGAAAGGATATCCATGACCTCCTCCACTTCGTAGCCGTCCCCTGTTGCCATGGATACCAGGTGCTGGGCCAGCACATCCAAACATAATCTCGGAGGTCTGGAATACTCGATACCACCGTTTCTGGCAACCTCTGCCGTCAACCCACTATACAGTCCTTCCGAAGCACTCCGAGGAAAGATATGCATAATACTGGTTCGGTCCGGATTATGTCCGGCACGGCCCAGCCTCTGCATTGTACTAGAAATGGAGCGGGGACAGCCAATCTGAAATACCCGGTCGATATCGCCCACATCAATTCCTAATTCCATGGAGGAGGTAGCACACAACAGACGGAGGGTTCCATTTCGTAAGGAATCCTCCACTTCAAATCGTCGTTCCTTCGATAAGCTGCCGTGATGGGTTCTGGCAAAGCCGTCACCACCCAGTTGGTTCACATAATAAGCTAATTTCTCCGCATAGGCTCGTCCATCAACAAAGGCAATGACGCTTCGAGCCCCATCACAATTTCGATATACAGTATTTGCTATCTCGTACCAGACAGAATCCTTCTTAAGCCCATGGGTATCGGATAAGGGACTGGTAACCAACAGTCGTACCTCCTTATGCATCTTCGGCGCTACGATGGTTACCGGTTCCGGTGACAGATATTCTGCAGCTTTATTTAAGGGCTCTATGGTTGCTGAGAGGCCAATCCGTTGAAGGGGTGCCGGACACAGCCGATCCAGTCTAGCTATGGAAAGCATCAGATGGGCACCCCGTTTTGAGTCAATCATAGCATGCAGCTCATCTAGGATGATGGCTTTGGCAGTTTTTAATATCTTCTGGCCAGATGTACTGGTCAGCATCAGATACAGGGATTCCGGAGTTGTGATCAGGATATGGGGCGGGGTTTTTACCATACTTCGGCGCTCATTCTGTGGGGTGTCTCCGGTTCGGATAGCAATCGTTAAATTTAAGGGAGTGGCTTTCGTCAATACGTTTTCCTCCCGTTCCTCCTCAAATATTCCATTTAAGGGGCGGCGTAGATTTTCCCGTATATCACCTGCCAGGGATTTTAACGGAGAGACATAGATCAGCTGAAGCTCCTGCTTGAGAGAACCCCTGCGGGCTTCTGCCTTCAGTCTGTCGATGAACACCAGAAAGGCCGACAGGGTTTTACCGGTACCGGTCGGTGCAGACACCAGGGTATGCTTACCCGATGCGATGGAAGGCCAGGCTTCCTCCTGTACGGCGGTCGGTTTACCCAAGGCTTTCATAAACCATTGCGCTGTTAATGGATCAAATAATTCAAGTGAATTCACAGACATTCTCTCCCCCATTCTGCCACACTCCTGGTGTTGGCATTCCTCTTCATTACCCATTATAATACATTCCGATTGGGGTTGCCAATATGTTCCGATCATTTTAGTGCTGATTGATTTATGGCAGACAACCGTAAAAAGGAAGGAGGTACACCCTCCTTCCTTTCTGTTCCTATACTAATAAATTCATCTATTCGTGCAAATGCTTATAATCTCTGTTCCCCTACTATACGTTCAAGCTCAAGTATCTCTGCCCTGGATAACTCCTGATTCTTCAAATAATCTGTCAGGAAGGTGCTGAGTGATCCGTTATATAGCTTGTTCAGGAGTACCTTTGTCTCAATACTCTGAACGGTTCGCTTAGATACCGCTGCTCGGCACAGAAAGCCGGGATCCTCTCGCTTGATTGCACCTTTTTCAATCAATCGTTTGATAACGGTATATGTGGTATTTTTCTCCCATCCTATGTATTCCTTGATGATTTTGGAAATATCTTTTGCAGCCAAAACCTTATTTGACCATAGTAATTCCATGATATTAAGCTCACCCTCGTGAAGTCGTAGATCCGGCAACGACATTGTGATATAACCTCCCCAACCATACCGTAAATTTATTGCTCTACTAAAGTAGAACTTAGAATTATAACAAATTATAATAAATTAATATTCTAATAAATCCTCATAAGTTTTCGGCGTATCTACATATGTAGTCAAGACCTGTATTACAATTCTATAGTAATAGAAAACTTTTGTCAATCGTTTTATTAGGTATTTCGTAAGCATTTCGTAATATAATGGAATTACAGGCAGAATACAGCGTAGTACGGAACATATTTCACCTGATTGGAAAAATCAAAGTTTTTCGAGGATACCTTCACCGCATACGGGTAATCATATTTCTGCTTTATGACACTGAGGCTTTTGGAACGGGTATTATCATCGATATGTATTTCTACCGGAATCAGGTGATCATCTTTTCGAAGGATAAAATCAATCTTTGCCATGGAATCCGATTCCCAGAACCATAACGGATATTCCTTGGCATGAAAGGTCTGTGCAGCATAATTCTCCAATAATGCCTTTCTTACGATAGGATCCGATACCGGAAAGCTCTCTTCTGCTATTCTGGAATAGAGAAAACCGGTATCCGGCAGATATAGCTTAAAATTCGTATTCTCCTCAGGAACTGCTTCGGATGATTCGGAGGAGATCAGTGTTTCCATCTGACATTTACTGCATTGCAGTGCATATCCAAGCTCCTTCAGCATTAGGATTGCATCCTTATACATCGTGTAGGTCGTACCTTTACGAATTAATTTATATTGGAATTTCTTATTTGGCTTCAGCAGCTGCAGTGCAAGACTGTCAATTACCTGATTCATCTTCAGGGCTTCACTTTCAGGGTTGCTCTGAAGAATATAATCATGATAAGCACCGATCTGAAGGCTATGCTGCTCCGGAATGTTAACCAGGGAATTAAAATTCAGATATTCATTGACGGCACCGGGCATTCCGCCGATCTTCATATATAGCTCAAATAATGTCAGCAACTCCTTATGAACGATTTCCGGTAAGGGCTTATTGGTCTCAAAATGGGTTGTGATTGCCTCGACATACCATTCATTTGCTATGGCCAACAGAAATTCATCAAATTCCAGGGGATGGATTGCCATGACCTTCAGCCTGCTGCTATCGGTCTCAGGAATAAGACCACTGGTAATTACGAGAATTCTGGGGAACATAGGACTTTCCTGTAAGGATATCAGATGGTACAAGGCCTCCGGACAGAAGGAAATCTCATCCAGAATTAAGAGCCTTCCATTTACAGGAGCATCCTTCGTCTCTTCCAGCCTAAAATGCTGTATCAGCCGTTTCTCGGCCTCCCGGCTGTCCGTTGTTCGAAATATCGCATGGCTGGCCGGTTCTCGTTCAAAGTTCAGATATAAAATCTGCTCAAAAAAGGACCTGGCAAAATCATATGCCAGGTAGGTCTTGCCAACGCCCTTTGCTCCGGTTAACAGCACCGGCTGATTCACCTGATTACTGTTCCATTCGATTAACTCATCAATCGCTTTTCTCTTCAACGGTTATTACCCCTTACTATCCTCTTAATTTCTCTAATAAATCGGTAAAATATCTCGGAAGTGGTGCGCTAAATTCTATATATTCCTTCGTTGTAGGGTGGATAAAACCCAGGACTCCCGCGTGGAGGGCCTGTCCCTCCAGATGGAAGGGGTCCTTCTCCGGTCCGTAGACCGTATCTCCCAGCAGAGGATGATGAATGCTTGCCATATGGACGCGAATCTGATGCGTCCTTCCCGTTTCCAGGGAACATTCGATATGAGCATATTTATCCTTAAGATTTTCGATTACTTTATAATTGGTTGCCGCATATTTTCCATACTTATGGTTCACAGACATCTTCTTGCGGTCCTTTTCATGCCTTCCGATCGGAGCCTCCACCCTTCCGCCTTCAGTCTTGAAGGGGTGATAGACGATGGCTTGATATCTGCGGGTAATGGAATGAACCTTCAACTGATCTGCAATGAATTGATGTGCCTTATCATTCTTACAGGCTACCATCACTCCGGTGGTATCCCGGTCAATCCGGTGTACGATACCCGGTCTCATAACGCCGTTAATCCCGGATAATTCCCCCTGACAGTGATATAAGAGAGCATTTACAAGGGTGCCGGTTGCATGTCCCGCTGCGGGATGAACAACCATTCCCTTTTGTTTGTTAATAATAATGATATCCTTGTCCTCATAGATAATGTCGAGTGGCAGGTCTTCTGCGGCGATTTCAGCCTCCTTCGGTTCAGGGATGTACAAAGTGATTATCTGTCCTGCTTTCACCCTTAAATTGGCTTTTACGGGCTTTCCAGAGGCAAATACCCTTCCTTCTTCCATCAGCTTCTGAAGATAGGATCTGGACAGATCCGTCAAGAGCTCGGACAGGTATTTATCAATCCGGCTCCCCGCATATGCATCACTGACTGTGACCGTAAGCTCTTCTGCCTCCTCCGGCTCCGGTTCGCCCTCCTCAAGCTCTTCCGTGTCCTCCGGCTCCGGTTCGCCCTTTTCAAGCTGTTCCGTGACTTCCAGCTCCAGTTCCTTATCCTTCATGTAATTATGCATCCTTTCCGGAAGTATCCTTGTCCTCCGTTTGCTTCTTCTTACCGGAGAACATTGCATCGATAAAGTCCAGATCCTTATCCTTATAGTAAAATAAAATAAGAATAAACAGTAAAATGCAGGACACTGTCAGGTAGCTGTCTGCAATATTAAAGATGGGGAAATCAATAAAACCAAATTCGATAAAATCTACGACATATCTTAGGGAAATCCGGTCGATAAAATTACCGATGGCCCCTGCCATGATAAATACCCATATTATCTTTAATATGCTATAATGTCTGCCAGCCGGTATCTTCAGATAAAAGTAAATCAATAATATCATAAGGATAACGGTAAGAATGATCAGAAAGCTGATCTTACCGCTTAAGATACCCCAGACAGCACCGTCATTCTTATGGTATCTGAAGTTGATCAACCCCGGAATTATTTCCTTCGAAACACCCTGCTGCATATTTGTCTTAACTAAAAATTTAGAAACCTGGTCAATGGCAATTAATATAACAAATAATATAAAGTGACTGATTCGCTGCTTCATTAGCTTCCTCCAAACTACTCGTAAATGTGTAAAAATCAATGGAATTCATTTTGGAGTTCTTTCCAAGTGAATATTAATTCGCTTTGTGAAGGATATCATTTCCTCCACTCTTTCTCCCAATTATTCATAAACATATACCGATTATTTTATAATAAAATGTATCGCTTCCAGAAGCTCCTCCCGCGTTACTGTTGGATCAATGTAGGCGTTACCGATCTCTTTTAGCAGGATGTAGTGAATCTGGTTGGAATCCATCTTCTTATCCAGCTTTGTTACCTCATATACCTCTTCTGCCTTCAGGTTTTCAACGGTTATCGGCTGATAGAAGCCCCGGATTACCTCCAGAATGTCCGTAAGCTGCTCCGGTGTCAGTAAACCGCGCTTCTTGCTTAAGCTTGCCGCAGCAGCCATTCCGATAGAGACACATTCACCGTGAAGCAGGGAGAAATCCTTCAGTCTCTCAATGGAATGTCCGATGGTATGTCCAAAGTTTAGGAGTGCGCGATCCCCCGTCTCCTTAGGGTCCTTCTCAACCACGTCCTTCTTGATCAGACAGCTCTGTGCTACCATATCCCCTAAGGCAGTAAGCTTCTTCGCCTTTATTACCTCCTGATGCTCCTTCAGCCATTCATAATAGGCTCTGTCCTTAATCAGTCCATGCTTGATAATCTCACCCATTCCGGAATAGAATTCCCGGTCCTTCAGACTGAGCAGAACGGATAGATTCATATATACCAGCTTCGGTTGATGGAAGGCACCTACCATATTCTTATAAGCACTGTAATCCACTCCTGTCTTGCCTCCGATGCTGGAATCCACCATCGCCAGCAGGGAAGTAGGTATCTGGATAAACCGGATACCGCGAAGATAGGTTGCGGCTGCGAAACCGGTCAGATCCCCGATCATCCCTCCGCCAAGAGCCACCAGAACATCATTGCGGTCAAAGCCTCCGGCAATCAGACGGCAGTAGCATTCATTGACCGAATCCATATTCTTACTGGCTTCTCCGGCTTCAATCACTAAGCTATCAACCTGCGCTGCAAAGGTTCTGAATATGGCACGACATTCCTCCAGATACAGACCTCCGACATTATGGTCGGTTACGATCATAAACTTACGGCCACTCATCTCCAGATCTACAACAGCCTTGCTCAAAGCGCTGAAATCCCTCTCTATCCGAATGTCGTAAGCCGGTTTATCCTCATAATTTACTGTAATCGGTTCCTTTTGCCATAGGATTTCTTTCATCAACGGTATCCTCCATAAGCATTAAAATAGTTACTGCCTTACACGAGATAATCTATTACATCCATAATATATAAAAATGCATAACCACATCCTATAACCTTAAGACGAGGTTATGCTGTCCCTTATAATATCAGGTCTATGTAATTAATCCTCATTCAAGGTGATAAACTCAAAGCCGTCCTCTGTATGATAGCTTTGCTGCGAAGGCTCCGTCACAAGATCAAGCTGCAGCTGGCTGGTATCCGAATGGCTCTGTTCCGGCTGTTCTGTAGCTTCCGATGAGATATTGGTGGCTGCTGCTTCCTCCTGATACATAAAATCTGAAGTATTGATTGTGAAGCTGCCACTGTTGATCAGCTCAAGCTGTGCATTTAAAAGGTTCTGGAACTGAATTCGGAAGAATTCATACTGCTGGACTAGATTTAAGGTCTTGTGTTCCAATAGCTCCAGCTTTTTATTAGACTCATTCTGAAGTATGAGTGCTTTTGCCCTTGCCTCCTGAAGCGTGACGTCAGCTTCCTTCATTGCGGCAGCTTTGATATCCTGAGCTGTCTTCTCGGCAATCACTAAGGCTTTTTGAAGGGTTTTCTCGATGGATTTATAATAACTGATGCTTTCACTTAAGTCCCCGACCTGCTTCTTTAGGTCCGTATTCTCCTGCAGTAAAAGCTCATAATCGGAAGAAAGCTCATTTACAAATTGTTCAACATCCTTCTTGTCATATCCAAGGCCGCTTTTAAATACTTTATCACGTAACTCTGCTGATGTAAACATATTCTTTCATCCTCCCCACATTTTAGCTCTGCACTCAAGCATCAATCGTTTCATTACGTTATCTCATCAATCGTTCCATTGCTAACTCACTTAAACCGTTCCATTGCTTACTCACTTCAACCGTTCCATTGCTAACTCACTTCAATACGTTTATAACTACTCACTATATAATAATAGCTTAACGGAATGTCTCCCCTTCTTCGTCTGATAATCCGTTCCTGCATAGATAAATTTACCGTAACCCCTCACTGAAATGATATCATTCTCCTTCAGCTGGTAGCTATTCGAGAGTACTTCCCTACTGTTTACAAACACCTTGCCGCCTTCGATTAAGCCGCTTAAGCTGCTTCGGGAGCCCTGGAAGGCAACGGACAGAATACTGTCCAGCCGTACAGAGGATACGGTACCGGTGATCTCCTTATAGGTGGGCTTATAATCAAAGTCCTGCTGATCAATTAATGAGGCCCGGATCATTGTATGCTTTACCTTGACCAACTGATCTATAATAAAGGAGCTGATGGAGGGACTGCAGAAAAGATAGCCCTCATTGTCCCGGATAATAATATCTCCGATCTTACTCCGGTCGATTCCGAGATTTAAAACTGCTCCGAGAAAATCCCGATGTGTCAGAGAATCGCTGAATTTTTGGTTCATCGGAGTTATCTTAATACAGGAAATCGGAAATTCAAGCTCTTCTATGTCGGAAATCTGTTCATTGCCGCAAAAACAAAGTATTTTTCTCTCGGCATCCTGAAAACCTCCGTAAGCAAAATACTTTATCTTAGGTAACTCCCGTTTTATGTTAATTAATATGCTCTGTTCATTCATATTAAGGAAATCCGAGAAGAGAATACCTCCCCGGTTATCTGCCGCTACGGCAAGATCCTTAAAGCGTCTGCGTAAAATCTGTTCATCCTTATCCATAGTAGTTACTGAGCTTAGAATTTAGAATGGAAGGTCGGAGGTTCAAATCCGCTCTCCTGGACTAAGTCGAGATAATCTCCCGAGATATCTACAGTATCCGGTGAAACGATGAAGATGCAGCTGGAGATACGGTGCAGCTTACCGTTAATCGCATAGACGGAACCTGAAATGAAGTCCATGGTACGTTGAGCCAGCTTGTCATCAAAGCCTTCCAGATTGATAACGGTTGCTCTTCCGGTCAAAAGCATGTCACAGATCACCTGGGAATCCTCGAAGGAAGTAGGTTTCATGATACAGACCTCAAGTCCCTTCGGTGTTGTTCTGATGGGAACAACCTTACCTGCTGTACTTCTCTCCATTCTCGACATCCTCTCTTTTTTAAGATCACTCGGAGCCGCGGTAACGTTTGGTTGATTTCTGGTCACCTCTTCATAGGTATCAGCCTTCTCTGCTTTGCGTTCCATCCGTTTGGCTTTCTTGCTCTCCTTTTCGGCTTCCTCATTCAGATAGTCATCATATTCCTCGTCTTCATCCGTTAATTTCATTGAATTCAGAAAATTCTTAAAGATATTTGGCATTGTTTAATTCTCCAATCTATGTTTACTTATACTGATAATGAATAGTCACGTTCACCGAAAATGCCTGTCCCAACCCGGACCATGGTAGCACCCTCTTCAATCGCCACATCAAAATCTCCTGTCATTCCCATGGACAGGATATCAAAATGTGCAAGCTTATTCTGCGGAAGCTCATCGAACAATTGAATGATATCAGCGGGCTGGTCATTATTCCCTTTAAGGTAATTATCGATGTTTTTTGTTTTTATGTCAATAAATAATTCTCGCAATTTCTTAAAATACTTCCTATTTTTTTCAGAATTTTCAACATAGGGAGCAATCGTCATCAGTCCTCGTAAACGAATATGGGGAAGTCTGGCTAGCTCTGCGATAAGTGATAGAGCCTCCTTGTCGGTAACGCCGAATTTTGTCTCTTCTTCTGCAATATTTACTTCGATTAGGATATCACAGATCAGTTCCTTCTTGGCAGCCTCCGCTTCAATCTCAAGTCCCAGCCTCAGGGAATCCACCGAATGAATCAGTACGGCTTTATCGATCACCTGTTTTACCTTATTTCTTTGCAGATGGCCAATCAGATGCCAATATACAGGCTCTTCGAAGGTTTCCTTCAGAAGCATTTCCTTCTCAACCAGCTCCTGTACCTTGTTTTCTCCGAAATGACGCATACCGCAGGAATATGCTTCCTGTAGCATTGAAACCGGCTTTGTTTTACTGACTGCAATTAAGGTGACCTCGGAACGGTCTCTTCCGACACGGTCACAGGCTGCCTGAATTCTATTTTCTATCATAAGGATACGATCCTTCATCATATTTACCATGCCTTTCTGTATAACCTGTAAATCCCGAACAGGAAACTAATAAATTATTTCCTGTTCTACAGCGGTTTTACCGTTCAATGCGATGTGGTCATAGAGGGAAAGTCCGTACATGGTATCCTTCTTGACGATACAATAAGCTTCATTTTCATATAGCTTTTCTATTCGCTTGAAAACGGCATACCCCATATTTACATTAAATACACCGGTCAGCTTTGCTGTCTGGTTTAGCTGGAAGCGTTCCTCGCTCCCCGTAACTCTGATCCACGTACCGGGAGAGAATATCCTGGTATCGACATATCCGTAAGTTTCATCTTCAAAGTATTTATCGGCTTGTACAAAGGTTAATTTAACCGTACCGTTCTCACTATAGGACTCTTTCACCAGTCCGTCCTTGCCGCTGTCGGCACCGATTGTAAAATACTTCAAGGGAACCAGATAAAAATCCTTCTCAACAATGGAGGACAGAGGGATCTTATAACCCTTTTCCGCGTTAAGATGAAGCTTAATATCCAGATGGCGGTCCTGTATATAATTCGTCAGAAGTTTGTTCATGGTCAGGGTAGCATAATACTCGCTGCCCTTCTGGAAGAGGCTTATGGGAGCGGTAGTATCTAAGTCATCCTCTTCGATGGTAAAGGCGATGGTATCCTTCCCTGATAAATTTGCATATTGCTCTGCTGTTAGCTGCAATACGATATTCCAGGTTTCTGAGGTGATTAGTTTATATACGGGACTGTTCTGGGGTATCATCTCCGTATTTCTTAAATTCGTTCTTACATATTGATCCGTTCGGAACATGTCGGAGGTAACCATCTCCGGTGTCACATTCTCAAAGGAGTCAATGTAATATGTAACTATTCCGCTCTCCGAGCTTTTATAAGCTCCATAGGAGGAAGAAAGTCCGGTCTCATCCTGAAGCCTCTGTCCCTCTTCGATCATGGCCTGATTCAAAAGATCCAGTACGGTACTCTGGGCACTCTCCTTAAAATCATAGACCGGATTAAAGTTGCTGTCAGAAAAGGAGGACTCAAACTTCTCGATTTCATAGAGAAACCTTGCATTATTCTCTTCGGAAAGCTTCAATGGTTCATCACTGGAGGTCAACATGTCCATAATCTGGCGGCTGTCATCCACCGCATATACCGAGCTGTTTTTAGCAACCCGGGAGCCATCCTTCTGAAAGTAAGAGATATACCCTGCCTGATCCGATTGAATTACCTTCTCCTGGCGGAGAATTAGTCCGGTTACCAGGTTATCCTCTACAATGGAGCCCTCTTGAACCTCATAGATGGACATATGTTCCTTCGTAAAATAAAGATACACATTGATAGCAACATATAAGAACAGGATTGAAAATATGATGATACCGATATTTATACTCCTGCGCCTTCTAAACTTTACTACCCGTTTATTATTACCCAAGGTTAAGGCCTCCTATGTTACAATTAAAAATTTTTTATCTTATAGTATAAATGCGGATACCGGTAAATAAAGGTAAATTTCAATACCAACACATCCGTAACTATTATACTTAAATTTAATCTTAAATACAAGTACTCTGTTTTTTCCTTCCGAGCGTGTATAAAAACAATAAAAAAGGAAAAAATAATGAATGAGATATATCCGTGAAGCAGTTCAAAATGATGAATTACTTCAACGAGTAACGATAAAGCAAGAAGGAGGGACTTTTTTATGAAAACATTGGATTATATAGCATTAATCCTTGTGGCAATCGGAGCAATCAACTGGGGGCTTATCGGCTTCTTTGATTTTGATTTGATCAGAGTCGTTTTTGGTAATATGAGTATGGTTTCCAGAATAATCTATGCTCTTGTCGGTATTGCAGGATTGTACTCATTAAGCTTCTTTGGAAGATTACGAAACGAAGATTAATTATTTAGTCATTTGCTGTGACTAGAACCATAAAAAATAGGAGCGTCTGTAGACAGGCGCTCCTTTATCGTTCTTTAATGCATCTTATAATGATACAATTACATTCTTTTTCATATTCTCAGGAAGCTGATCATAGTTCATGGAGATGCTGACAACAAAATCAACCCGGAAAAGGTTGGATATCTTCTCCAGCTTATCAAATACATAAGAGACATTATCATCATTTACATAAGCAATTTTTAGGAAACTGTCCAGAAAAATAGATTGTATATCATGGTCACAGGAAATGATACCGCAGAGAAATCCGATAAACTCGCTTTGATTCTCGATTAAATAATCTGTTACATTAATCAATCTGATCTTATTACTCAACTCATACATGTGCTTGTTGCTCTTATCCAGATAAACAACATCACCTTTCGCTGCCTTCACTTCGGTGTTTACTTTTTCGATCAGGATCTTGGTTTTACCCTTGCCCTTCTCGCCTGCAATAATCTGTATCATGGTAATCTCCTCCTTATGATGGGCGCATCGTAAAGCTGCGGTGCCAATGATTTAAGATGAATTGATAAACCAACACATCCGTCATGAGTAGTGCTATTTGTATAAAAAATCTTACCTGATAAATTAATTATAGTACAGAGATAACAAAAAGACAACTATAAAATGCCATTCTATTAAAGTAGAATTCGAAAATAAAATCGGCTGCTTTTGTAGCGGACGGGTTTATCTAATCAATTCCCGGATTAGCTTAAGTAATTGCAGTAAAGCTGCTCTAATGCTCTATAATTGAGTACAAATTCGTCATTTCTGAATATAGGTTTGTCTGGTCTGCAGCACGTAAAATAACAGTGATATAGTTCTTATCCTCAGGGTCCTTTGCCAGTAAGGATAAACAATTGCCGGCTTTATAGGTGGTGCCGGTTTTACCACCGATAACGGTAACACCTTCCGGCATTTCCTTCTCTCCTCTTAAATACAGATTCGTTGACTGAAAGGTCTTCTGCTTTGGATTACCTGAGATATCTGTATAATCAGCGGTATAGGAGTTCTTGCTGATTATGGACAGAAAGGAATCGTATTTGATCAGTTCATTAAACACCAGGTAAATGTCATAAGCAGTCGTATATTGATTATCATCATGAAGTCCGCTGGAATTAACAAAATTAGAATGAACGGCTCCGATATTTACAGCTTCCTCCTTCATCAGCTCCACGAATTGTTCTTCTGTACCTCCCAGATATTCAGCAATTGCAATCGATGCATCATTACCGGAATAAACCAGCATACAATTCATAAGAGTATCCAGGGATACGGAATCCCCCTCCTTAAAGCCACAGGTTTTCGCACCGGATTCCGGAATATGGGATGCATTGTAGCTGATGGTGACCATGTCTGTGAGTTCACTGCGCTTAAATGCTACCAAAGCTGTAAACAGCTTCGTTAGGCTGGCCGGATACAGCTTTTCATATATATTCTTGGAATATAGGGGCTTCGTATCTGTTACGTCTACAAGTAATGCAGCCTCTGACTTTAAGAAATCATCACTGGCCGTGGACTCCTCTTCTGGTATGATAACCAGATCCTTAGCAAAAAAATCATTCGCTGATAAATTATTCTCCGAAATATCTCCATTGGAGGATACAGCCTCCTGAAAGGATAAAAACTGATCAGAGGATTTCTGGCAGCCCCCAAGTAGAAGAACGATTATGATAGTTAAGGAAAGATATCGTTTTCTCATTAGAATACATCCTTTTCGGTAGTACCTGGCAGATTTAAGACTTGAAGATTTCTCTCCAGTCCAGATCGCCACGGTCTAAAGCCTTAATTAACAATTCTGCAGTTGCAAGGTTGGTAGCCAGCGGTATATTATGCTTATCGCATAGCTGGAAGATGTTATTGACGTCCGGTTCATGGGACTTTGGTGTCAATGGATCACGCAAGAAGATGACCATGTCAATCTGGTTGTGCTCAATCTGAGAGCCCAGCTGCTGCTCACCGCCAAGATGACCGGCAAGATACTTATGGATATTAAGGTTTGTTACTTCTTCAATCAGACGACCGGTAGTTCCGGTTGCATACAGCGTATGCTTACTCAGTATACCACGATAAGCGATACAGAAATTCTGCATCAGCTTCTTTTTAGCATCATGTGCAATCATGCCAATATTCATGGAAGCCTCCATTCTGCCGCCTTAGGCAGCTTATTATAATATGAGAAGCGAATCCATCAGAATGAATTCGCTTAATACACAAATCTGTCTTTATAATCAGTCTTTTAAATCAAAGCTCTGCTTCCCGGTTTTTTGGGTTGCAGTCTGATATTAATGAGGATTCCGATTGCCATCATACTGCTCATCAGGGAGCTTAAGCCGTAGCTTAAAAAAGGAAGCGGTATGCCGGTATTCGGAAGCAATGCGGTTGCAACACCGATGTTTACAAAGACCTGGAAGGCAAACAGCGATGCGATTCCAACGCTAATCAGCATACCCAGCTGATCGGACGCCTTCCTGGCTGTATTAAGACATATAAAGATGATCAATAAAAATAACAACAGGACAATACAGCTCCCGATAAATCCAAGCTCCTCTCCTGCTACGGAGAAGATAAAGTCACTCTCGGATATCGGTACATATTTGTAGCCCCGGATTCCTTCAGAGCCCTCCGTTAACCGCTTACCCAACAGCTGACCTGAGCCGATTGCCTTGATGGAGTTATCCTGCTGATACATCGTTGCGGGATAATCCTCCGGATGCATGATGGATAGAATTCTCTCCTGCTGATAGGGATTCAAGATCTTCTGATAATCCTGTTGAACATACCAGAACACACCGAAGAACGCGGGAATTCCAATCGCAAGCACAGGAATTATGATCTTCCAGCTTAAGCCGGCTGCAAACAATACACTTAAGAAGACGAGTATCAATACAATACTGGTGGACAAATCTGTCTGGGTCAGGATAAGGTAGGTCGGCATACACATAGCGATCAGGGAAAATATCAGGAAGAACGCATTATTAATCTTATGCCGGAATATTGTAAACAGCTTTGAAAAAAACAGGATCGTTATGATTTTACTGAGCTCGGAGGGCTGGAACAAAATGAAACGCAGATCGATCCAGCGCTGTGCGTTGTTTATGTTAACTCCGATACCGGGTATCTTAACAAGAACCAGCAGGAAAAAATTAATAAAGTAAAGTACGATATAAAACTTGCAAATAAAATGATAATCAATTAAGGAGATAATGATAATCATAAACAGACCGGCAAAAACACCGAGGAGCTGCTTTTGGAATAGATTCTCATCTTCCTTCTGTACCTGCTTAATCAGAAAGGCTCCGATCACTGCAAGTATGGTAACAACGATTACCAAAATGTAATTATATCGTTTAAAATCATAACTTTTCAGCTTAAACATGAAGCATTCATCCTTACTTTTTAGAGGATTTCATATCCTTGATCGGAATATTGGCAAACAGGGCAGGTACAGTTCCGTTATTGGACTCCGACTCCGTCTGCGTAATCTTGATATCCAGTCCCTCTAGGTCTATTTCAATATATTTTGATATAACTGCGATGATATCATTTTTAATCTGCTCCATTATCTCCGGTGAGCAACCGGCTCGATCCGACACCAAGACCAGCTTCAATCTGTCCTTTGCAATACTGCCGGTTCCCTTTTTCCTAAAAAAATCTGCAAAGCCCATTTTGACACCTCCCTTAGTTTTTCTTCCGTTTACCGAACCATTTGCTGAAAATGGAGGACTTTCCGTTCAGATCTAGGAAAGGAACGTCTTCTCCTGTGATTCTCCTGGCAATATTCATATAAGCCTTACCGGCTAAGGTATCAGAACCTACAAGCGGTTCACCCTGATTGGTGGAGATTACAATACTTTCATCATCAGGAACAATGCCAATCAAATCCACTGCCAAAATCTCACAAACATCCTCACTAGACATCATATCTCCTCGTTTTACCATGTCCATACGCAGACGGTTAACGATTAAGTGTGTCTGTTTCATATCATTTGCTTCCAGGAGTCCGATAATACGGTCTGCATCTCTGACAGCAGATACTTCGGGAGTTGTAACTACTAATGCTCTGTCTGCACCGGCGATGGCATTCTTAAAGCCCTGTTCAATACCGGCAGGACAGTCCATTAATATGTAATCAAATTCTTCCTTCAGCTCATCAGCGAGCTTCTTCATCTGTTCCGGACTGACAGAGTTCTTATCCCTGGTCTGTGCGGAGGGTAGTAA
The DNA here is from genome assembly GCA_023409835.1 of Bacillota bacterium. GTDB lineage: Bacteria > Bacillota > Clostridia > Lachnospirales > Lachnospiraceae > Mobilitalea. The sequence goes on from JAEYQV010000115.1 coordinate 18,317, forward strand.
ATATAGATTAGGGTAACGCTTGTCCTTAATCAGTGCATTCCTAATTCTGCAGGTTCCTTCAATGACATCTACCAGATTATAAACAATTCTGTTCTCCAACCCCATAACAACATCCAGATTTCTAAGACCTATATCGGTATCGATCAGTACGACTTTCTTGTCCAGCATAGCCAGACCGGTTCCGACATTCGCGGTTGATGTGGTCTTACCAACACCGCCCTTGCCCGATGTTACTACAATAACTTCTCCCATTTCTTATTCCTCCAGTTCTTACGGGGGAACCCCTCTCTTAAGTAAAGGTCTCCACCCAGCTTTGCTATAGATTTATATCATTTAACACACTTTTATTCAGCGGCTCTATATAGATATTTCCGTCCTCTAAAAATGCGATTTTAGCTTCCTTACTCTCTTCCTTCACGGGATTGTCAGGTGATCTGGCTATTGTATCAGCAATACGGATCTGCATTGGTCTCATATCCAGAGCAACGACGAAGGCATTTGTATTACCGCAGGCACCGGCAAAGGCATTCCCCTTTAAGGCCCCAAGCACAATGATATTGCCCTTGGAAACAACCCGGGCGCCATGGTTCACATCACCGATAATGATGACACTGGTTTCAAATTCCAAGGAAGCACCGGAGCGAAGGATACCTTTATAAAACTGTCCGGTATTATTCTCAAGCTCCATCAGCTTCTGGGTCAAAGTCTTCTTAAAGGTCTCCTCTGTCTGCGGATCATTATCGATCACACAAACAATCTGCATATCCGTATTCTGGCCGATAATATCAAGAATTTCCTTCTGCTCTTCTGTAGAAAGCTTTCTGCCCTCAAAGCTGATAGCCATTTTGGCATTCTCGAAAAACTTACTGGATTCCGTGAATTTCTCTGCAACCAGCATCTTTAGTACCTCGAAATCTTCCTCTGGGCTCAGGACAACGACGATACCGTATTTATTCCCTTTTATGATAACTGAATTATTCACTGTATTCATTGGCCTCTCCTTCTGTAATTATATAAGCGTATATGAGCATGTAATCGGAATAAAAGATCATAAACATGCTTTAAGCGGTTGGCTGCCACAGGCAGACAATCCGGTTTATGAGCGCTATGGTTTAATCCGAAAAAGCTGCTATATTATTTTCCGGCAGGGATGCTTCCTTCTCCACCAGCTCCTCCGGATCTTTAAGCTTAAAGTAATACCGGTAAATATCACTGGTAAGCTCAGCAGCATTTCCTGAGGTAACACCGTTAGGGATAACTGTGGTTACCGAGATCTCAGGGTTCTCATAGGGTGCATAGGATACAAATAATGCGTTATTGAAATTAACCTTACTGATCTGTGAGGTACCGGTCTTTCCGGCTACGGTAACTCCAAAGTTTTTATATACACCGGAATTATAAACAGAACCGCCGGGGACATTTATTACGGAATACATACCCTTCTGTACAGCGTCCCAATAAGAGGAATTAATATCCGTCAGATCCTTATAAACCGTTGCACTGTTTTGCAGCTTGATATTGCCATCCTTATCTTCAATACGATCCAGTAAGGTCAGATCGTAGTTAATACCGCGATTGGCCAGAGTGGTAACATATCTGGAAAGCTGTATCGGTGTATATGCGTTCGTACCCTGACCGATGGCAGAACGTACCGAGTCATCATTGGATACCTGAGGCTGAGACTCACTTAGCTCGGCTCCCGAGGTGGTATCCAGTCCGAACAGGGAAGCGTATTTTTTTATCTTCTCAAGTCCAATCGTTTCATTATATTTCCCATTACCGTCAATGCTTAAGCGGTAACCGACTTCATAGAAGAAGTAGTTACAGGATACCTTGATTGCATCCACCAGGTCAACGGAGCCGTGGGTACCGGGATAAATATGACATCTTGCCGGAGGATCAATCTTCTCGAAGATACCTAGATCTCTGATCTTCTCACCCGTGGTTATGACTCCTTCCTCTAAGCCTGCGAAGGAAGTTATCATCTTGAAGGTAGAACCGGGAGCTGTTCTCTGCTGTACCGGACGATTCATCCAGGGCAGGGACTTATCGGTGAACAGCCAATTATAATAATCGGGATCGACCTTATTCGCCAGCTTGTTATTATCATAGCTCGGATAAGTAACTAAAGCAAGAAGGTCACCGGTCTTAACATCTGTCACCACCACAGAACCGCTGCAGGGCTCCAAGGCAAGCATTGCCGGTGTTATCTCCAAGGAGGTCAGCTTAGTCCTCATAAAATCATAGGCTGAGATCGCACCCGATTTTAACCTGTTAACATCATCTTCCTTATATTCTAACACACCTTGGTCGAATAATAAAAGACAAATTTGTTTTCCCGATAATTTGTACGAAAATACCAAATCCCGATATATTTTTTTATTGAATGTGCCATCGTCCTGTAACTGGTTCTTGGTATACGCAACAAGCTTTTGATACCACTCTTCGGAGCTATAATAGTCCCCTCTGTCATCAAGCTTGGACAGATCGATATAATTATTGGAGATTGCATATTGAAGGAAGGCGGATAACGGAATCCGATCATTCTGATAATCCTTATACTGTGCATCCGTCTCAAGAATATTATCCTCCAATAAGATGCCTTTATCTACCAGAATTTTATAAAAATAATCCAGATAATCCTCCATATCCTTCGCTTTATTATTCGTGACGGTATTATCAAGGGCAAGCAGGCTGTCCAAACGGCTGAATACGCTCTCTAAACTCGACTGATAAAGCGCATATACCTGCTGCTCCAATTCCGTTGCATCCTTATCCTTCAGATGGGAAACATCTATAATATTATTATCTAATAAAGCATTGTATACTTCATAAATCGGGATAGTAATCTCACTGGCACTCTCCCCTTTGCTGCCATAATCCAGATTGGGAACGATTTTAGAGAGAAGGATACCCGCAATTCTCTTCTCAAGAATATGATAAACTGATTTCTGGAGGTCGGCATCTATGGTCAGATAGATATCATTTCCAGCCACAGGGTCGGTGCGGTCAACAACATCGATGACCCTGTTACCTGTATTAACGGTAACGGTTTCACTGCCCTTTACACCTCTTAGATATTCATCAAATTCCTTCTCCAAGCCGGTCTTCCCGACAATATCGGTAGAATCATAATAATCACCTTCAGTATTTAGCTTCTCCAGCTCCTCTGCACTGACAAGTCCGGTATAACCTAAGATATGGGCAAAGTAGATACTGTCATGGTAAATGCGCTTCGTCTGCTGTTGAATCTCCACTCCGGGCAGGTCGGCGCTGTTCTCGGATACGCTGGCAACGGTATTATTATTCACATTATTCGCAACCGTAATTCGGAGGAACTTCGGATAATTACAGAACAGGGCGTAGCGTACGCTCATGATATCCAGGGTTTCCTGTACGGTATAGTCATCAGATATATCAAACATAGGAGTATAAGCATCACCGGTACCATGCTTTAAGAATTCATAAACATCATTGGCAGTAGCATTTTTCTGTTTGTCAGTCAGCTGATTATTTTCCAGTACAAAGGCATAGACATTTTTCTTGAAACGGGTAAGAGCAGCGTCCTTAATTGTAAATTCAAATTGATCTATTCCGGTCTGGATAATCGGGAAATCATTATAAAGAGTATCGCCGTTTTCTCTAATAATCTGAATCAGCTTATGAATGACGGCATTCCGTTGTTCATTGGAGTCAATCGCTGTACTGTCCACCATAGTAACGGAGTAAGACAGAGTATTGGAAGCCAAAAGCTTGCCGTTTCTGTCATAGAAATTGCCGCGGGTACTCTTTATCTCACGGCTCTGAGTCTCCCGGTAATCATTCGTCTCGGCGATTACAGGACCCTTCACGATCTGCAGAACAAAAAGCTGGTATACCAGCACTGTAAATAATGCAATATAGATAAAGGTAAGTGGGAACAGTCTTGATTTTACCAGCTTTTTTAATGCGTCCAGAAATGTATCCAGCATAGTATTCTCCATTCTACCGTCCGACGGCAATGCTAACTTAGGAACAATAACTCTCATCTGAATAAGATTATTTTGCAGGTTTTTCCTCTGCTTTATGCTCCAATAAATGATTAATCAAATGCAGCAGCTTATATAGAAGAACGGAAACTGCCACCGTATATATCATCTCCGGAAGGATAAATCTCCTGAAATAATAAAAGAGATTCAACCTGCCCCGAAGCAGAAATTCAAAGATATAATAAAAAAATCCGTAGAAGAAATCACCGACAGCCACAAAGATGAGGGGAAGTGTAACATCATCATTGGAAAAGTATTTATTCATAAAACCGAAGAAATATCCGATCAATAAATAAATCAATGAATATAATCCAATCACGGAGCCAAAGCTTAAGTCCACCAGCAAGCCGCTGAAGAAGCCGATGAGCAGTCCCGGAATCCTTCCGCGCATATAGGCGGTGGAAACTACCAGTATCAGCAGCAGATTCGGCATAATTCCCGCAAGCTTGATATAATGGAACAGAGAGCTTTGAAGAACAAAGCATAGTATGATCTCTATAAAATAAACAATTATCCGCTTCATGTCTCTCCCCATTCCTACGCATGTATATTTAAGTGCTTATACACTTTGACGACGCAGGTACGAACATTATGTGTGAAGAATTCGATAAATTATTCCTCAGCTACCGGCTCCTGATCCAGGGCAGGGTCCGTATCTATTAACGGCTCCTTAAGCTCTGTAATAATCAAAACCTCCTCCAGCCGTTCAAAATCAACTACCGGGGTCAGATTAGCCGTCTTTGTCATATTACTGGAATCCAGCCGGATGTCGCTGATATATCCTATCAGAATACCCTGAAGGAATTTATCACTGATATGGGAGGTTACCACCTCATACCCCTCTCCGATCTCGGCATCCTTGCTGATCAACCCCACACGAATCTTACCTTCGTCCATCAGCTCCAGATCCCCTTTGACAATACAGGTATCCGAGGTTTTTAGAAACATTCCGCTGACATTACTCTTATCATCAATGATGGAGCGGACCTTGGAATAATTATAATAGGCCTCGGTTATGATACCGGCCAGACCGTTACCGGCCAATACATTCATACCTTCAGCCAGTCCGTCCCTGGTACCCTTATCGATAGTAAACACACTGTACCAATTACCGGGATCCTTACTGATTACACGGGCCGATACCTTAGGGTAGTCCAGATATTTCTGGTCCAGCTCATACAGCCTTCGAAGCTCATCTAGCTCATATTTATCCTGCATAAGAAGCTTATTCTCATAGGACAGGATATTTACCTGCTTCTGTAGGCGTTCATTTTCCGCCAATAAATCGTTCATACTTTTAAAGGTATCCAGCTTATCGGATACAAAGCTACCGACCGTGTTAATTCCCTTCTGCATCGGTGTAATCACGGTACCGACCGCATTCCTTACCGGAGCCAGCTTACCCCCGTAACGGTAGGAGAAGAAAATCAAACCGATACAGAGTATGATAAAAGCGAACAGCAAATGCTTCGGATTTATATGAATTTTTGTCCTGCGTCTCATAATATCTCCTAATATGTTAAATCTAACTGCAGGTCAGCTGCAGTCCGGATGCCGGAAAATGCGGCAGTATACCTAGGTGCTGTATGACTAGTTGACGAGTGTCTTCGGTTTTAAGGCATCTGCAAGGGAGGAAAGCTTATTGTCCTCCATAATCCTGCCAAGTCCCTTTACGACTGTATTGGAGGAATCCTCACATATATTAATCTTTAAATCTGTTTCCTTATGAAGCAGCTCATCCAGTCCGAAGATTTTGGCGGAACCGCCTGTAATATAGATACCGCTGTCGATAATATCGGAAGAGATCTCCGGCGGAGTACGCTCCAGAATAATACGAATGGCATCGATTATGGTAAACATATATTCCGAGATTGCTTCATAGACCGTATCGGAATCTACCTCCATTTCCGTGGGCAGTCCGGTCACCACATCTCGTCCATATACCTTGACGGAACCCTTAACCGTGGGGAGGGCACAGGCAAGCTTCTTCTTAATGTTTTCCGCTGTCTTATCTCCGATGTAGAGATTGTATTTTCTCTTAACAATGCCCTTGATGGCTTCATCCAATCGATTACCGCCTACCGGGATTAATTTGCTAAGTACGATACCACCTAAGGAAAGAATGGATACCTCGGTGGTATCGGCACCGATATCTACAATCATAACGCCTCTTGCTGTCATAATATCCAGTCCGGCTCCGACGGCATCTGCAATCGGCTTCTCCACGATCTTGATATGACCGGCCTTTATATTGGAACTGATGACCAGATCATAAAAGGATCTGCGCTCTACCTCTGTAATATCGGTCGGTGTCGCAACGATAAAGTCTGCGGAACCAAGTCGCTTGGAGCCACTGATTTTCATCATGAAATGCTGAAGCAGGGACATCATATTTGCCACATCTGCAATAACCCCGTTTCTGACCGGATAAGTAACCAGTATATTGGAGGGTGCTTTTTCATACATATCATAAGCCTCATTACCGGAAGCGATGATATTCTTCCTGTCTGCGATTGCTATGATATTACGTTCATCCAGAACAATTCCCTGACCTTTTTTGTATATTTTAATTGTACTGGTTCCAAAATCTATCCCGTATGTCTTTGATGCCATTTGAAAGCTACCTCCTATTATAAACTAAAGTTGTCAAAATTCTATGAACTTCCTTTCGGAATCATGCTTCGTATGCTACTAATTTACAGAAGCCCCTGTTCTTTTAAGCTGATATATCTATTATCCCCAATAATAATATGATCCATAAGCGTAATACCTACGAAATTCCCCGCCTCCTTCATCCGCTTCGTTACCCTTAAATCCTCCGCACTCGGTGAGGGGTCCCCGCTTGGGTGATTGTGGAGAAGGATAATGTTGACGGCTTCGTACTTTAAGGCCTGTACAAAGATCTCCCGGGAGGGCATGATGGAGGCATTCACCGTGCCGGAGGAAATCACCATATCCTTAATCAGACGGCTCTTTGAATCCAGCATCAGCAGCAGAACCTGCTCCCGGTTTAAGTGGCGCATATCCTGCATATAATAATCCGCAACACTCTGGGGGGTTGTAAGGCGAAGGCTATCCCGATGGATCTCCTTAGACATTCTCTTCGTCAGCTCAGTAAGGCATAGCAGCTCGATTGCTTTCACCCGACCGACTCCGTTAATCTGCCTTAGCTCCTGCAGGGTAAGGTAATTCAGATTTTTAAGTCCCGGACAGGAATCTGAGTATTGAAGAATGTTGACGGCAAGGTCAATCGCCCGAAGATTCCGGGTACCTGTTCGGATAATTACTGCAAGCAGCTCGGCGTCAGATAAGCTGGCGGGTCCGTATTTCTCGCATTTTTCATAGGGCCTCTCGGATAGAGGAAGCTCTTTTACTGTTAAATATGCTTCTTTCATGATATCCTCCTTCTCTCTCTCCAAGAAATCAGTTGGCTCATGAAATATGAACTACAATCTTCTATAAGTAAACACAGCAGCTGCAATACCGAAGATACTTCCTACGGATATTTTGATTCGTAATCCAAACTGTACGGCAATGTCACCGAGACTGACGCTGATAATATTGCCGCCATCCGGTTTGCCGATCGCAAAATCAAATCCAAAATTCAGCCAGGATAGGAAGCTGATATCCTTAACCAGATAGCCGATAAAGCTTCCCAGTACTACACCTGAAAGGATTAGCAGAAATAATGCCCATTTATTCTTATAGCTTGCTTTTGCCAAGTTACAGCCTCCTTTCGGATACCTTCCGTGCATTTCCTAAGAAGGAATTCATCCCTTATTGTAAATAAACGTAAACCACCTTCCACGCTTTAACCAAAAACGTTCTGCCGTAAGCCGGTCGTTTCTCCTATAAATTAGGAAAATTTCATAAATATTTTACCATATGAAACGCTAAATGTATACAGAAATAAAGCAGGAAAGAAACTGATTTCCTTGTAAATATCCTACAAGGATACGAATGCTTCACAAAGCCGGGCAGCTGTCCTAAAGCCGGATCAGCCCCTTATCATAAAGCTTCTGCAGCGATTTCAAAATACCGAATTTCGCATGATACCAGGTAAGTCCGCCCTGGAAGAATACAGTATAGGGGGGCTTGATCGGGGCATCGGCGGAGAGCTCAATGGAGGAACCTTGAACGAAGGCACCGGCAGCCATGATAACATCACAGTTATAACCCGGCATTCCCCAGGGCTCCGGATCTACATAGCTATCCACCGGCGCGGCAGCCTGGATTCCCTTACAGAAGGCAATGACTGCCTCCGCACTGTTTAAGGTCACCGCCTGAATGATATCATGACGGCTCTCATTGCCATTCGGTATCACACCAAAGCCGAAATGCTCGTAAAGCCTTGCCGCAAATATGGCTCCCTTCAGTGCTCCGGAGACAACCTGCGGAGCCAGGAACAGGCCCTGGAATAACGATGCGTTTAAGCCAAGAGTTGCGCCGACCTCCTTCCCGAGACCCGGTGCAGTCAGGCGATAAGCCGCATTTTCAATATATTCAGTTTTGCCGACGATATATCCTCCAATCGGTGCAAGACCACCACCGGGATTCTTAATTAAGGAGCCGACACACAGATCAGCGCCAACATCGGTAGGTTCCATCGTTTCAACAAATTCACCATAACAATTATCTACCATGCAGATGATATCCGGCTTAATTTCCTTAAGAAAACGAATCAGGGTACCGATGCTTTCTACGGACAAGGTCGGACGGCTGGCATAGCCCTTGGAGCGCTGGATTGTGGCAAGCTTCGTCTTCGGACCGATTGCGGCCTTAATTCCTTCAAAATCAAAGCCACCATCCGGTAATAGCTCCACTTGACGATAGGTGATTCCGAATTCAGCCAGGGAGCCTCTGGACGGTGTGATGCCGATTACTCCCTCCAGGGTGTCATAGGGCTTACCCACCGGAGAAAGGATCTCATCCCCGGGTCTTAAGTTTCCGGATAGGGCAATGGTCAGGGCATGGGTTCCGCTGATCAGCTGAGGGCGCACCAAGGCATCCTCCGCATGGAATACATCGGCATAGACTCTTTCCAGAGTGTCTCTGCCAATATCATTATAGCCATAGCCGGTTGTAGCCGCAAAATGGATATCACTTAACCGGTTATTCTGCATCGCCTTTAAAACCTTCAGCTGATTAAACTCAGCTACCCGGTCGATTTGTTCAAATCTCTGTTGCAGAGCTTGCTCGACTTCACTTCCTAATTCCAAAAGCTTATGGTCCACACCCAGCTCCTGATAAATAGCTTCAAATTCCTGTTTCAATAATTTATCCTCCTGTACTCCGATCCCGCTCATAATAACAGAAGCCGGTATAATTCCTTCGATAAACACATAACCCTAAACATAACAGAGGGTAATCGGAGATGTTATTCTCTATTGTAAGTAGCATCGAGTTTACATAATATTATTAAGTGCATCATAACGAATATTTAAAAGCAAAATAACGGTTCTGTCAATGAATAATTCCGTTTTCCTTTAATTTATCAAGAAGATAGTGTAGAATTTCATCCTCGGAGCCAAAAATATCCTTATCTACCCAGATGACCTCTCTCTCCCTCTTAAACCAGGTTAGCTGACGCTTGGCATAATGCCTGGTATCCCGTTTTAATAAGGTTACCGCTTCCTCCAGCGTACATTCTCCCTCCAGATATGCCAGCAGCTCTTTATACCCCAGTCCCTGCATGGATACCAGCTCTCTGGTATAGCCCTGCTCCTTAAGTGCTTCTACCTCCTTAAGAAGACCTTTCTCCATCATAAGCTCGACCCGTTGATTGATCGTATCATACAGCTTATTCCGATCCTTCGTCAGTACGAAGTAACAGTATTGATAGGGGGAGGCCTTGTCCCTCTGCGCTTCATTATGAACGGAGATCTGCTCTCCGGTCAGTCTGGCATATTCCAGAGCACGGATAATTCTCTTCGTATTGTTGGGGTGAATGGCTTCGGCACTGGCAGGGTCCGTCTTCCTAAGCTGCTCATGAAGATATTCACTTCCCTTCTCTGCCGCCAGCTGTTCCAGCTCATTCCGGTAAGCGGTATCCGTCTCATTCTCGGTAAAATCAATATCATACAGCACAGCCTGAATATAGAAACCGGTTCCGCCGACCAGAATGGGTACCTTTCCCTTCTCATGAATCCTGTTTATATATTCCTTAGCATATCGTTGAAACTTTACCACATTGAACTCTTCCTCCGGCTCAAATTCACTGATCAGATAATGGGGTACTCCCTCCATCTCCTCCGGGGTGATCTTAGCCGTTCCAATATCCATATGTTTGTATACCTGCATGGAATCCGCAGATATGATCTCTCCATTCACTGCCTTTGCCAGTGCTATGGAGAGCGCTGTTTTACCGACCGAGGTTGGTCCTGTTAATATAATGAAGGGTTTCTTGTCCATGGATATTCCTTTTCTATATAGTTAAAGTATCATATGAAAATTAGTGGAAGCCTTACACCTTGACTTTCCTTACTTCATTGTTTCCTTGATAACCTGGTTCATTGGCTGTTATAAAATCCGTTTGAATTTCTTTTCCAGCTCATATCTGCTCATGGAGATAATTACCGGCCTGCCGTGAGGGCAATGATAGGGATTCTCCAGTGTAAGGAGCTCCCGGATTAAGGCAGAGGCTTCCTCCTGGGATAGGGTATGATTGGCCTTTACTGCAGCTTTGCAGGACAAGGAGGCGGTCTTCTCAAGAATGGAGGTCGTATTTAAAGTACTTCCTGCCAATTCCTCTGCCATGGTATCTAAGAATTCCAGAATAAGCTCCTTCTCCGATAGTCCGAACAGGTCTGAGGGCACTGCCCTGACGGAGAATTCCTTACCGCCAAAATGCTCAAATTCGTATCCAAGCTGTGTCAGGACGCCCTCATACTGATGAAGCACCTCCTGCTCTCTAAGCGTAAGAGTTAATACAATCGGAGGCAGTAACAGCTGAGAATCGTTTCCCTTATTCTTCGCGGCTGCCATAATTCTCTCATATAATACCTTCTCATGGGCAGCATGCTGATCGATGATATAGAGCTCCTTCTGATACTCAACCAGCCAGAAGGTGGAGAATACCTGTCCGATAATCCTGTGCCCATCCAGAGCTTTCTTCGATAGAAAGGGAGCTGCACTCTCCTCCTGCGTACCGAATAATGTCAGCTGCTCCGAGGTTTTGTATTTATCATATTTGCTCCTGTCATTAGGAACGGGAGGCACTTCAGCAGAATATGCACCGGCTTCCATAGAAGCGGGAGGGATTATGGCAGAATAATTGTTATCCTCCTGTAAGATCTGAGAGGTTTCGGAAGAGTATCCGCTCCTATCCTGCAGAGACTTAAGACCTTCCTCCGTGTATCCGCCCATATCCCGCCGAGTATATAAATGATCGGCAGCGGAGTGGTTCTTATCCCGCAGATCCTCATGATTTTCTACTGAATATCTGTTTCTATCCTGTAACGTCTGTAGAGCCTCCTCAGAAGCTCTGCTTCCGACCTGGGGGACAGGGCTTGCTGGACGATCAGTTACGGAGGAATCGGCTTCATTTCGGGAGGGTTCCTGTGCTGTTAGATCAGTCTTCTGTGGAGCCATCGTCTCCAATGCCTGAAATTGCAGCTCACGGCGCTTCTCCTCGAAGGGCTCTGGAAATCGTACCTCCTTCTCCCTGACATATTCCTGCTTACTTAAAGAGACCTTTGGAATAAGCTCTCTGCCGGATAAGGAGGAACGGATCAAGTCCAACGTAATCCGGAAGATCTCCTCACTGTTCTTTAGCCTTACCTCCAGCTTCTGAGGATGTACGTTCACATCAATCAGAGAAGGATTGATCGTATAATAAAGAGAGGTAAAGGGATATTTATGCTGCATCAGGAAGGGCTTATAGGCCTCTTCGATCGCCTTAGTTATTACGCTGCTTTTAATATATCTTCCATTGATAAAATAATTTTCAAAATTGCGGTTTCCTCTGTTAATAATGGGCTTTCCGATAAAACCGGATACGGTAATATCAGTCGATTGATATTCTACCGGAAGCAGTTCCTTTGAGACATCCCTGCCGTACACATGATACAGAATATCCTTGGTACTGTTGTTACCGGAGGATTGCAGCTTTACCTGATTATTGACAATAAATTTAAAGGAGATACCCGGATGAGAAATTATCAGCCGTTCCATCAGATCACTGACATAACCTGCCTCGGTTGTGGCAGTCTTAAGGAACTTTCTTCGGGCCGGTGTGTTATAAAAGATATTACGAACCAGAATTGTTGTGCCTCCCGGGCTGCCAATCTCCTCCAGACCCTTCTCTTCTCCTCCTTCTATCAGGTAGCGGTAACCGTTAAGAGAATGCGGTGTCTTCGTAATCAGCTCCACCTGTGATACAGCAGCAATGCTCGACAATGCCTCACCTCGGAAGCCTAAACTGGTAACAGAGAGCAGATCCTCAGCGGAGAGAATTTTACTGGTTGCATGACGCATAAAAGCAAGGGGGATATCCTCCTTCGCAATACCTCCGCCGTTATCGGTAATCCGAATCAGACTAAGGCCGCCCTCCTTGATCTCTGCAGTGATTGCGGTAGCTCCTGCGTCCATGGCGTTTTCAATTAATTCCTTAACCACTGCGCTGGGACGTTCTACGACCTCTCCGGCTGCTATCTGGTTAATGGTTGCTTCATCTAATACATGGATTAAAGACATTGTTACCCTGCCTTTCTGTAAAACTATTTGCCTATGCTACAATATCGATAGGAGAATGATGGATATCGTCAGGAGAATGATGGTACCTGATGACAAATACAGGTATCATACCTATATTCTGTCCCTGATCTTCTTCTGAAGCTGATATAGCTTATTGATGGCATCAATCGGAGTCAAGCGTGCGACATCGATGTCTCTTAACTCTGCGACGATATCCTCATTCCCGGATATGGAAAACAAGGAAAATTGCCCCATATCCTTCGATTTTTTATCCTTCCTGCCTGTCCTTGATGCGGGCTCCTCCGGAAAATGATCCAGCGATAATTCCTCCTGAATGAACTCCTCCTGAGTGGAGGTCTCCGGTGAAGATAGATTCTTTGCCTTTAAGGCAAGGTCATTCCCGGTAAGCTCTGTTACAATCTCAGTAGCCCGTCTTAAGACGCCGGCAGGTACGCCCGCCAGCTTCGCCACCTGAATACCGTAGCTCTTGTCTGCTCCGCCCTTGACAATTTTACGCAGGAATACGATATCCTCTCCCTGCTCCTTCACCGCGATACAATAGTTATTGACACCCTCCAGTCTTCCCTCGAGCTCAGTCAGCTCGTGATAATGGGTGGCAAATAAGGTCTTGGCTCCAAGCAGTGAAGAATTACTGATATGCTCAACCACTGCCCAGGCAATACTGAGTCCGTCAAAGGTGCTGGTTCCCCTGCCGATCTCATCGAGTATTAACAGGCTGTTCTTCGTGGCATTTCTTAATATATTAGCAACCTCGGTCATCTCCACCATGAAGGTACTTTGACCGCTGGCCAGGTCATCCGAGGCCCCAACACGGGTGAAGATACGGTCCACGATACCGATGGTTGCACTATCCGCCGGAACGTAGCTTCCGAGCTGTGCCATCAGAACAATCAGGGCAGATTGCCGCATATAAGTAGATTTACCCGCCATATTCGGACCGGTGATGATGGAAACCCGGTTATTCTTATTATCCAGTATAGTATCATTGGCAACGAACATATCATGGGAGATCATCTTCTCCACCACCGGATGCCTGCCGTTTTTGATCATAATAACGCCGTTGGTATTCATCTCCGGCTTCACATAATTATTCTGTTCTGCTACCAGTGCAAGGGAGGCATATACGTCTAGCTTGGCGATAGCTTTCGCGGTCTGCTGAATTCTCTTAATCTCAAAACCGATCCGATCCCTTAGTTCACAGAACAGATCATATTCCAGGGAAAAGAGCTTGTCCTCTGCCCCGAGAATAACATCCTCCAGCTCCTTAAGCTCCGGAGTGGTATAACGCTCCGCATTGGCAAGAGTCTGCTTACGAATCCAATTTGAAGGCACCAGGTTCTGATAGGAGTTCGTTACCTCGAGATAATAGCCGAAGACCCTGTTATAGCGGATTCTAAGATTCTTAATGCCCGTAGCATCCCGCTCTCTGGTCTCCAGATCCATTAACCAGTCCTTGCCCTCCGTCTTAGCCTTCCTTAATCGGTCAACCTCTTCATGAAAGCCTTCCCGTATGATTCCGCCCTCCTTAACGGTCAGAGGTGGTTCTTCGGCGATGGAGCTGCTGATCAGCTGATAGATATCCTCTAAGACGTCAAGCTCCTCATATACCTCCTGCAACAGTCCGGAAGGTCCGGGCTCCTCCCGGACGGTGTTCTTCTTACTGCAGCCAGCTTCCGTACCGGAAGCAATGGAAGTAGTATCGTTATCACTGCTGAAGCTCTTCAGCAGGAATTTTATATGGGGAAGCATGGACAGGGAGGAGCTGAAGGCAATCAAATCCCGGGGATTCGCACTCTTGTAGCTGATTTTGCTAACCAGACGCTCCAGATCATAGATCGGATTTAGGTACTCGCGGAGCTCCTCCCGTGTAATCATATTCTCTTTCAGCTGGCCCACTGCCGCCAGCCGTTCATTGATCAGGTCATAATCAATCAGGGGTTGTTCCATATAGCTGCGAAGCAGTCTTGCACCCATTGCGGTCTTCGTTTTATCGAGTACCCATAGCAGGGAGCCCTTCTTCTGCTTCTCGCGGATGGTTTCCGTCAGCTCCAGATTTCGTATGGTGGAGCTGTCCAGAAGCATATATTTTTCATAGGTATAGGGAGTCAGCTTCGTAATATGGGACAGGGAATTCTTCTGGGTCTCCTTTAAAAACTGCATGATACATCCTGCAGCTATTATACCGATGGTATAATCCTTTAACCCAATACCCTCCAGGGCACCGACATGAAACTGCTCCTTCAATGCACGGATACATAGCTCGTCATCAAAATACCAGGGTTCCAGTGGGGATAAGGCCAGATTATTGATACTTTTTAAGGCATCGATATCAATACCTGAGACAAAAAAGGTATCATTACAGATAATTTCAGAGGGGGACCATTTATATATCTCATCCATCAGCTTACGTTCATTGTCAACCTCAGTAACAAAATAATCTCCGGTTGTAACATCAACAACGGAGATACCGTAAGCATTGGTAGTATGTACAACTGCCATCAGGTAATTATTTCTGGTCTCATCCATCACTTGTGTATTTAAATTGGTGCCCGGAGTGACAATCCGGATTACCTCCCGTTTCACGATACCCTTAGCCATCTTAGGGTCCTCCACCTGCTCACAGATGGCTACCCGGTAACCTTTGCTGACC